>NZ_JACJOZ010000009.1:0-124605 GCF_014695795.1 Phormidium sp. FACHB-592
CCTGAAAATCATGAAGGCATGGTTTATGTGGTCATGATTCGGTTGATGCTGAGGCGGTTAACAAACAACCGACGAACGAGGAACTTGAAACCTGCTTAACCAGCATTTACAAACACTTTCTTAGCTATCACTAAGTAGGTCACCCTAATTAAACGTAGGATGTGTAAAGCCTGCGGCATGGTTTCGCTAAAGGGCGTAACCGTAACGCATCAAATCCTTGAGCAGCATGGGTGACGCTATTGCTAACCCATCCTACGAAAAGCCCTGTTTACTTATGACCATTTACTTAGTAGAAGCTTAAACTGCCAGTGAGCTGACGATCGGCTCGGCATGGCATCCAACCATGCCAAAATTTCTTCATGCAAAAGCGTAATTGAAGCAATGTACGTACTTATTGGTGGTGCAGGGTTAGTTGGTTTAGGTTTGGCGCAACGATTAGTAGACCTGGGGCACACCGTAGCACTGATTGATATTGATCCGAATGCCTGCCGTTATGCCCGCGAACAGCTTGGCGTGATGGCGTTTGAAGGCAGTGCGGTTAATACAGAAGTGCTGCTCGAAGCCGGTATTCGTAAGGCAGATGCACTGGCAGCCGTACTGCGAAACGATGCTCTAAATCTGGCAATGATTATGCTGGCAAAGCACA
Source organism: Phormidium sp. FACHB-592 (assembly GCF_014695795.1). Classification (NCBI taxonomy): domain Bacteria; kingdom Bacillati; phylum Cyanobacteriota; class Cyanophyceae; order Oscillatoriales; family Oscillatoriaceae; genus Phormidium; species Phormidium sp. FACHB-592. Next base: position 647 of record NZ_JACJOZ010000009.1, read on the forward strand.
ACGGCGTGCACCACATCCTTGCCAGAATGCGGCATCGAGACTTCACAGAGCCATACCGCATTGCTGGAGCAACGCACGTTGTTAACGCGATCGACCTGGCGGTTTCAACGATGGCAAATGCGATCGAATATCCCCAGGTGGAATCAATGATGCATTTTGAGCAAGGACAGATTGAGGTGCTGAAGCTAGCCGTGCCAGAAAACTGCAATGTGGTTGATCGCAGCGTGGCCGAAATCGCGCAAGATCGGCGCTTTCCGTCCGGTTCACTGATTATCGGCTATCAACCACATCCACACATGGCACTGGCAATTCCTAACGGCAACACAGTGCTGGAAGCAGGTTCAACCATCCTGGTAGTGACTAAACCCGGCTCCATGCGCGAGATGATTGACTTCATCGAAGGTTAGTGTGGGCGATCGCAGCGCTTCTTAATTGCCGCTGCACATCCAAGTAGGAGGGCTAAATTAAGCACCACTTGGAGACCGGCTTTCGACTGCGCTCAACCCGCTCACACAAAAGGGATTGAGACTTCGGCTTGAGCTCTCGACCAGAGCGCTCAAGCCGAAGGGCGCTTAGTCGAACGTGAAGTCTCAATGCGTCTGACAAATAATTACACCTAGCTACTTATCTACAAAGAATTTATTAGAGACGGGCATGATCAGTTCAATGATGGCTTAAAGATCACCGTTGAGAGCTTACTGCTAGTGATAAAGACGCTCATCAAGCCAAACTTGCACATCCGCTTCAGATTCTAAATAAACTGTACGACCCGTCCGTGGGTCATAAACGTGCCACCAGGATTGACCCATTTTATCCAAGGTGCGCCGGATCTCTGGCTCAGAATGAGTAGAGCGGTAGGATTGGAGCTGGAGGGGTGTGTTAAGGAGGCTCCAGCACTTGCGCCATATGTTAGCGGTGGTCGTCGATCGCCCACATACTAACGTTAACCGTCGCTCTAAATATTCCACCTGATACTCATGATCAAGCTTCCTAGCACGCTGATCGAGCCACGCTCGCCAATGTCGATCGAACGCAGCCATAAGAGGCGAGTGAATCGTCTGCGGTGCTGCCACATTGTCAGGGAGCAACTCTAATTCTTTGTATTGTTGCCATTGCGTTTTCATCATGACGCTCCATGTACTCTCTAAAAGAATGAAGCGCGTTCCTTCGGGTGTTGTCCCTACTTCCGTCCCTCCCTAAACAGCGATAGCAAGTAGCCTTACAACCTTGTGCTGCTTCCACAATGATCTGGGCTGGCTATATGACCTACCTAACAATTGAATTTAAAGGGGGTATAAAGAGAGAGATGAACGATTTCTAGTAATGTTTTCTACAAAATTGTTAGGACGAACAAACAATATTTTGCTTTCCTAACATTTCGCCTTGCCTAACTGCGATCAGTATATTCAGCGACCTTGATAGTTTTCTTCAATCCACAGGCGCATTTCTGCTTCAGAATCGGCGTAAACAACTTGTCCGGTTCTTGGGTCAGAGGCAACCCACCAGCGATCGCTACCATCTACCACTTCACAGACCTGTAGGGACGCTCCACCAAAAAGTCCTTGCGTGATACGCTGCACAGTGGTTAGCCACCAGCTTTGTGGCGATGGTGCTACGTCACACGATCGTACTGGCGCAACCTGCTGTTTCTCTTGCTCCAAGAGTGCAACTAAACGGGCATTATTAGTGGCTCTTGCTACCTGCAAACGATGAGCGAGGGATGCCATGATGCTGTCTTGATGCCGATTTAAGCGACGGTCATGAGTTTGTAATACGTTAGTCATTGAAAGAGCCTCGGCAATATAAAGTTGATACGGTTTTACTCCGCATTTCTAACTATAAGATTTTTTCTGTATTGAGTGCTACAGTTTCAGCGTTTGCTGACATAGTTTGAAAGACAATAGGTCTAAACCGTAGAAAGCTTGAAGCAGAACAAACAGAAGTTTATGACCTAGCTTTTTTGTGAAAGTAATCAGTGTTTTGTCAACAATCTTTTGGGTGATTTGTAACTTTCTGGAAAGATCTCCAAAGAAACTCTGAAACAATGCCTGCTTCGTCAAAATAAAATTAGTGGGCTACTAGGCGAACGAATATAGATCTGGTACGGTTTTGAAGAAAATCTTGGAGAAGGAAACGGAATGGGGGCACTGAAAGGACGTGACTTGCTTAGTCTGGCGGACTTAACAGCAGAAGAACTACAGGACATTCTGCTTCTAGCAACTCAATTGAAAGCGGGAACCCTCAAACCAAAGTGCGAAAAAATCCTGGGGCTGCTGTTTTACAAAGCGTCTACCCGCACTCGCGTTAGCTTTTCAGCTGCCATGTACCAACTGGGCGGTCAAGTGCTGGACTTAAACCCCAATGTGACGCAGGTGGGTCGCGGTGAGCCACTGTCTGATACAGCACGGGTACTTGATCGCTACCTCGATATTCTTGCCGTCCGTACCTTTGACCAGCACGACCTGGAAGCCTTTGCCAGCTACTCCAAAATCCCCATCATTAATGCACTCACTGATCTAGAACACCCTTGTCAGGTGCTTGCCGACTTGCAGACAATGCAGGAGTCTTTCGGCTCTCTCCAAGGTTTAACACTGACTTATCTAGGCGACGGAAACAATATGGCGCATTCGCTTATGCTGGGTTGTGCGCTGACAGGTGTAAATGTGCGGGTTGCGTCACCACCAGAGTATCGTCCTCTTGATGTCGTCGTGCAAAAGGCGCAGGCGATCGCTAACGGCAAAACTGAAGTTATTGTGACAACCGATCCGATCGCGGCAGTCAAAAACGCGCAAGTGATCTACACCGATGTCTGGGCAAGTATGGGGCAAGAAGCTCTGGCAGAAACTCGCGTACCAATCTTTCAGCCCTACCAGGTTAGTGAGCAGCTTTTAAGCGATGCGGATCAGGCGGCGATCGTACTCCACTGTTTGCCTGCCCATCGTGGCGAAGAAATTACGGATGCTGTGCTTGAAGGATCGCAGTCTCGTGTCTGGGATCAAGCAGAAAACCGGATGCACGCGCAGAAAGCACTACTTGCTAGCTTGCTGGGAGTTGCATAAAGCCATGTCATTTAAAAGTAGATAAGGAACGCTTTCATACACCGCAAGAAGCTTTGAGGCATCATGATGTCATAGGCTGTATGCTAACAGTTGGTAAGAAGCGGTTACTGACTATCTGCGCGTCGTTATTTCTTACAAATGTTATCTGTAGCCACCCTGCTGCCAGTTATCCGAATGCAGACAGTTTTGTTTGTTGTCCTAGCGCTTTCAGTATTTCGCTTGAGGCAACTTGCCCTGCAAGTTAGCTCTATAAATGTACGGCAGTCACACGATTGCACAGGCTCGTACCAAAAAACATCTCATTTTGTAAAATGCTTTGCAGTTTGAGGCATTAACCGCTATCTATAGTAGAGAACCTGAGGGAATAATTCTACAGGTAGCGTTTATGGGTCTGTCAGGACGTTCGGTCAACTAGTTTGACGCTTACTTAAGCGTCATCAGTTCCGCCCATAACCTCACTCTTAGAAGCCTTCTCCAGGCGTTAAACCATTAGCCACTAAGAAAATAATGACCTACCAACATCAACTGACCCCCTGGGTCGTTCACAAGCTGCTGCCCAACTTAAAGCATCTCACGATTACGCGGTTTCGTCGTCGCCCGGACGCTGAAGCCTATCTTAAGGTTTTGAACCAGTCTCAACCCTATGCTCAGTTTACGATTACCTTTGATTCTGGAGAGAGCAACTTTGCAGCTCAAGCTGAATCGTAGCGATCGCTTCGTGCCATTTTTGGAGTGTAGTGTTGAAACAATTGAATGACTGTGAATGCTGTCTGCGGGCAACGGCTTATTTATGCTATCGCATGGCTCGCCTGTGTCAAAATAAAGACCGCTCTTGGTGGTGGTTATGGCAGCACAGTTGGATGAACAAGACAGCAACCCTGCTCTCGGCAATTTAATCGCTCGACAAATTGCCGAGAGTTCTCAACAGCGTCTTACCTTTGCCACCTATATGGATTTGGCATTGTACCACCCACAGTATGGGTACTACGCTACCAATGCTGCCGTGATCGGCGCTAAGGGCGACTTTTTCACCTCACCTCACCTCGGTGCAGACTTTGGCGAATTGCTAGCCGAGCAGTTTGTCCAGATGTGGGAAATCATGCAGCGTCCAACGCCTTTTACCTTGGTCGAAATGGGTGCTGGTCAAGGATTATTAGCTGTTGATATCCTCCGCTACTTACAGCATCGCCATCCAACTTTTGTACGATCGCTCGAATACATCATTGTTGAGCGTGCTGCCGCACTTATTGCTGAACAACAGCGGCAGGCAATGTCACTAAAAGATCTTGATGTTCAACTTCGCTGGAGCAGCCTTGAAGCGCTACCGTCCCACTCGATCGTCGGCTGCTTTTTTTCTAACGAGCTGGTCGATGCTCTCCCAGTACATCAAATCTCGTTGGTATCAGGACAGTTACAAGAGATTTACGTCACGGCGACGCAGGGCGAAAACAATACCCCTTACTTTAGCGAAGTGACTGGTGAACTATCGACACCCCGGCTAGCAGCCTACTTTGAACGTATTGGTATTGCTTTAACCGCTAAGCCGTATCCTGATTGCTATCGCAGTGAAGTTAATCTGGCAGCGCTAGACTGGCTGCAAACTGTTGCCGAGCGGCTCCAACGGGGGTACGTCCTTACAATCGATTACGGGTACACGAGCGCTCGTTACTATAGCCCTACGCGATCCCAGGGCACGCTGCAATGTTATTACCAGCACACCCACCATTCCAATCCCTACATCCATATTGGGAAGCAAGACATCACGGCGCACGTTGATTTCACTGCCCTAGAGCAGCAAGGTGCGGTCTGTGGGTTAAAACGAGTTGGCTTCACGCAGCAAAGCCTTTTTTTAATGGCATTGGGGCTAGGCGATCGTATGGCAGCGCTTAGTCAGTCTACCGCTAGCACTATGCAGGACATCCAAGCCGCGCTACGGCAACGGGATGCCTTACATCTCCTTATTAACCCAATGGGCTTAGGAAACTTTGGTGTGCTAGTGCAAGCTAAAGGGCTTACCAGTTCTGAAAGTGTCCATTCGCTTAAAGGACTAACCGTACCAGCAAGCTAAATTGAGTCAAGTAAGTGATACAGACAACGGCTGAACTCAAGCTAAGTAATTGGTGGGGTAGGGCGACAGATATGAAAGCCTAAGATAGCTATACACAAGATGTTACAGCTACTACTTCATACCAACCAAATACAATCAGAATCAACCTAGCGAATCGAGTTGAGTCGCCATATGTAGATTGCTTCTGCTAGTTTGTGGTTCGCCCTACAATTCCTACAACTGATGCGCTGCTCTAGTTGCCTGCTGTAATGGCTCTTGGAGAGTTTTCTAGGACATCAAGGCGTACTGGCGCAACACCAGATTGAATGAGTCCTAACATACGAGCAGCACCAGCCGACAGATCAATGACACGATCGCCAGAAAAAGGACCTCTGTCGTTGATTCTGACTACTACCGATTGACCGTTGTTAATATTGGTCACTACTACTTTTGTCCCAAAAGGCAACGTACGGTGTGCGGCTGTCATTGCATTTTGATTGAAACGTTCGCCACTGGCGCTAGGATTACCGTGGAAGCCTGGACCATACCACGATGCCATACCGCTCAGTTTTTGCCGAATGGCACCTACAGCAACTTGCGACCAGTTGTTTGGCTTCCCAGTCACGCTGTTTAGAGGAGAAGCATTGCCGAGCAACCGTCGGAGGCGATTAGCTGCTTGAAGTGCATCTTTCTCCAGGCTGCGGGTTGTATCTGGTAACACTGTGGTGGCATCAATCACAGCAATCAGAGTTTTGTCTGCTTTGATGACATACCGCTCGTCTGTTGCAGTCGCTTTGCTCGACTGAGCATTCCAGCTAACGGTGATGGTGCTAGCATCCACGCCATCTCGGTTGAGTTGATTGATTTTGGCGGCGATCGCGGCAGCTCTCAGCACTGGATCACTCTGGGCAACGTTGGCATTCGCCTGTATTGCTTCGCTAGATTGAGCGGCAGCTTCTGCTGTTGTGGCTGAAGATTTATCAGCACTGTTGAGAGACTTGGCAGTGGCGATCGCGTTCTCGGTAGCGTCTGTTTGTCGGCTTCCCATCTTCACTAATGGTGCTTTGACCGTTGTTGCCGACGCGCTATTAGAGCCAGTTAAGGTCAGGACGGGTATGTTGCGGACGTAGAGGGTTGCTGCTTTGCGCCCTGCTAGGTCATGTGCCTGGACTTTAGCGATCGTCTCGCGTTCAGCGCTGGCAACCGTTGATGGCTGAAGCTGTTCACCTAGCTTCACAACTGCACGTGTTGGTGTCAAATCTGGAGCCGACGTTTGGTCAGAAGCAGTTGCTTCGTCAGTTTGTTGCTCTGCTTGAGAGGGCTGTGGATCAGCTTTGACAGCAGCGTTAATTGAGGCTGGCTCAGGGGTCACAGTATGAGTGGAGGCTTGGTTAGGGTTTGCCTCAACAACTGGGTCAACCGTGCCGATTGGGTTAGCGCTGCTAGCCAGCGGGGTACCCAGCGTTGCCATAAACAGGGTGGCAGTTAGACCACTAAGAACTTTTTGATTCATACATCCGTGTGTGAAGGGCAAGATCAGACGAGATTAGAGCGAGTTGAAATATCTCTTGATTGACATGTCTTGTAGCTCGTACTCGTTTCGTAGGTACTCCTTAGGTCAGAACTGCAACAGACTATCACGAAGTTTTTGCTTTGGGGATCAGGGATCTAACAGAGACACTTGCAGCATGACGGTTGTTGTCTAGGTAAAAAAACCGTGTAGGCAAGTGTTACAGGATGTTTCGCTGTTTGACATCAATTCGAGCACTTCATCAAAACTTTACGCTAACTTCATAAACTTGTGACTTAAATCACCCGATAGCAGGATGAGGTAGCGGAAAGTGAAAGGTTTTACTCCTAGCATCCAAAGGGTTATCGTGCAAGAGGCTGCAAGAGGCAAAGCTGCTATGGTCTAAGTTACCTGTTGGGACTTGCATGTTCAGGTTGAACTGATGGCACACGCGATTGCGTCTTGGCTTACAACACGTTTCCAACGAGTAAGCCACAGTGCTTATAAAAAGGTGTAGCTTGTCCCCGAATCAGGTAGGGGGAGATGAGCGTGACTAATGCTCGTGGTGATAGTTGTAAATGTTTTTTTGCTGCTTTACTTTGTCACGTTGCATCTAGAGCTTCAGCCAGTGTGGCACTAAGTTTCCTACTGGTATCAATCTATATCGGCTAGTTTGTGTAAGCATTGCAGGCTTGTTTATGCAAGGTCGAGAAGCTATGCATCTGCCGCATCAGATTAACTAGACGATCGCCCGTATTTCTGCTGTATCGGTGATTACGCTAGTTGGCAAAGCGTGTCAGGTGTTAGGCTTTAAATGTGTTTGCAGTGACGGTGAGTTTAAGGGAGAAACCCTAGCTAGAGAAGGGTTTGCACTGCTACTGCTACCACCGTAGTTTTTCTATGACCCACCTCGATCGCACTTAACCAAAACGCCCCTATGACTGCGCTGTCTTCTGAATGGCAACATCATTTTGTTGAAACAAATCGTATTCGCCTGCACTGCGTGACCCAAGGAGAAGGTGATCTAGTAATTCTTCTACATGGGTTTCCAGAGTTTTGGTACTCCTGGCGCTTTCAAATCCCAGCGTTAGCCCGTCACTTTAAGGTTGTTGTGCCTGATCTGCGTGGTTATAACGAATCGGATAAACCAGCTAGTGGCTATGACTTAGATACTCTCAGCGCTGATATTCAAGGTTTGATCGAAGGGTTGGGGTACGCACGCGCTCATATTGTGGGACATGACTGGGGCGGCACGATCGCATGGCATCTAGCACAGAAATTTCCTCAATATCTCAACCGTTTAGCGATTTTAAGTGCTGCGCCACCTCAGCGCTTCCTGCAAGAAATGGTAAGCAATTTAGATCAACTCCGCCGCAGTTGGTACGTACTTGCGTTTCAGGTTCCTGGCGTTCCAGAGTGGCTCATTCAGCAAAATTTGAAGGAATTTTTGAGAAGCCTGCTTCAAGGGCAGGCAATTCGGAAGGGGGCTTTCTCTGACGAAGAAACGAGGCTGTATCAATCAGCCCTGGAGAAACCGGGGGCATTGTCTGCTGCGTTGAGCTACTATCGCCAGATGCTCTCGCCCTGGAATTGGTTGAAGGACGTTGGACGTACACCTGCCCTTGTGACTGCGCCTACCTTAGTTTTATGGGGGGAAGAAGATTCGCTCCTAAGCCAGAATTTAATTAAGGAACTAGACCAACTGGTTCAAGCGCCGTTTCGGCTGACGCTGGTGCCTCATTGCGGACATTGGATTCAGCAGGAAGCGCCACAAACAGTAAACCGCGAGTTGTTGACCTTTTTGCGGCAATAAGAGGCTGGACGATCAAGCCACTGCTGTTCTGTTCCAGTGTTGACAATTGTGTTGGATCGAGCGTTGGTAAGTTTGTCTCTTCGTTCCTGTTATGCCTGGATTAAGCTCTTACAGGGCTTGGGTGGGATATATGCATAACGAGGGCGGAAATTCTATAACGCAACAGCTACTCACTGTGCTGGTACAGGCAACGTCTGAATTAACTCAATCGAATCAACAGCAAAAGCAGGCGATCGAGCAAGGTTTCCATCACCAACATCAAAAAATTCGACCTGTTGACAGATTAGATTGGGCACCTGACGGAAGTGGTGACGACAAGTTTTGCTGAACTGAAGGAGTTGACGCAGCAGCAGTCTGATACAGCGAAACGGCAAGAGCAAAATATCACTCGGCTCGTGGAGATTGTCGAGACGTTGATTCAGCAGCGCGCTTGAGGGTCTCCTGGTTGTTCAATTAGTGCGACATTAAATACTTGAGCAAAGGCGATCGCCACCTGATCTCGCACTGCCTCAAATTGAATTGCTGGTCTAAATTGTGCCAGTGAGCCGACCATTTTGTCAGGAATGCCACAGGGAACAATGCGATCGAAGCCCCTCAGGTCAGGACAAATGTTGAGCGCAAAGCCATGCATAGTAATCCAGCGACTGACTTTGATGCCGATCGCTGCGACTTTGCGCTCGTCTACCCATACACCCGTCAAACCTGGTAGTCGCTCTCCTTTAAGCCCGTAGAAGGCTAAGACGTGGATGATTACCGCTTCTAGCTGACGCAGATACCAGTGCAAATCTTTCTGATAGTAAGTCAGATTGAGAATAGGGTAGCCAACCAGTTGTCCGGGACAGTGGTAGGTTACTTCGCCGCCCCGTTCTACACGATGCACATCCCACGCGGTTTGAGCAGGGTCAAACTTGAGAAAGGCAGGACTAGCACCTTGACCTAAGGTATAGGTGGGCGGATGTTCGAGCAGCAGCAGTGCATCATCAAGCTGAGAGTCGTGCCGACGATCGTCTACCAGCGATCGCTGCCATGCCCATGCCGTCGTATACGGCACAATACTCCTTTTATATAGATGACAATGGCGACGCTTAAAGGACTGCCCCGCAGAAACTATTACTGGCTCAGATTGGATCACTGGTTTAAATTCATGCAAAAAACAAGGGGGTTGTAACGTAATTTTGGCTTAAAGAACACATACCCTAATCAAGAATTATCACAGGTTGCAAAGCATTCTAACGGCTACTGTCGTGCAGAATACAAAGTGGTAGGGTGAATGGATAACCCACTTTTTCAGGGGAGGAAGCTCGTTTATGAAGCTTGTTATCCAGGGCAAAAACATCGAAATTACTGACTCATTACGTGAGTATGTAACGAACAAGATCGAAAAGGCGGTCAGCCATTATCAAAGTTTAACGACTGAAGTTGATGTCCATTTGTCAGTTGCTAAAAATCCACGGATCAACTCTAAGCAAACGGCTGAAGTCACTATCTATGTTAATGGTGCGATCGTCCGTGCTGAAGAAGGCAGCGAGAGCCTCTACGCCAGCGTCGATTTAGTTGCCGATAAGATTAGTCGCCAGCTTCGTAAATATAAGGAGAAACGTCAGGCACAGAGCCACGCCCCTGTGAAAACAGCAGAGGCTTTGAGTGATCAGCCAGTAGCGGCAGATCTGCTGCAGGATCGATCGCCAGAACTGCCGGGTCAGGTTGTGCGAACGAAATATTTTGCAATGCCTCCTATGACTCCACAGGAAGCACTAGAGCAGTTAGAGCTGGTTGATCATGACTTTTATATGTTCATGAACAGTGAAACGGGAGAAATCAACGTCATTTATGAACGAAATCATGGTGGCTACGGCGTGATTCAGCCGCGTAAGGGTAACGGGCACACGCACAATGGCAAGAATGGTAAGACAGCTCACGCTAATGATGCAGACGATGAGCAAGCACATGACTATGTGCCTCAAGCCAGCTTTATTTAGGCGTTTTGCTGCTACCTAAATAAAAACTAAGCCTTCTTTGAACCACTTAACGGTTTCTGACTGCAATTTGATCAGGATGTGATCAGGGTCAGAAGTAAGTCCGCTAAGTGGTTTCTTCATTTAGCAATGTTATATAGCACCAGGTCTACAGGTAGTGTGATCGGTCAGAAGCGACCGCCGCTCTACAGACAATCAGTTAGACTGGCTCTGACAACCAACGCTCGATCGCCATGCCGCGCTTTCTTCATGTTTCGGACATTCATCTAGGGTTTGATCGGTATGACAGCAAAGAGCGCACCAAAGATTTTTATCTAGCGTTTCAGGATGCGTTGTATCAGTATGCGATCGTACCCCAGGTTGATTTTGTCGTGCTGGCTGGCGATCTGTTTGAGCATCGACATATTCAGCCAAACATTCTTAATCAGGCACAGCTTTGCTTGCAAGAGTTGAAAGAAGCAGGCATTCCAGTGCTGGCGATCGAAGGCAACCACGACAACACACCTTATGGCACCAAAACAAGCTGGCTGCGCTACTTATCCGATTGGGGTTTGCTGGTACTGCTAGAGCCAACGACTGCAAATGGCACCGCACTGTATGAACCGTGGGACTGGGAAACGAAGCGCGGTGGCTACATTGATCTGGCTTGCGGTGTGCGAGTCTTAGGGTCTTGCTGGTATGGCGCATCGGCTCCGACGGCGATCGCCTCTCTCGCTACAGCGATCAAAGACCTTCCTCCCGCTCCAGCTCATACAGTAATGCTTTTTCACCACGGACTAGAAGGACAGATTGCTCGCTATCACGGTGCGTTGCGCTATAACGATTTGCTGCCGTTGAAAGAGGCCGGCGTTGAGTATCTTGCGCTGGGGCACATCCACAAAAACTACGTTGTGGAGGATTGGATTTTTAACCCTGGTTCTGTCGAAGCAAATAATGTGGAAGAAAGTCAGTTCGATCGTGGTGTGTATCTGGTGTCGCTAGACGCATCGGGCATTCATGCTGAGTTGAAACAAGACTACACGCAACGAACGATCGTACGGCTGAAGGTAACGGCACGCGGGCAAGAAAGCCTAGAAGAACTGGAAGAGATGGCGATCGCAACAGTGCAGCAAGCCGTGCAGTCGGGTAAAATCCGTGCTGCCGATGCGCCCATTGTCGAGTTACGCCTTGAAGGTCAGGTAGCGTTCGATCGCTTGGAACTGGATACACGCAAACTTCAGCAGCAGTTGCAGCAATTGACAGGCGCACTGATTTTTCTACTGCGGTACAACGTTGATTCGGTTGCCTACGCCTCTCACATCACTGACGAAGCCGATCGCTGCCAGGTTGAGCGTGAGGTCTTTCTCGATCTGTTGGTGGCACACAACACCTATAAAAAGCAGGCAACCGAACTGGCACAAGGCTTAATTGACCTGAAGGAGCAACAGCAGCAGGGGCAATCAGAGGCAGACCTTTATCAATTTGTACAAAGCCTTTTGCAAGAGTCAAAGAGCTAACGAGAGGCGGACGACTACACGCTTAAAATACGATCGCCTCAAGATTCTGTCGCTTCTATGTAGCCCAAATAGCGTCGCAATTCTTCGTGAACCTGATGATAGAGCGTGGGTGCTTCTCCCTTTAACCCAATCAAACTGTAAAGACGACTAGGACTATCTTCTCGTCCACGCAGCAAATGTTCCCCCACAAACACAACTTCAACGTGCTCTTGTACCCGTTGGTAGAGCGCGTCAGTGATCAAAATATCCGTCCAAAAACTTTTGGTCAGTCCTTCAACGCGGCTGGCAACATTGACCGTATCGCCAATAACGGTATATTCCAAGCGGCGGAGTGAGCCAATGTTTCCAGCAATGACTTCTCCATAGCTAATACCAATGCCGTGATAAAGCAAGGTTTTGCCCTCTTGCTGCCACTGCGATCGCAAGGCTGCTAACGCCTGTCGCATTCCCAGCGCTGCCCGAATCGCATTCATGGCATCCGTTTCTTCACCATAGGAAACTGGGGAGCCAAATTCTGCCATTACGGCATCGCCAATAAATTTGTCGATCGTGCCACTGGCAGCGGCAACTGCTTCGACCATCGCATTGAGATAAGTATTTAGCAGAGACACCAATGTCTCGGGCGGTAGCTTGTAGGACAGCGTAGTAAAGCCACGAATGTCGCAAAAAAGTACGGCAGCATTGAGCTTGCGCCCTTGCAGCAACGCCTGGAAGTCTTCCGGTTGGCTGAGAATTTCTTTCACGATCGGCTTGGCAACGTAGCGCTCTAACGTACGGCGCAGGCGTAGTTTTTCAAGCTGGTCATTGGCGGCTCCTGTACTGAGATAGAAAAGCCCACTGAGCGAGATCGCGAGGAATGGTGCCGCCACGGGAAGAATCAAGCCGCCATAGACAAAGCTGGCATAACCCACCAGCCACCAGCCACCCGCGATTACGATCGCCAGCACAAAGCGCGGCGTTGTCCGTTTTGAGACTTGACCGATCGCTAGCCCGATGCCAGCAAGGGCAAGGAACAGATAGAAACCACGCCAAGCTGGATCGGGCATAACCTCAGCGATCGCCCGATCCTCTAGCAAGGTGGCAATCGCGTTAGCATGCACTTCGATACCAGAAAGATCGCCAAAGGGGGTCGGGTGAATATCCTGTAAAAAGGCAGCCGTCGGTCCTATCAAGACAATTTTGTCTTTGAAGATTTGCTCCTGCTTCAGCCGTTCCCAGTTTTGAGGGTAGAGTACGGTCCAAAACGGAACAATTGCAAACGTATTTGAACCACCGTAGAAAAATATATAGTCACCCTTTGGTGCGTTAAACGGGAGTTTTGATGTTTGTAAGCTCGCTTCATCAAACGAGAGCAGGTCGGACTTTGACTGTCGCAAGTCGGCATCAATCTGGTTAAGGTACACACTAGCAAAGCGACGAAGCTGTCCATCTGGCTCCGGCGAGTAATTGATAAGCCCGATCGCTTTAGGGTCAACTTGAAACATGGGATCGGGATAAACCAATTGATCTAAACCACCCCCAATGCTCTCGGACGTAGCATGAATTGCTGCCAGCGTCACGCGCCCAGCATAGCGTTTTAGAGTCTGCTGGAGACGCTGATCATCAGCGGGACGTTCGCTTGGCAAATCCCACAGCACATCAACAGCAACGGATCGAGCGCCTGCTGCCATAATTTTATCGATCGCCTCTGCATAAGCAGTCCGCCTCCAAGGCCAAGAGCGAATTGACGCTAGTTCCTTCAACTCCTTAGCATCTCGCCCCCGTGTTAGTGAATCGTCGTCGATCGCCAAAATCACAAGCTCTGGTGGCGGCGCTACTTCACCCCTCAGCCGAAAAAAGAGCGCCTGAGTCTGCAACTCCAACAGCACCAGCGGTCGAAAGTTAAACCCCGTAGCGATCGCACTTGTGACTGCCCAACTAATGATGAGCACAGGCGCGATCGTGGCAGGGCTCACCCTCCATCGGCGTTTTGTTTGAGTCATTGGTGATGCGGGTAGAGAGGTAGAAAGGTGAAGGGGTGGGAGGAGTAAAGGGGTAAAGAGTGAAGGAGTGGAAGAGTTTTGAGTTGGTTGAGCAATTAGCTATAAGGTTTCAGCTTTTGCCTTCTACCTCCTACCTCCTGTCTTCTGCCTTCTGCCCTCTACCTTCTCTCCCCCCACCTCTAAAACGGTAAACGAAACGGCAAACGAATTGGCAGCCTGAGAGTAGGAAGGCTCGGTAAGCGAACAGGGAACGGCACGCCTGGAAACAACTGCTGAAAGCTTGCCTGGATTTTTGCTATGCCGGGTAGCTGATTAGTAAACCCATTAAAGAGATTGCCCGTCAGAAGGCTAGTGAAATCTCCCTGGGTCAGCTTTTCGACCAGTCCTAAGGCTCCAGTAGCGCTAATGGTAACTTTTTCACCTGCTTTCAGCACAATTTGCTTTGCTTCCGTGGGGAGAATGTCGATCGTCTCCAGAGGTTTAGGCAACGGTTTGGAAGCAGGATTTTTGGGAAAGGACGGCAGTTTTGGCAGCGCCGAAGGCAGAGAGAATTGTTTGTTGCCCGTAGTCGGTTCAGTATCATTTGGTTCTTGCCGCTGTGACACTACCACCTCTCCTTCCAAAACTTTGATGCCTGTGTCGCCACGATTCGCTTCTAGCACGTAAGTTGTGCCACGCACGCCTGCAACAACGGAGGCAGTACACCCATTCATGGCGCCGTTCACTAACAGCGCACCCTGCTGGAGACGAGCACATTGCCCAACAGTTAAGACAGAGTTTTGCGCCAAGCGCCCGATCGCGCCCGTGTTAAATGTAAGCTGTGCCCGTGCTTTGCCAGTACGAACGCGCTGCCCTCTTTTTGCAGAGTCATTAACCTTTGCTTGTCTGTTTTGGATGAACACCTGGGGGCTGTCTAGCACTTGAGTAATTCTGGCTTGATTGATTGTAGAAGCTTGAGCCGCGATCGACGATTGAGTAACTACTACAAACCACAACGTACAGACAAAGACCAGCAGAAGGCGGCTTGGTCTGCCTTCAACACCACGCAATTTAGAAATAGTCAACATAAAAGCGACTCCGGAGCACTACCTTTAACAAGTTGATCCATGAAGGTAGATTCCCCTGATGATTGATCGCTAGCAACACCATTACAGCAACGACATGAGGTGGGACATAATGCCTGCTTTCCACTACTCACCTTTTCTGTCACTTTCCCTTGCAGGAATGTCCTTGCAGAAAAGCAGTCTGGTGCTTGATCGGTTGCTTATTAAAAAGACAGCTCACGGCGAATGCGTAAAGGCACTACCTGACTCTCTCTACTGAGCCATGCAAAGCAATTCCAGAGAGTCTTGAGCTAATTCACCGCCAAAGCCTAACCTATCTTTGTAAAAACTTGTTTCGTTAACGACGGAACTACACTTGCCTATGTAGACGCACCCTATCAGCAGTTGTTCTCAAAAAAGCCCTAAATTTACCGAAAGGCTCACTCCCAAGATCAGGCTGTTAAACTCGATTGCTGGGTCAGTAGAATTGCCAAAGCTGTAGCCAACAAACATATTTAGTTGTGTATTCCGAAACGCTGTATAGGTCAGGCGAGCCGCCAACTGATGATATTCGTCGTCTCGCCTGATGGCTGTAAAGTTCGCTAGCGCAAATTGATAGTCAAGTCCGACCTGGAGGTTGGGCTGCACATTATAGCTAAGTGAAGCAATAAAGGAATTGAGTACCCGCGATCGACTGTCGGGGTCAGCGAAACTTAGCCGCAGTTGGTAAAACGTACTGAGCAAGAGTCGTTTATTGAGCTGATCGCGACGACTCAGCTCCAGCCGAACTGCATGATCGTTTAAAAAGCGTGTTCCGATCGGCAACCCTGGAATCTTGCTGCCTGCAATAAAAAGCTGCTGATTAGTCCAACCAATTTCACCAAACATGGTTGGTGACAGCCGTTGAAAAATGCCAGCCCGGAACTGTAGCTCGTTGTAATCAATTTGGGATTGCGTGTTGTACCGAATCAAATTGCCGTCAATCGCACCAATAAAGTAGGTATTGCGCCCTAATGCTGGTGCTGTAAAAAGAGTCAAACCAGGTCTGAACAAGCCATCATCGACCGGATCGATCGCCGAGAAAACGTTGCTGCTTCTAAAGTAGTCGAGGCGACCAACAAGGTAGACCAGTGGTTGCCGGGATGGGGGTGGGGGTTGCACTGTTTGTATCGGCAGACAACCAAGTTCTGGGTCTAGTGCAACTCCCGATGCACATCGTGCTGCTGTCTGTGCTTGTTGCTCTGAAGTCCCGTCTGCTGAAGTCCCAGATTGCTGAGTTTTGGGCACTTGCAAGCGCAGCACACCCAGCTCAGGATCATTGAAAACGGAAGTGGGCGGGTTGCTGTCACTTTGCGCCAAGGAGGGGCTGTTACTCTGGGCGATCACCCCAGCCAGTGCCTTCTCCATCACTGTTGTTGGCTCAGAAAAAGCGAAGGAGGTAACAGATTCAGCGGTCTCGGCTGCAAGCCTATCTTGCACAGGTTGGAGCGGCAAAAGTGCTGCGGCTCGATTACGTTGTGCGTGTGGTTGCTCCAACTGCGGTAAAGCCACTGGAGATGAAGCAGTGGCTGGCGGAAGTTGGCGAGACGAACGTGACGAGACTACCGCGATCGAGCTTTGACCCGCCCTTGGTGTAGCGTCAGTATCAGGCGTGGAGCGTATAGAAGAGGGTTGGGGCGTAGACCACTCCAACTGCGGTAAAGCCACTGGAGATGAAGCAGTGGCGGTCGGCAACTGGCGTGACGAATGTGGCGAGACGACTGCGATCGAGTCTTGAGGCGCCATTGGTACAGCGTCAGTATCGAGCGTGGGATATGTAGGGGGTTGGGGCGTAGACCAGGCTGGACTACTAAGCAAGACACTGCTCCAGATGATCAGTTGTTGCCAGGTTGCCAAGCGGGGGGGTAAACAAAGCCTCAAAATGGTCGGTGAGTGACGAGTCTGCAAATCAGGAACCGTAGAACTACTGAATCTATTTAAGCCCGGTAATAGTAACTCTTGTGCGTTTAACACTAGAGGTAGACTGAATTTTTAGAAAAAATTTTACTAACCTAAGTTATTAGGCTGTCGAAATCGCCCTTCTGCCATCGCCCGAATTGGGGATTATTCGAGCGTTAAACATATTGTTAATATAAGAAAAGTAAGCTTGTAGTCAGATCGCTTTACACTTGCTTTAATTAAGGCACGCTCGTACACTAAAAAATGTCTACGAGAAAATACGCAAATCTGTTTAAACCCCAAAAATACTCCTTTTGAGTCTGTTGAGCCTGGTGCCAAAAATGTTTTGTAGAGTAGTAACCCTTTAGACTACAGAGTTTTTTAGATCAGCAAGTTTCAGAGCCCTAGCTTTAGATTGGCTGGTTCTAGTCCTACAAATGCAGATGTTGGGTTAAGTGACTGCAAACAAAAACCACTGTATTGACCCTATATCAATGAAGGAACAGCAGCTCGAATGGTTGATTAAGTGGCTAAAGTGCCGCTGCCAGAATGCGATCGCTGAATGCTTGGAGCTATTATGTCTCGCAGATTTTCCCTGATCATCGCATTGAGCTTATTTGGTACTGGCATACTGGCTTTGCCGCCTGTTGCTAGTGCTGAAACCCCTTTGACTAGAGCTACAGTGCAGGCACTTCGCAATCAAGTGCAGATCATCCTAAAAAATCGGGTTACTCGGGCTGCTCAAAAGGCTGACACAATGACCCCCGGTGATTCTCTGGCAACGGCTCGTCGGTCTTTTGCAGAGTTACGCTTTAACGACAATTCTTTAGCACGAATTGGCGAACGGGCACTGTTTCAATTTGTCCCTCGCACCCGCAATTTTTACCTTGGCAACGGCACAGCTCTGCTGCTGATTCCCCCTGGTCAAGGACGGACAAACGTTCGTACACCGAATGCAGCGGCTGGCATACGTGGTTCGGCGCTCTTTGTTCGCTACAACGAGGATACCAACACGACGATCGTTGGAGCGCTTACCAACAGTCGTATTGAAGTGTCAAACAAACAAAACCCGCAGGCTCAAACGCTGAAAGCGGGACAAATGGCAGTCATTGTTCAAGACCAGATTGTCCAGGTTTACAACTTTGATCTGAACACTTTCTACCAGACCAGTGAGTTAGTTAAAGATCTGGATTTACCATTACGCAACGCCACACCAAGCGCTGATCCTGGTATCGCCGCAGTGCAGGCAGAAACGGCTCAAGCTGTTAGAGAACAGGCTCCCCTTATTGGTCAGGTGTCTGAAAATCCTGCTTTTATCAGCCTGAGTCCAGCCCCTAGTCTTCAAACGGCGGTAACACCAAGCCCTGCGAATCAGGTAACGCTTACTCCGTCTGGTCTTGACTTGTCTACAGCTAGACAAGCTCTCGTTGCCAATCCAGCTGCTCAAGCGTTTACATCTCCTAGTGAAGTTATCCAGTCAGGGGTAACTACGCTGCCAGCCCAACTTAGTATCCCTAACAATGCAAGCGTGAACGTAGCGGCACCCCTTTCAGTGCAGCCCGTCATCGCACTACCATTACCTAATTCAAGTGGGACTGTTGGTGGGATAGCGACTTCTGAGCCTACTATCACTCCCCCCGCTTCCCCAACGTTGCCTACACCCCCTATTCCAGCAGTACCTCCCCCAATTACGCCGCTCGAACCAGTACAGCTAGCACCTCGTCCCGACCCAGTAACGCCGCCACCTGATCCAATCGCAGCACCGCCAATTCCAGAGCGACCAGCAGCAGCACCAGTAGTGGTAACGCCACCACCCACTCCTACTCCTGTACCGCAGGCTCCAATACAGCCAACACCTCGTCCTGACCCGGTAACGCCACCACCCAGCCCGACAGCAGCACCGCCAATTCCAGAGCGACCAGCACCAGCAGCACCAGTGGTAGTAACGCCACCACCCACTCCTACTCCTGTACCGCAGGCTCCAATACAGCCAACACCTCGTCCCGACCCGGTAACGCCACCGCCCAGCCCGACAGCAGCACCGCCAATTCCAGAGCGACCAGCACCAGCAGCACCAGTGGTAGTAACGCCACCACCCACTCCTACTCCTGTACCGCAGGCTCCAATACAGCCAGCACCTCGTCCTGACCCGGTAACACCGTCACAAGCAAGTCCGGCTCCAGTTAGCGTTACCCCACCCGGTAACCCAACACCAGCACCGCAGGCTCCAATTGTAGCTCCAGCACCTCGTCCTGACCCGGTGATGCCACCAACGCCTGTAGTGCAGCCAGCCCCAACACCAATTAATCCGGTTACGGAAACACCAGCAGTTCAGACGCCGATCGTTACCCCTCCAACCTTAGTAACACCAGCACCAACAACTCTAGATATTCAGACTGGAACAACTGGAACATCAGTACCGATACAGCCAGGTCTTGGTGGCGTAGGGGCACCATTATCCAACTAAGCGGCTCTAACGAAGCCCTATCTGCGCTTATTAAAGAGAATTAAGTATCCTGGTTCTCTTCAGAGGTTTGTTGCGCGCTCCTACGCTTCAATAATTTGTTGCATTGTCCACCACCAGAGGTTACGGTTGTTTTTCTTCTGCCAGTACCAATATTCGCAACCCCATAGCATAACGGTGCCGTAGCCTAAATCAGTCAGTGAGTTCACCAACTTACTGGTGCGTATAGGTGTGCTGCTGGGGTATTCTGCTTTTGCCATCGCAACTAATTGGTTCAGCTCCCACGGTTCTGCTTGCGCTTCAGCAATCCAGTCTTCTTTTTCGTGATGAGCAAGATTTTTTTGCCATTCCTTAAGTTTTTGCCAGAAGGGTGGCTGCGGTTGCAGATAAGAGAGCGAGCCTCCGGCAGGAACTTTGGTGTAAACGTTGATTCCCACAGCATCGGCTAAGTTGATACTTTCTTGGAAGGCGCGATCGTCCTCTGCCAAGTCAGCAGCCGGCAAACTAATGGCAGTTGTCATCACGAGCTTTTGGTTCGGTGCTGCTAGGGAGCGCACCAAGGCTGTTTCGCGCTGCACAAATTCGTAGCTCAGATAGCGTCCAGCGGTAATTTCTAACCGTGTAAACGGTTCGTTCTCAATTTGCCAATAGTTCAGATTTGGCGCGTTACGGACATGGTTGACGACTGCTTGGGTGAAGTTTAGAGCGCGATCGCCGATCGCAGGATTGAGATCCACTGCTGCCTGGTTCGTTACTGTATCGTGGCGGGCATGAAGCCA
The DNA here is from genome assembly GCF_014695795.1 of Phormidium sp. FACHB-592. Classification (NCBI taxonomy): domain Bacteria; kingdom Bacillati; phylum Cyanobacteriota; class Cyanophyceae; order Oscillatoriales; family Oscillatoriaceae; genus Phormidium; species Phormidium sp. FACHB-592. The sequence continues at coordinate 20,754 of NZ_JACJOZ010000009.1, forward strand.
ATCAGGAAAGTGAAATTCGGGCCAACGTGGCGCTTTCATCCCAACAGTTAAGACAACTTCAATGCCGTGTCGATGGCTTTCGTCTAGCAACCAATCCAGCGCCGTGAAATCGAACTCATTCTCAACTGGCTCGATTTCGTGCCAGTAGCTGCACAGCCGAATGCGATTGAACCCTAGAGAGCAAATTGCACGAAATGTCTCCCGATAGTCCAACCCCATGTAGTGGCATTGAAGTTGACTGAACGTTGTACCTAAGTTTGTGGGTCGTCTGAGGCCAGTTAGCCCAAGCGACAGTTTGGAACCAGAGATTGCTTGTACGTGATCGGCGCTCAAAGACGTGAAAAACCCCAAGGCAGCCATCGTAAGCTGAGTAAACCGTCTGCGCGTCAAGGGGGTCGTCCTTTGTGATGTCATAACAGTCATATCGCTCTGAGTGCTCCCTTAGAGTGCCCGCACACGCTTATAGGGTGGCACATCATTGCGTTAAGCTCTGTTAAAGCAACGTTATCTACCGATTTCCTCTTTACACACTACCCTTTTTACATACTACAAAGTAATACCACCCCCCTCTTTACATACTGCAAATTACGCTCCCCTTGCCTATGGCTTCCCCTTTATGAGGATAGAGTTGATTCTCTAGAGGAAGGAAAGAAGCGTTGGTAGGTCATGCCTGGCTAACCGCCTGGCGATACGTGCGATCGACGGGCACGTTGTCTTCAAGTGAGTCTCATAGCAAAAGGATGAAGGATGAGGGATGAAACGGAGCCCTTGTTTAAAGGACGTTTCAAGATTTATGTTTGTCCTAACGTTCTCTTCGGCTGCTGAATGTCATGAAATATATGTCATGAAACCACGCCTACTGTAGCTAAGTCTGCAAAGGCAGACTTAGTTATACTTGCTTTAAACCGCAGAGATGGGTTTTGTTTCTATGCCAGCAGTTGCAACCACTGGGATGAAAAGACCTGTTAGTTAGATTTAGAGGGCGTTATGACAGTTGATAACGGACTAGTTATTACACTTTTTATGCTGTTTGCAACTAGTTTAGCGATCGGCTACGGCTTTGGTGTTAAAGCTCAGCGTCTCCCCTTTTCAGCCGAAATTGCCTTTAGTGAACAGCAATGGTCATTTCTAAGGTGGTGGGTCAAATTGGCTTTAGTGACCGGGGTTTTATTACCAATCGCCCTATGCTTTCAGGGCTGGAAACAACCTTCCTCATTAACGTTTTGGGGGAGTTACCTATTAGTTGTTGCTGTGCAGCTAGTCTCCGAGCGGATATTCAGTCAGTGGTTAGTCCCTAGTACCGTAGTGCCGATTGGTTTTTGTTACACCGCTTTTCGATTGTGGCAATTACTAGATGGATTCACTCGATTATCATTATCCCCGTTGGCATTAGTAGGCTTTGTTTGTGTTGTACTGTTTTGGATGGCAAACCTGGTGATGTTAATGACGATAGCAATTCCAACCGTTTACAAAGCACAGAGACTTCAAGAATAGACGTTTGCGGTGGAGCGATCATACTCCCTGCTATGCAATGCGATGAGTTATTGAGTGATGGAAAGCGGTAAGTGACCAAAGCAATTTTAGTTCGCAACTAGTTGCCATCACTAAGTAGCTTTAGGAGCAGTATCCGATATGTCTTTCGCTACAGTAAGATGGCATCGTTATTGTTGTTGAGCGGGCTAGTGTCAGCATCAGAGGCAATGCGGTTATATCGTTGCTGCTGTCTGTAACATCCTGCTAGCGGCCACAATCGCCCTTACTGTTTTCTGCTCCCCCCTCCTCCAGCCCCAACCTTTGCTTAATCCGCTTCAACTTGAGCAACAATATTCTTTGACTAAATAGTGCTTACTTAGATCGTTTTGGACGTTAAAGACCGTGAATGTAGTTCAGACTACAGATTAAACCAGGTCTTCATTGTTTAACGAGATTACATTCGTTGCAAGAGAGTTGTAATCGTGAGCGATCGCTGGAGAGGGATATTTCAACGCCGGGGCTTTTTGAGCTGGGTTTCACTAATGTTAGTGACCTGCCTGGTCATAGTATCTTGTGGTAAAGCGCCAGAAGTCAGTAATTCACCGTCTGCGGCGGGGATGTCCAGCGAAATTACCGTGGCAACTGAAGATGACTATCCACCGTTTGACTTTTTAGAGAACGGTCAGCACGTCGGTTATAACCAAGCTTTATTGGATCTGATTGCAAAAGAAAAGTCACTCAAAATCAAGCAAGAAATTTTGCCGTTTCAGGGCATTTTGGCAGGCATTGCTTCAAACAAATATACTGCCAGCAATTCAGCGATCGGGATTACAGCGAAACGGGCTGAAGTTGTTGACTTTACAATGCCAATTACAGAATTAACCAACTTCTTTCTGATCCGTAAAGGTGATACCACCATCAAAAGCACCAAAGACTTCGCTGGTAAGACGATCGCGGTACAGCAGGGGGGCATTACGGCAGCAGTGCTGAAAAGCCATGCCGAACCTGAGTTGGAAAAAATGGGTTTGAAGGTCGGCAATGTCAAAGAGTACAGTGCTTTTGCAGAAGCCTATCAAGATTTGCTCAATAAACGAGTTGATCTTGTTTTCAACAATATTGTGGCGCTTAAGCGGTTGGTAAGCGAAAAGCCCGACTTATACGAAATTGGTGGACAGGTTGGTCCTAAGGTTTATGCATCTTGGGCAGTGAAAAAAGGCAATAAAGCAATGCTGGATGTCTTGAACGATGGTTTGGCAAAGGTGAAAGCAAGTGGTGAAATGAAAGCGTTGCAGGAAAAATGGCTGAAAGTAACCTTTGATTTGCCCGATACACCCGTTATTCCACCTGCTTAAGGTTGTGGATTCAATAGCCTGGAGGCTGATACACGTTGGGTTAGAGGCTTAAACTCGACCTGATTCCCTTCAATCTCTTTAAGAGGTCTTCCACTTCCTCTTAGAAGGGGGAGGCAGGATCAATCATGTGGATGCGAAAGCAAAAGACTTCTGTGTATACGGTAGCCTTACGGTGAGCGTACGAGAAAGGGCAGATGCAAGGTACTTAATACATTGCCCTTGTTACACACTGGGGAACTCTGTAGTCAGCACGTTTTGCATTGGTATTAAACTCTTATTCCTTTGCTGTCGCCACCCTTTCCATCAACCTTCCATCGCACATCAGAGTTCCATCATGGAAAACATTCCTTATTTTTTAGGTGGAGCACTGATCACCTTCAGTTTCTCCTGCTTCGCCTGGGTCTTGGGTATGCCGTTGAGTTTAAGCATTGCGATCGTGCGAGTCAACCGGATTCCGGTTCTCGCACCCATACTTGCAGTTTATGTCAGTTTTCTGCGAAGTTTGCCGCTGCCATTGCTAGTGATGCTGTTTTACTTTGGGTTGCCCGTCACGGGTATTAATCTTGATCCACCTGTGGCTGGGGTCATTGCGCTGGCACTCAATACCTCTACGTTTAATAGCGAGATTTGGCGATCGGCAATGCTTAACTTTCCAATCGAACAGTTGGATGCAGCAAAAGCGGTTGGCATGACATCTATGCAGGCATTTTGGCGGATTACCCTGCCGCAAATTTGGCGTGCCAGCATTCCCGATCTCACTAATGAAGCGACGCTGCTTATCAAAGCGAGTCCTGCGATCGGGATTATTGGCATTGATGACTTAACCCGACGTGCAAGCAAATTAGCTGCCAGCAACTATGAACCGCTTTCCACCATTGCGATCGGTATGGGGATGTACATTCTAGTCCTGGTAGCCGTCTCTCTTCTCAGCCGTTTGCTGACACTGCGGCTGCATCAAAGCTATGAACTGGTGTAACCTGCTGCTATGAACTTACGGTTTGATGTCATTTGGGAGCAGGCTCCTGCCTTTGCAACGGGGTTATGGAATACCGTATGGATCTGCGTTGTCGGCACCGCGATCGCCTTTCTGCTGGGCATTGTGCTTGTGTTGCCGCTGGTATCCCGTGCAAAGTTTGTCCGCTTGCCAGCCAAAGCCCTGGTTGAAGGTGCGCGAGCCATCCCCTTTTTAATGCTGGCGTACCTGGTATACTACGGCTTACCCTCATTAGGGGTCACGCTAGACAGTTGGCAAACAGCCGTACTTGTTACCGCGCTTTACAACGCAGCTTATGTTGCCGAAATTTTGCGGGCAGCCTGGGTAAATCTGCCACGTGGACAGACGGAAGCGGCGCGATCGTGTGGATTTACTGGGTTTAAGCTGCTCCGTCGCATCATTTTGCCGCAGGTGCTTGTCACAGCGGCTCCGGTACTTGGTAATCAACTCATCCAACTCATTCGGGATTCGTCCTTCCTGGCTATTATCACTGTGCCAGAGTTGACCTTCACCGCGAAAGCAGTTCAGTCCGATGCCTTTGTGCCATTTGAGTCTTTCATTACAGCGGCACTATTGTACTGGGCTGTATGCTTAGTGGCTGAATCTGGCGTAAAGCGGCTTGAGTTCGCAAGGAATCTCTATGCTCGGTACTGATGCAATGATCAATACTCCAACGACGGTAGTACCAGCCGTTCAGGTTACAGGGCTAACCAAAACCTTTGGTCAGCAGCGGGTACTCAACGCGATCGACCTCACGGTCATGCCGTCTGAAATCGTTTGCTTATTGGGACCTAGCGGTTCTGGCAAATCGACACTCCTACGCTGTATCAACTGGCTAGAACGACCCGATGTGGGAACAGTGCTGCTGCACGGTACTCGCATGGGCTACCACCACCGTGGAGGACGCGATCGCCCCATGTCGGAAGCCCAATTGGCGACGCTGAGAACACAAGTAAGTATGGTGTTTCAGCACTTTAACCTGTGGTCTCACCTGACAGTGCTGCAGAATATTATCGAAGCGCCTGTGCATGTACAAAAGCGACCGAAAAATGAGGTAATTGCCGAAGCAGAGCAACTTTTGGCAAAAGTGGGGTTACTCAACAAGCGAGATGCGTACCCCTCTCGCTTGTCGGGAGGACAAAAGCAGCGGGTAGCGATCGCGCGTGCACTGGCTATGAAGTCAAACGTGATTCTGTTTGACGAACCTACCAGTTCGCTCGATCCAGAGCTGGTGGGCGAAGTGCTGGCAGTCATGCGATCGCTAGCGCAGGACGGCATGACCATGATTATTGCTACCCATGAAATGAAATTTGCGGCAGAGGTTGCCAGTCGAGTCGTCTTCTTGGATGAGGGCGAAATTGTCGAGAGCAGCGATCCAAAAATCTTCTTCAAACAACCGCAAACGCAACGCGCGCGCCAATTTTTAGATCGTTATATTCGTATTGGAGTGGTTTAACACTGTGCTGGAGTACATTACGTTACCGGATACGCTGCCCCCTGTTGCCCCGTATTCCCATGCAGTGAGGGCTGGGGACTTTTTGTTTGTCACGGGTCAATTGGCAGAAGACCCTAACACGGGCGAAGTCGTTCGAGGCTCGATCGCTGAACAAACGCAGCGGGTGATGGAGAATCTACAACTGGTGCTTCACCATGCAGGCACCGATTTCAATAAGGTTGTCATGGCTCGCATCTTCATCACAGACTTTCGAGACTATGCGGTGGTGAATGAGATTTACGCCTCCTACTGCACACCGGGGCGGCTACCCGGTCGAACAACCGTTGGCGTATTGGGGTTGGCTGGTCTAGGTGATGTGGAAATTGATTTGATTGTTTACTGTGGCGATTAAATTATGCAAGCTGAGAGGCAAGCCAAACCGTTTCGATCACAAATAGTGGGTGATGTATGGCGCACCATAGCCTGAAGGCAACAAAAGAGACCGTTCATTTTGGTGGCTTTTCGTCTGACCTCAAACCGGCTCTTACCGTTCATTCTGGAGATACGATCGCGGTTGAAACCTTTTCAGGGTTGAACATTTACGATCAGGCTCCACCAGCCTTTGTGCCGCCAGAGTTTTTAGATATTTGTCAGCATTTAGCAGCCGAGCGACGGGTTGGTGGTGGTCCTCACTTGTTAACAGGACCCATTTGGGTTGAGGGTGCTGAACCAGGAGATGTCCTCGAAGTGAAGCTTCACTCGGTCACTCCCCGCTTATCGATCGGATTCAATGCCATTCGTCCGGGCTGGGGCGCACTCACTGAGCGCTTTGGTGAGGGGCACTTGCGGTTTATTCCCCTCGATCTGGAGAACAGCACTGCCGAATTTCCAGAGGGCAGCGGCATCAAAATCCCCATTCGTCCCTTTTTTGGCATTCTGGGTGTAGCGACGGCAGGTACACGCAATTCCATTCCACCTGGTGCGTATGGGGGCAATATTGATAACCCAGAGCTGCAAGCCGGTTCACGCCTCTTCTTGCCTGTTTTTTTGCCAGGAGCCTTGTTTTCCATTGGTGATGGTCACGCCGCTCAGGGTGACGGGGAAGTTTGTGGTACCGCGATCGAGACCTCAATGAATGGCACGATCGAGTTAACCTTACGCAAAAATATGCCGCTGTCTAGCCCGATCGCCGAAACGCCTTCAGACATTCTCACTACTGGCTTTGCGGAAACGTTAGACGATGCGTTTCAAGCCGCACTGCACAGCATGGTAGACGTGCTATCAAAACTGACTGGCATTACTGAAACTGAAGCCTATTGTCTCTGTAGCCTTGCTGCTAATTTCCGTATCACTCAAGTTGTTAACAGCCCTCAAAAGGGTGTACATGGCTTATTCCCCAGAGCGCTCTTGCCACCGCAGATAAGGCTTTTAGAAATGTAGAGCTGACCCTGTTATAACGCCTGGTTCCACAAATGCAGTTCCACAAACTACAATGATTGCGGTTTTCACTGCCAGACACGTTCTAAGTTTTCCTGAAGCCATTGAACTCATTTAAGGAGCAACTCATGTCAAATACTGAAATTCCCACCATTACCGAGAAACTTTTGACAGCCAAAAAGGCTAAAGGAGTGACCTTTACTGATTTAGAACAAGCACTTGGTCGTGATGAAGTTTGGATTGCGGCTCTAATCTATCGACAGGCAAGCGCCTCTGAAGACGAGGCCAGCAAGCTACTTCAGGCGCTAGGACTGAGTAACGATTTGGTGCCTGAGTTAACTGCTTCGTCTGTGAAAGGGCTGGGTCCGATCGTTCCCACCGATCCGCTGGTCTACCGCTTCTATGAAATCATGCAGGTATATGGAATGCCCATCAAAGAAGTCATTCACGAAAAATTTGGCGATGGCATTATGAGCGCGATCGACTTCACTATGAATATTGAAAAAGAAGCTGACCCTAAGGGCGATCGGGTTGTCATCACCATGAACGGCAAGTTCTTACCCTACAAGAAATGGTAGCTTGAAGGCACACCTACGAAACGTTCCCACACGATCAAGAAGGACGAGATTGCCTCCTATCTCGTTGCACCCATACTGAGGCACGGTGGCGCAGTAATGAGAGGAGGGGCGATCGAGCGGAGATCGAACTCAGTACGTCCTCTTTAAGCTGGTTTCAACAAAGGCATGAAGCCAGCTAGTTCAAATGTTGGTTGATTGTGAGTGCTGTCTGTATTCCTATCGGTTGCATCACAATGAACGAAGAGCGACCGCCCCTCGCAACAATCCTTGTACTGCTCTCTCTTGAGACATTCCATACGAGCGTTTACAGCCTCGGAGCGAAGTTGTGAGTTTCAATTCAAACGATGACATGGCACAATCCCACTTTGTACCAATTTAACTGAAGGCGTTTATAAGCTTTTCACTGATTCTGCAAGCCTACTTAAGCCAAAAACTTTTCGCTACAATGAGGCATCGCTTCAACAAATTTTGATGACTTCAACTGCCACCAATGCATCAGAGAAGATTGTTTTAGGCTTTCATGCCCTCTCTGAACCGTTAAGAGTTAAGACGATCGAGCTGCTGCGTGAAAAAGAGTTGTGCGTCTGCGATTTGTGCGACCTTCTAGGCGTTACCCAATCAAAGCTGTCGTTTCACCTCAAGAACCTGAAAGAAGCTGGGTTGATTCGCGGACGGCAAGAAGGGCGTTGGGTTTATTACAGCCTTGATTTATCTCAATTTGTGGTGCTAGAGCAATATTTGGCAGAGTTCCGCCGCTTCAGCCCCATTTTGCCTGCGCGCGCTTGCAAGGACGATCGCTAAGCAATTCAACGGCTTCACTTTTCTTGATCGGTTGTCTTAGCAGCGATTCAACTTACCAATTCCATTTGAAGTAGTTGATCTGTAAGTGCGATCGTAACCAATGGTATTACAGGGGTAAGAAGCCCACTCGCTGCACAACCTGCTGCCCACGAGGAGAGCGTACCATGTCGATAAACTGCTTCACAGCAGGACTTGTCTGCTTCGGCACGGCTAAATACACCACTCGACCGATCGGATAAGTGCCATTTTTAATAGCAGTTTGGTCAGTGGGCAAAAGACCGTCTATCGGTACGATTCGCACCGTTCGCTGTTTCTCTACTTGCTGCACCGTGCTGTACGTAATTCCATTCTGACCCAACTGCTTTAACAAGGGTGTGGTTTCATCTTGTTTCGCAGTGGTGAAATTTGGTCCATCGGATGCAAACGCTTGCTCTAGCAAAACAACATCCTTGAAGAACGTGTAGGTGCCACTGTCAGGTGAACGATTGATCACCTTGATCGGCAACGCTGGTCCACCCACTTGTGACCAGTTGGTGATTTGTCCTTGAAAAATCTGCTTAAGCTGTTGGCTGGTTAATTCACCTTTGTAAGGGTTATCTATCCCTACAACAACGGCGAGAGCATCCTTCGCAATGGGAATGCCTTGCAACCCTGCTTGATATTCGTCTGGCTTGAGGGGACGAGAGCTAGCTGCAATCAAAGCCCTGCCCTCAATAAGATTCCGAATTCCAGTATTAGTACCGTTGGGTTTACCATCCGGCAACCCGTAGGTCGTTTGCAAAGACGGATTGACCTGCGTATAGGCAATCTGAAGTTGCTTCATCAGGGCTACCATCGTGACGCTGCCATCCATCGTTAGCACAGCCGGGTTCGGCAACGATGTATCTAGATCGGGTGCGGTCGTTGCGTCAGCAGCATTCTGCGGCGTTGCAGACGATCGCGTCGCTGGGTCTAGCGTTTCACTAGGCTTTCCACCAATTTGAGGGGAATTGCGGCTAAAGAACCAGAATCCCCCGCCTAGCAGTCCCGCAGTGACTAAAAAAGCAATGATCAGGGCGGCTGTATCGTTATTTCCTTTCGCCATGGGTCGAGCCTATCCTGGTTGGTGATTCTAGTTTAACTAACGGGTGCGCCGTCGCCTATATTTCTGTTTCTAAACGCCACCCTGACACATCAATATATTTAAATCTAATTTTCTGAAAATGCTTGACAAATCAATTTTATTTGAAATGATGGAGGCATGATTTAAATCGTCAGTGCCCAAACCGTTGTGAAGTGCAACGTGACGCATGCTCTTTTTGCATGTGTCTACAGAGTTGGCGCTTAGTACGTTCAATGTCTCTTTTAGCAACCGTTTTTACGCAGAAAACGCGATCGATCCCTGCCATAAACCTCTGTTAAAGAATGCTGGGGTTAATGGCTCATCACTTTATTCAAACTATTTTTGCTTAGAATGCATCAATATTTATGATTGCTATCACGACATTAGCAAAAGCAAAATCAAGGGTTTTCTTTGTTTTTTATCTGGAAACAATCTTTCAACTTAGCGCGAATGAAACTGAGAAAAACTAAGAGAGAGAAAAATGACAGTGCGTGTTGCAATTAACGGGTTTGGCAGAATTGGGCGACTGGCATTGCGTGCTGCCTGGGGTTGGTCGGAGTTGGAGTTTGTCCACATCAACGAACTGAAAGGGGGCGCTGAGACAGCGGCTCACCTGCTGAAATTTGATTCTGTGCATGGGCGTTGGGCACCAGAGGTTACAGCAAAGGACGATCGCGTTCACATTGACGATCGCTCTCTCAGCTTCAGTGCGTTTGCCCAACCTGGAGATGTGCCGTGGGATGAGTTAGGCGTTGACTTGGTGTTAGAATGCTCCGGCAAATTTCGCACGCCCGAAACTCTTGAGCCGTACTTCAAACGGGGCGTGCAGAAAGTTATTGTGGCAGCGCCTGTGAAGCAAGAGGCGTTGAACATTGTGATGGGTGTCAACGACCATCTTTACGAACCGGACAAGCACCATCTGCTAACTGCTGCCTCCTGCACCACCAACTGTCTCGCTCCAGTGGTGAAAGTGATTCATGAAGGGCTAGGCATCAGGCATGGTGTGATTACCACCATTCACGACAACACCAATACACAGACGATCGTTGATGCACCCCATAAAGATCTGCGTCGTGCACGGGCAACCAGCCTCTCGCTCATTCCCACCACCACAGGTTCAGCGACCGCGATCGCGCTGATCTATCCCGAACTCAAAGGCAAGCTCAATGGTTTGGCAGTGCGAGTACCGCTACTCAATGCCTCCCTCACCGATTGCGTGTTTGAAGTCGATCGACCCACCACGGTTGAAGAAGTCAATCAACTGTTGAAAACGGCAGCAGATGGTTCGCTAAACGGCATTTTGGGCTACGAAGAGCGTCCACTCGTGTCGATCGACTACAAAAATGATCCGCGTTCTTCCATCATTGATGCTCTTTCCACCATGGTTGTGGATGAAACACAGGTCAAAATCCTTGCCTGGTATGACAACGAATGGGGTTACTCCAACCGCATGGTGGAACTGGCAAGAAAAGTTGCTCTCAGCCTGTGATGAGTTTCGAGTTATTTAGCTTTCAGCTTTCAGCCTTCAGCTTTTAGCTTTTATCCCATCACCTCATTACCCTTTCACTCCATTACTTCTTCGCTCTCCACTCCCCCACTCCCTTCCCTCATGACCGCCACTGCGTCTAACACCAATTTTAAGAACTACATTCTGGTCACGCTTGCCTATTGGGGGTTCACCGTTACAGATGGAGCGTTGCGAATGTTGGTGCTGTTGTACTTCAACAACATCGGCTATACCCCCATTCAAATCGCCTCTCTGTTTCTGTTTTACGAAATCTTTGGGGTGGTTACAAACTTTCTCGGTGGCTGGATTGGTTCTCAGCTAGGGCTAAAAGTAACACTCTACAGCGGTATTGGGTTACAAGTTTTTGCACTGGTCATGTTGTCCTTCCTCAATCCTAGTTGGGCGCAGTGGGCAGCCGTGGGTTACGTGATGGTGGCTCAAGCGTTTTCAGGTGTTGCCAAAGACCTGACCAAAATGAGTTCTAAGAGCGCCATTCGGCTAGTAGTGCCGCAAGAGGCTCAGTCGTCTCTGTTCAAATGGGTAGCAGTGCTAACGGGTTCCAAAAACGCGCTGAAAGGGGTCGGCTTCTTCGTAGGTGCTGCACTTTTAGCATCGGTGGGGTTTGTTGGTGCTCTATGGATCATGGCAGCAGGCTTGTTTCTGCTTATGTTTACGGGCTTGTCGTTGCCGAAAGGGATGGGCAAAATCAAGGCGAAGGTCAAGTTTACGCAACTCTTCTCTAAAAGCCAGGAGATCAACATTCTCTCTGCTGCCCGTTTCTTTCTCTTCGGTTCCAGGGATGTTTGGTTTGTCGTCGGCTTGCCCGTCTTTCTAAGAAGTGTTTTAGGCTGGTCGTTCTACCAGGTGGGTGGGTTTCTCGCGTGCTGGGTCATCGGTTATGGCATTGTGCAATTTTCTGCGCCAGCAATCCTACAACGGTTCGGCTCTGGGCAGCCTCCTCAAGCTAAGACCATTCAGTTTTGGACATTCACTCTGACCATAGTGCCAGCGGCGATCGCGATCGCGCTTCAAAGTGGCGCCCCCCCAAACATTGTGATCGTGGTTGGTTTGACGGTGTTTGGTTTGGTTTTTGCGTTTAACTCAGCCGTGCATTCCTATCTGGTGCTAGCCTTTACCGCTGATGATGATGTGGCGCTAAATGTTGGCTTTTATTACATGGCAAACTCTGGCGGTCGCTTGGCTGGCACGGTGCTTTCGGGGCTCGTCTATCAATTCTTTGGGTTGGTGGGTTGCCTATGGGTCTCCACGGCACTAGTGTTAGCTGCTGGTGCCATTTCCATCAAACTGCCCGATCCACAGCCTAGCAAAACCATCGCTTGGAAAGCAGGAGATGGAGACTAGCGATCGTGGCTTCTAAGCTTTTACAAATCTCTATGCGTAAACGGTTTAGCATTTGTGCCCGCGTACGTTGCCACAATTTGCCCATTGCCAACTAACTGATATTTATAAGTGACTAAACCATCTAGCCCAACAGGGCCACGTGGTGGCATTTTTTGGGTGCTGATGCCTACTTCGGCACCAAACCCATAGCGAAAACCATCGGCAAAGCGAGTCGAGCAATTGTGGAAGACTCCTGCTGCATCGACTTGCGCCATAAAGGTTGCGGCTGTTTCGGCATTTTCAGTGGCGATCGCTTCTGTATGACGCGAACCGTAGGTATTGATATGGGCGATCGCCTCGTCTAGCGTATTCACAATTTTGATTGCCAAAATCAGATCGCTGTATTCGGTAGACCAATCAGCTTCGGTAGCAGTAGTAATGTTGAGAATATCGAGGGTGCGATCGTCACCGCGCAGTTCCACATTGCGGAGCTGAAGGGCAACCACCGCTTCAAGCAAAAATTCAGAGGCGATCGCTTGATGCACCAAAAGAGTCTCAATCGCATTACAGGCAGCAGGATATTGGGTTTTGGCATCGACCGCGATCGCAATGGCTTTTTGCACGTCAGCAGCTTTATCCACGTAGAGATGACAGATGCCCTCGGCGTGTCCTAATACGGGAATGCGGGTGTTGTCTTGGACAAAGCGCACAAAGGAGTTGGAACCTCTAGGGATAATGAGATCCACGTATTGATCCAGCTTCAGCAGTGCTAGCGTTTCTTCCCGCGTCGTCAGCAGTTGCACAACGGTTGGTGCAATATCGGTTTGAGCCAGTCCGCGATGGATCGCAGCTACTAACGCCTCGCATGATCGCACCGCTTCCTGCCCACCTTTAAGGATGACTCCATTCCCCGACTTGATCGCCAGACTGGCAATCTGCATGACTGCATCGGGACGAGCCTCAAAAATTACGCCCACGACACCTAGAGGGCAGGCAAGGCGCGTTAGCACTAGCCCCTGATCAAGCTCACGATGAAGCTGCACCGCTCCGATCGGATCAGGCAGTCTTGCAACATCCCGAATGCCCGCGATCGCTCCTTTCAGCTTTGTCTCATCTAGCTTCAACCGAGCAAAGAGCGCTGCTGACAGTCCGGCTGCGGTTGCAGCTTCACAGTCTGCCTGGTTCGCTGCCAAAATGTCGGCGCTAGCTGCTTCTAACGCCTGGGCGATCGATTCTAGCGCCTGGTCCCTTACTGCGGTAGGCTGCGTTGCCAGGTTTCGGGCGCTGTCGCGAGTTTGCTGGGCGATCGCTGGGAGGGAAGAAGCCGCCGTCGCGGGAGAGGAAGTAGGCATGACAACAATCGGTCGAAGGTGAACTGCACTGAGTCAATGCTTCCTTAGTGTAATTCTTTCGGTCTCTAAAGTGGATGCCTCACCAGAGGCTATAGCAGTCGAAGAGAACGTTAGGACAGACATAAACCTTGAAACTTCTTTTGAGCAAGGGCTTCGATTCATCCCTCACCCTTCATCCTTTTGCTATGGAACAAGTGTCAATGCGTGTGTGCGATCGGGGAACGCTAACAAAAGGCAGATTAAGTAAAGTCAGCTTGCTTATGTAGGGTGCAGCTTGCCTTAACGTAGCCAGGCAGGAAGCTATTACCCTTACAGATTGTGAGGCTGGCAGGTTATTTAAGGCTCGATCTCAAAGTATGAGCGCTACGTTTTGATTGTGAAAAGGGCACGTTGAATCCATGAGTCGGACAACTCAGACTGAACTTGTTGATGCTGACGATTTTGTTGATGCTGAAGGCATCCTTCAGCGCGGTTTGACCTTGAGCCAGCAGGGTGATTACGATGCGGCGATCGTGCATTTTGATCATGTGATTCGCTTTCAGCCTGATCACAGCAACGCCTGGTATGAAAAGGGTAGTGCTTTGCTCAGCCTTGTTCGCTATGCAGAGGCAATAACAAGTTTTGAGCAGGCGCTTGTTTATGAGCCTGCGTCGCCACACACACACTACAGCCTGGGCTGGGCAGCTTCGATGCTGGGGCAGCATGAGCGTGCGATCGCCAGTTTTGAGCAGGTGCTGGCACTTCAGGCAGACTTCCCCAACGCCCACTACAGTCTGGGACTAGCGCTTTATATGACCGGGCAATACCAGGCGGCGATCACAAACCTGCATCATGTGCTGAAGCAGCAGCCAGACTTTACCGATGCCTGGTACAGCCAGGGACTGGCGCTATATGCTGCCAAGCACTATGAAAGCGCCATCAAACATTTTAACCAAGCCTTGCACCTTCAGCCCGACTATCAAGCCGCGTTGAGCAGCCGGGGTGCGGCATTAATGGGGTTGGGTGATTATGCAGCGGCGATCGCCAGCTATGACAAAGCGTTGGGACTTAACCCTGAAGATGCCGAAGCCTGGTATCAGTGGGCAATGTGCCTCAAGCATTTGGGTCGACACAAGGATGCGGTTTTAGGGTATAGCAAAGCAATCGCGCTACAACCCCATCATGGCGCAGTCTATGGTTATGGTTGTTGTCTATTGAAATTGGGTGATTATAACGGCGCAATCGCTAGCTACGATCGTGCCCTGGAGTATCAACCCGACCACTACGAAAGCTGGTTCAACCGTGGCGTAGCGCTCAAACAGTTAGAGCGTTTTGAAGAGTCGGTTGACAGCTATGAGCACGCCCTCGCCCTCCGTCCTGATGATGCTAGAGCACGCAACAACTTAGGGGGTGTCTTGCTCAGCCTGGGACGTTTTGAAGCGGCGATCGGCTGCTACGACAAAGTGCTAGCACTTCATCCTGATGATGCTCTGGCGCAGCAGAATCGTCGCGTGGCAATGCGGCGATTGCAGTCCAGTAAGGGATAATAAGACTTTGTCCTCAGGAGTAAAGATTGGATGGGACAATACGAACGCTTGATCCTCATGGCAGAGGATGAACTGACGCAATACAGCACCGATGCTCGCAAGCTAGAAAAACTGCGACAAAAGATTGGTTTATCAGTGCCACCTGGTGAACAGCGACAGGTGAAAGAAACACTCTTGGCAGAGATGCCCACTGATCTCATTAGTCAACTAGTAGAGAATCAACGCCAAGCTGTAGCGCTACCGTTTTGGGGGATTGCTGGGTTGGGGCTGTTGTTTGGGATTTCGTTTATGCAGCCTGTAGATTTGATTGCAACGTTTGTGGGTAGCGCGATCGCCTTTAACATTCAGAAGTGGGGCTGGAAGTTACAGGCAAAACGCCTGGTTTTGCAAACGTTAGAAGATATTGAAGCTAAAACCCGCAAACCTGTTGAAAAAGCAACCGAGTAAAGGACACGCGCTGTGGTACGTCTACCAGGCTTGCTCGATCGTTGAAAACCTCACGGCTGTTGCTTTTTCAAGGGACGATTCGGTGTCAAAGCTGTTTATTTCAGCCTCGAAGCGAGGAATCGGTAAAACGGCTGCAACTGCACCAATGAGAGTGAAAACGGCAGCTAGCTTAAGCAACATGGCACGATCGAAAAGTGGTGTGTTCATAGTGAATGCAAGTCCTTACCGTTTGTTCTTCACCTAAACTTCAAGCCATCCGGGTGATTACATGTGCCTTTAAGACTGTTGATTCACCGTTAAGGGTTCAACTTTTGCAATTTTTGAGCAACTGCACCCGTACTGCATCGGCACCAACTAACGCCACTAAAACCACAACCACTTAAGAAGAAAAAGTTGATCTCATGGGCGCTTCAATTTCGGTCAATCAGGAAACATTCGCCACTGAAGTAATTGAGAAATCTCATCAGAAACCTGTACTGGTAGACTTCTTCGCGCAATGGTGTGGTCCTTGCCAGATGCTCAAGCCCCTGCTTGAAAAGCTAGCGCAGGAGTATGACTTTGTGCTGGCAAAAGTGGACATTGACCAAAGTCCCGACTTGGCACAGACCTATGGCGTTGGGGGTGTTCCTGATGTCAAAGTGGCGATCGATGGCACGTTAACGGATGGATTTATTGGTATGTTGCCAGAGCCAAAACTCCGCGAGTTTTTGGCACAACTACAGATCACCTCCCTGCTTGATACAGCGCTAGAGTCAATCTATGCCGATGCTGCGATCGGTAATGTCGAGCAAGCCGAAGCCCGACTCAGTAGGCTTCTAGAGCAACACCCTGACAATCGTGGGTTAACGCTGGAAGCCGCTAACTTTTACATCGAAGCCGATCGTCTTGATAAAGCTGAAAATCTGCTGGCAACGATTCAGGAGTATGACAAAGAGCATTTTCCTCACACCAAAACATTGAGGGCGATCGTCCAGTTCAAACAAATTGCTTTACAGCCAAAAGAAGGCACTAACCTCGATCATGCCTTTCGACAAGCGGCAAACTTGGTACTAGACGAAAACTATGCTGCTGCACTGGAGCAATTTTTGACTATTGTCACCAGTGATCGACGGTTTCGAGATGACGGTGCTCGCAAAGCTATGCTGGCAATCTTTGATCTGCTTGGCGACGACCATCCCTTAACGAAAGACTATCGCAAACAGCTTGTGATGGCACTGTATTAAGCTGTTCAACTACTGAAGTCCTGAACAATGTCGCTTTTGAGGGTTTCATTGTTTAGAAAGTGCCATATTACTTTATTGCTAATCTTCAGGTTCAGCTAATAGGTCGTCACGCAACTCTTCTACTTGATCGAGCGTTTGAGGTGCAACCGCTGGATTCCCAACAATATCTCTTGGATTGCCTGTGTAACCACCTTTAGAAACAAGATCTTGAGGATTAAACATCCCCTCTTCCTTAAGCCTTTCAGCTTTTAATTTTTCGTTAGCTGGAAGTTTTTCTGTGGAGTCGTTCATTTGGGATACCTGAGAACAGTACTCCCAACTTAGAATGAGGGTCCTTAGCTAGTGACTACCTCAAGGACGAACTTAGCATTCTTAAAGACTCTACTTTGGAAGCAGGTGGTTTCTCTACTTTCTTCTACTTCAGGTTGCTGGCTACAGTAGTGACAAGTTTATTATGATCCTTAACAGAATAGATGTTTTGCCTCAGTAAACTTAGTCATTAAGGCAAGTTTTTTAACTCAACTGGTTTTGATTATTTTATGCAAATGCAACAACTGCTTTTGGAAGTAATCGATAGGCATAATAGAAGGGCGACACTTTTATCAGTTGCTCAGAAATTAGCGTATCTAATTTATTAAAGCTTAATGATAAGCCTTTAGATTTGTAGAGACTACTTTTGAGTGATGAAAAGCCCTGTGAGTTGGGTACTCTGCGCTGAATCGTGCGTGATTTTGGACGTTTTATCTAAAGTAAGACATTAAGGTTAAAGCAATGTATGTCATTCAAGTAAATGAACAAGATTGGCTAGTTGGTTTGTGGAGAGGCTGGTTGACACTATCGCTTCATCCGTCTGGTGCGCTGGTTTATCGATCGCTCTCTGCTGCCGAAAAAGCGGTAAGTTACTACAACGAAGTTGCTCCAGGACGGGACTATGCTGTGAAGCCAGCACCAGTGGCAGCTGTGCTTACAACCTAAGGAGCGAGTCGGAATCAAGGGTCAGGAAAAGAAAGTCGATCGTGATTTGTCCATAGACAACCAGCGTGATAGGGGACTAAACGCCTCAACAGTCACACTTGTCGCCAGATTTTCACAGTGGCATCCCAACTGCCGCTGACTATCAAGCCCTTGTGAGTGTCGCTTACTGCTGACCGAGGCAGTGCACTAATGGCAACGGACCAAACCCAGTTGCTATGACCTGTCAGAGAATGAAGAAGCATTCCGGTTTCTAACGACCAGAGCTTAATCGTAGTATCCTGGCTACCACTAACAAGGGTAGTACCATCAGCACTAATTGCCAGCGTATTAACCGCGCCCTCATGTTGTGTCAGTACTTGCTTGAGTTTGCCGGTAGCCAACGACCATAGGCGAATGGTGTGATCGTCACTAGCACTGGCAAGGATGCGTCCATTGGGGCTAATGGCGATCGCGTTCACGGCATCTTGGTGTCCTTCTAGCACCCGGATTAGCGCTCCTGTTTTGGTATGCCACAGCCGGAGCGTTTTGTCTCGGCTACTACTCACGATCGTTTGACCATCGGGGCTAAAGGCAACGGCAATAACCCAATGGGTATGTCCAGCCAGCACATGCGTCGTTTTGCCCGTCGAAAGATGCCATAGCCGGATTGTTTTGTCCTGACTGCCGCTCGCAAGATACTGCCCATAGGGGCTAAAGCAGACAGCACGTGCCCAATCAGAATGTCCATCCAGCGTTTGCAGGCGATCGCCCGTCTCCCAGTGCCACAGCACTACTTGTCGATCGTTATTACAACTGGCAAGCGTTTGACCATCTGGGCTAACGGCGATTGCACGTACCCAACCTGCTTTGGCTGCCAGTGTTTGTAACACGGTGCCCGTCGTCAGATCCCAGATCTTAATTGTGCGATCGCCGCTGCCACTAGCAACTGTCTTGCCGTCAGGATGGATGGCGACTGACCGCACCCAACTGGTGTGCCCAGCTAGTGTTTGAGTACAGACCCAGTTCGGACTCGGTGTAGAGTTGGATGAAAGTTGAGTAACGGGTTTCTCTGTTTCCAGTTTCGTTGGCTGTTGCCATGAGGGGGGAGGTAATCGCTCTTTAAGGGGCGCTCGTCCGGCTATGTTTAATGGTTGAGCTGTTGACGCAGATAAGGGATCACCCTCAGCCGAGCGGTAAAGTGACTCCACAACCGCTTGCGAGTTGAGGTCATGCAAAACAGCGTCTGCCGATTGGTAGCGCCGTTTCACCGCACCTTGCAGCAGCTTGTCTATAATACTGCCCAAAGCTGGACTCACCGGACGCTTGAGGTGTTGCTGCCATTGCCAAGTGCCCTCTTCAGTATCAAATAAGTCTGCTGGACGTACTTGAGTAAGCAAGTAAATACAGGTGACACCCAGGCTAAAAAGGTCGCTAGCAAACGTTGCTTTGCCAAGTGCTTGCTCTGGTGCGGCAAAGACAGGGCTACCGATACTTGTGCCAGTCTGCAACACATCAGTACTGCTCATGGTCTTTGCTGCACCAAAATCAACCAGCACTAATTGCTGGGTTGCGGCACGACGAATAATGTTCTGCGGTTTAATATCGCGGTGAATGACATGATGGCTATGAACAAAGGCGATCACAGGTAGCAGGTCGTTTAGCAAATGCCAGACCTGCTCTTCGCTAAACGCACCCCTCTTAGAGCTTTCTTGCAAAAGGTTAGAACCATCAATAAACTCTTGCACCAGATACTGATAGTCTGCCTGCTCAAAATGCGCCAGCAGCTCTGGAATTTGCGGGTGTTCTCCTAATAACTCTAGCTGTACCGCTTCACGCCGAAATAATTCTCGAGCGTGTTCTGGGTCATGCACGCTGTAGATTTGCGGAAAAAATTGCTTAATCACGCAGCTTGGTTGCGACGGCTTGTACTCGTCTACTGCCAGAAACGTTCTGCCAAAGCCACCACGAGCGAGCGGCTGTAGCGCTCGATAGCGATCGCCCAGCAGCAGCTTAAACCCACATGTTGAGCAGAACTTAGCCACATCAGGGTTTTGCGGTGAGCGGCAGTAAGGGTTCAGGCAATAGCTCATACAAGGAGCAAAAAAGCTTTATTGTTTATCGTAGATGCTCTACAGCCATCCCTACTTACTTGAATGCTTGAGATGGTTGCCGCAACTATCTCACTAAAAGAGTAATGAATGCCAGTGGCGATCGACTATCGTTTTGGTCGATCGCTATCCGACTGACGCTCTAATTACAAAGCCAAAAAAAGGCAGACTGTGTGTCTGCCTTTACAAAAACGTCTTCATCTCGTGCCTGACAGAACGCTGTAGCTATCTAAAACCAACGGCTGCCTGCCAAACAAACGCTAGCAGCAGAAAAAAGACTGGAATCACTGGTAGAACGTTCACCAGGGGATCAAAAATTGCATATGCCTCAGGCAATTTTGCTAAAAGCAGCGCTGCTTCCATATAACGAATGACCTCTCCAGCAAGAATTTTGGGATTAGCTCCAATTTTACCACGGGACGGATCGTGCTGAAGTTTGAATGTAGGACAGGGATCAAAAGACGTGTGAAGGAGTAAGAGGGTAAAGAATTTAAGCAATAGGAGCGTGAAGGCGTTAGGCATGTAATGCCTTTGCGTTTCTTCGCCCTATCAAGCACGTTACCCATCTAAAGCTAATCATGTCTGTAGCGTGTTAGTCGCCCTACACACTGCTAAGTTTCACTGTCTGTTAGCCAGTGTCCAAATTCTGCTTTAAACGTGCCATTAAGGATAGCGCGGCGAATCGTTTGGGTGAACTGCACTAGCTCAGTAATGTTGTGAATCGAAAGCAGCGTGTAGGCAAGCAACTCTTGCGATCGCAACAAGTGGCTAAGATACGCACGGCTAAAGGTCTTGCACGTGTAGCAGGGACAGGAGGCATCCAGGGCTGTAAAATCTTCACGAAATCTAGCGTTGCGTAAGTTCCATCGATCGCCCTGCACCAGTGCATTGCCATGCCGTGCTAACCGCGTTGGAATCACACAGTCAAAGAGATCAACGCCAGTCGCGATCGCCTGCACCATTTCTCGGTACGTACCAACTCCCATCAAGTAACGTGGCTTGTCAGGAGGTAGTAAAGGAGTTGTCGCCTGCACAATTGCTTGGATCAGGTTCGCTGGTTCCCCAACACTTACGCCACCGATCGCGTATCCCGGTAAATCAAGCTGCGCCAGTTGCTCTGCTGCCAGCCGACGCAAATCAGGATATACTCCCCCTTGCACAATGCCAAACAGCGCTTGATCAGTACGTTCGTGCGCTGCAATACACCGTTTGAGCCAGCGGTAGGTACGATCTGTTGAGTCCATCACAGCATCGTAGCTAGCTGGGTAAGGCGGACATTCGTCAAACGCCATGATGACATCTGCCCCAAGCGCATTTTGAATGGCGATCGAACGCTCTGGTGTCAGGTAAATCATTTGTCCATCGCGTGGCGATCGAAACGTTACGCCAGCTTCAGCGATCGTTCGCATTTCGCTCAAGCTAAACACCTGAAAGCCGCCAGAGTCTGTCAGAATGGGACCATCCCATGCCATAAAGCGATGCAACCCACCCGCCTGAGCTACAATGCTTTCTCCTGGCTGGAGGTGCAGATGGTAGGTGTTTGCCAGCACAAGCTGCGCTCCAGTTGCCCGAAGCTGGTCAGGCGTTACTGTTTTGACATTTGCCAGCGTACCAACCGGCATAAAGCGTGGCGTTTCTACCAATCCGTGTGGCGTGGCAAAGATTCCGGCGCGTGCCTTCGTATCGCAGCACAGTGCTTGGCACGTAAATGTAAAACCAGTAGTCAAGAGTTAGCGATGTAAAAGGATTGCAAGCAGAGTAAAGAAAGTCGGCGTGTGAAGAACGTAAGGTCGGTACAAGTTAGCGGCTAGCTAGCTGGGTTAACAGCAGAGTATCGGTAATGATGCCATTGGGTAATGACTCAACTCTATGCTTTCTAACCTTGTTCTAGGTATCCACTATACGTTCCCAGCATCAAAAAGAAAAATGCTCTTCATCATCAATCTGAACATCCCAATTTGCAGACAGCACCTCTGCAACTACGGCTTCTAGTGCCGCAACGTTAAGGCGATGATGGTTCTGCTCTACCATTGGGTTAGAAAGGGGGATGAGACGGAGTTGACGACCCTCTTGGATAAGGTCAAACCAGGGTTCTTGCTCAGGTGATTTCCCCAGTTCTAAATAGTCAAAACTATGCACGTTCAGGTAAAGTGCATGATTGGCGATGAGGGTTGATCGCTGCGGGTGGGAAAAAACTTCCAACACATGCCCCTCTCCTTCGCCAGTCAGCACGCCATCTTGCCGATGGATGTAGCGAACGCGGCTCAGATCTGCCAGCAGTCGCTGCATATCCTGTTTGTTAACCACTGTGCCTGCGTCGATAATACAAGGTGCTGGTAACGGTTCACTACGAGAAAATTGATCGTGACTCATAAAGAGAACGCCTCTGGTCTAGGTAAGCCGATGGCTCAGGTCGCGAATGTGCAACAACGGAACGACAAATGTCTGAGAAGGTGCAAGACTAAGTTGACTAAATTAAGGGGCTAAGAATTTAGAGTACAGTCAGGAACGCAACTCAGTTAAAGAAAAATGCAACCTGGAGTGGGTGCTAGATAGCCTTAGCGGGTTGTAAAAGAGACAGATTGGCATCAGCTAGTCGCTTCAGTACAGGTGCTTAACGGGCACTAGGCGTTGTCGAGAAATAGTCAGGATGTTTAGTAGTGTACGAAACAATTCTATCCTAAGTTTTTCAACACGCTCCCGCCGGAATTTACTGAATTGACGCGGGACATCTGTTGTTAAAGCACGTTAAAGCGAACAAGCTCCTTAATTATGTCCATAAATGACGAGCGATCGCGTCCGTCCGACCACAGAAAACATCAAGATTTCATCACACGAGTGCTTGGTAAGCAGTGCTTCAATAATTACTGACTTAATCTGGAAGCCAAGTCGTT
This sequence comes from Phormidium sp. FACHB-592, assembly GCF_014695795.1. Taxonomy (NCBI): domain Bacteria; kingdom Bacillati; phylum Cyanobacteriota; class Cyanophyceae; order Oscillatoriales; family Oscillatoriaceae; genus Phormidium; species Phormidium sp. FACHB-592. The sequence continues at coordinate 43,278 of NZ_JACJOZ010000009.1, forward strand.
ACGGCTTAGAACGCTCGTTTTGACCAGGGTTGATGCAACTTTCTGTTAACCAACAATCGACTGACAATGCCATCAACCTAGCAGTGCCGCTAGTGTCAACCAGACGACTGAGAATGCTCAAGCAACTTTCGACCTTTCTAGGCGCGATCGCTTTTTATACCTGTCTCCCCGTTCCTCAACAGTGGCTACTTACGTTCAACGGCATTGCACGATGGGCACCGCTCGTTGGGTTGGCGATCGGCAGCCTTATGGGACTGCTTGACTATGGGCTGTCTTATCTGGGAATGCCGCTTCTAACTCGCAGCGCGATCGTTGTAGCAGGCTGGGTTGCGATCACAGGCGGGCTGCATCTAGATGGTGCAATGGATACTGCTGATGGATTAGCAGTCCTAGATCCTCAGCGTCGCCTTCAGGTGATGGCAGACAGCCACACAGGTGCCTTTGGCGCAATGGCAGCAGTGATTATTCTCTTGCTTAAGGTGGCAGCGCTAGCTGATATAGCAACTCATCGCTGGCTTGTGCTGGCGTTAGTGGCGGGTTGGGGACGCTGGGGACAAGTGGTGGCGATCGTCCGTTACCCCTACCTTAAACTCGAAGGTAAGGGTGCTTTTCATAAAGCAGCGTTGCGATCGCACTGGGAAACCGTTCCAACTCTAGTGCTGCTGCTGGCTTTGAGTGCTGTGAAAGGGGCTTTTAGTTCGGTTCCGTGGTTGGCAGTGGGGGTAACAAGTTTGGGTGGAAGTGCGATCGCAATTATGACTGGAATGTGGTTTAACCGCCAGCTTGGTGGGCATACGGGTGATACCTACGGCGCTGTTGTGGAGTGGACAGAGGCACTGTTGTTGTGTTTGCTGACGATCGCTTGAGACACGGTAGAGGATGCAGAAGGAGTGAGAGAGTGAAGGGGTGAAGGAGTGAGAGAGTGAAGGGGTGATAGCTAAATCAACTCAAAGCTCAAAACTCTCCCTATCTTTTCATCCTTGCCAAATCTTTTCGTCCTGACCAACGGTTTCTCTTCTGACTGCCATCCGGTTTAGAATACCTACAGTCACCTTATATAGGCAGTTCAAGCAATGACAGGGCAGCTTCCGATCCCAGTTTTAGTAAATGGTGCAGCGGGCAAAATGGGTCGTGAAGTTGTCAAGGCGATCGCCCAAACGACAGACCTAACCTTGATTGGCGCGGTTGATCGCAGTCCTGAATACCAGGGATTAGATATCGGAGAACTGGCAGGCTGTGGGGAGCTTGAGGTGCCTGTAACCGATCAGTTTGAGCCAATGCTGGCAATGCTGGCTCAAGAAAAGGAACTCGGTGTGATGGTGGATTTTACCCATCCCGACTCGGTATACAGCAATATCCGTTCAGCGATTGCCTATGGTATTCGTCCAGTAGTCGGCACGACAGGCTTGAGCGCCAAGCAACTGCAAGAGCTAGCCGAGTTTGCCGATAAAGCGAGCACGGGTTGTCTAGTCATTCCTAACTTCTCGATCGGCATGGTGTTGCTGCAACAGGCTGCAATTCAGGCATCCCAGCATTTTGAGCATGTCGAAATCATTGAACTGCATCATAATCAGAAGGCGGATGCGCCTAGCGGCACTGCACTACAAACGGCGCAAATGTTAGCGGAATTTGGTAAGACGTTTAACCCGCCTACCGTGCAAGAAACTGAAAAACTTCCGGGCGCACGCGGCAGTGTTGCGGATGCTGAAATTCGGATTCACAGTATTCGTTTACCAGGCTTGATTGCCCATCAGGAAGTGATCTTTGGTGCACCAGGACAGGTGTACACGCTGCGTCATGATACGAGCGATCGAGCGTGCTATATGCCCGGAGTACTGCTGGCGATCCGTAAGGTCATTCAGCTTAAGACACTGGTTTATGGCTTAGAAAAGCTCCTGTAAGACAAGCATTGGTCTTACGCACGGTAATCTTCGTCTGCTTCTTCAGCCTCAGCCTTGGCTTCGCTCACACCTTCTTTGAAGCCACGTAGCGTTTTACCAAGTGCGCTGCCCAGTTCTGGAATCTTCTTAGGGCCAAAGACCAGCACTGCTGCGATGAGAATAATGACAACTTCGGGCCACCCAAGACCAAACATACCTGTCTCCTCTAAGCTAATTGTGAGATGGGGAAATAATGCAATAGGTTCGGCACTATAACCGTGACGTTGCTGTATCCCCTTCATCACTATAGATGGGTAGAGAACACAGAGGGCTAGACAATCTAAAAGGGCAAGGAGTGGCTACGATCGCTGCCTCACCAAAACCCAACCCCTTCTCCCCAATGTTTTCATACAGAGAAGGGGATAAAAGCGAACAACTAGCAGCGATTTAGCTTTCCTTCACCACTTTTAGCTTCTTCCGTTCTGGTGGCAGTGTTACAGAAAACTGACCGGCAAGTTTGACATCCCGCTGCCCTGTCTGAGTTGATGTCATGGGTGCGTTACGGGCAGGCGACTGTGCCTGAATAGCTTGACTAATAGGGTGGTGCAACAGGGTAAGCAAACACGAACAACCTGTGAGCAGCAGCAAGTCCAATTCTTTGCTTAATAGCCGCCGCTGGGCTTTGCGAAAGGGCTGTCCGGGAATGGTTTGCTTCAGTCGTGTGCGCGTCATAGGGTTGCAACTGTCGATAACGGATGGAAGGCTCAGACTCCTCAGTATACCCAAGTCGATCGCAAGCCTGACTAGCTTAGACAGTTTAGGCTGCTAATCGGTTCCTGAGAGACAACCCTATTAGCCTTTAGCTTTTACCTGAAAGCTATGCTGGTCGCTGACCGTTCAAGGACGAGCCATATCACGCATTGCCCCTCGCGCCATTGCGGCGATCGCCTGATCGTTCGCTTTCGGCAGATGGTAATATTTGCCGCCTGCCTGCTGTGCTAGCTCCTTCGCAAACCCAGTGCTAATGAATTTATTCTCAGTGTCGATGACAAGTAGCTGAATACCGAGGGCGCGAATTTTGGCGGCAATGTCGAGCAGTTCAGCTTTGATGTCGGGCTTTTCGTCAGGGGGGATGGTTTCGCCCAGCGATCGCGCCAGCGGTACGTTGCCGCGACCATCTGTGATTGCAACGACGACGACTTGTCCAACATCACCGGACTGTCTAGCGTTCATACCCACTCGTACCGCCTGCGTTAATCCGTGTGCCAGAGGGGAACCACCGCCACAGGGCATGCGATCGAGTCGTCGTTTAGCGGCTTCAATCGATCGAGTTGGTGGCAGTAAGATTTCTGCTTGCTCTCCCCGAAAGGGAATCAGGGAAACCTGATCACGATTCTGGTATGCCTCTGTCAGCAGTCGCAGCACTGCACCTTTTGCCGATTGCATGCGATTTAACGCCATGGAGCCAGACGCATCAACGACGAAGACAACCAGCGCTCCTGCTTTACGTGCTAACCGCTTGGCTCGAATATCTGCTTGCTCAACGAAGACGCGTTTTTTGGGGGGAGTGGGGAGTGGGGAGTGGGGAGTGGGGATCGGGGAAGCCTGACTTCTGATTTCTGACTCCTCTCTTCTTGCCCGTCGCCCTTTCTGATAGGGTGCGGCTGCTCGTAGAGTAGCATCGACCGCAATACGGCGGGCTTTCCCTTTCGGCAACATGGGTTTGACGTAGCGACCGCGATCGTCCGAGAAAATAATTGCACGGCTACCGGATTTGCCCTGACGGGTTGCCGACTGAGCAAAGTAGAGAACGGATGGATCAAGAATTACGCCTTCAGGGTCAAAAATGAACTCTTCGGGAATGGCAGGTGGTTCTTGCTCCTGATCATCACTTTCGTCATCGTCGCGATCGTCCTGCTCTTGCTCATTTTCCTCTTCTGGTTCTTGCTGGTTCTGAGGCGGTGGCGGCGGCGGTGGCGGTGGCTCTTCAGGTGGGGTTTGTACGATAGTCGATCGCGGTACGATGACTAGCTCGACAGCACGGCGCAAGTCATCTGCTGTTACATCCGTGCGACCATCCAACGCGGCATGTGCTTTGGCAACACGCACGGCAAACAGTTCTGCTCGATGCCCCATGACACCGCCTCGAATTGCCTCATTCACCAGATAACCCACCTGCTCAGAGGTAATCTGCACGTCTTTGAGCCATTCTCGCGCTAGCACAATCTGGGTTTTGAGCGAGTCAATGTCGTCGGTGTACTGGGTCAGAAAGGTTTGGGGTGAGTCGGCGTAGCGAGTGGCTTGCTCGACTGCCAATACACGATCGTCCAAGCCCAGCACCATGTCGGCGGAAAGGGCGATCGCAATGCGGTCTAGCAAATGTTCGCGCAAGTCTCCTTCTTCGGGGTTATAGGTAGCAACTAGCAGCGGTTTGCAGGGATGCTGAAAGCTAATGCCCTCGCGCTCAATCTGGTTGCGTCCATCCGTCAAAACGGAGAGTAAGAGGTTAGCTGCTTGATCATCCAGCAGATTGATTTCATCAATGTAAAGCACACCTCGATGCGCTTCTGCCAGTAATCCTGGCTGAAAAACCGTCTCACCCCGCCGAATCGACTGACTAACATCGACTGAACCTAACAGTCGATCTTCGGTAATGCCCAGCGGAATTTGAACGAAAGGCGCGGGGATGATGGTCGTGGGAAAATCTAAAGGCTCAGAGCTAAAGTCTGAAAGATTTGCCTTTATCCTTAAGCCTTTATCCTTAAGCCTTTCCGTCGTCTCATCGTCCCACTCTTCGGGATATAGGGGGTCGCTGTTGAGGGAACCTTCGACAATTTCGATCGGTGGCAACAGGGCATGAAGCGCTCGTGCCATCACTGATTTTGCGGTGCCGCGTCGTCCCGCAATCACCACACCCCCTAAGCCCGGATCGACGGCTGCTAATAAGAGTGCGAGTTTGATGGCTTCCTGCCCTACAACCGCAGCGAGGGGAAAGGCGAGAGAGGCGATCGGAGTGCTAAGTGCAGGCATGAATTTGGTTGACAACGGCAGGCTGGAGTCTAGATTCCAGCATATCAACATACTTCACGCGATGTGCAGCTACGCTCAAATCCCTTACGCTTAATTAATCAGCAGGCATACCGCAGCGATTGCAACAAGACAGCAAAGCTTTTAGCTTTCAAGCGGTAGCGATTTTTAAGTGGCAGCGATCGTGCTCAAGGTTGAGCGCTTGACCTGTGACTCCAGGATGACCGCGTAGAGTTGGCTCGTTTGCAGCAATTCGGTATGGGTGCCTTGTGCCACCAGACGACCTTTATCCATTAGAAAAATTCGATCGGCATTTTGAACCGTGCTGATGCGCTGTGCGACGACAAACGAAGTGCAGGTGCGTTGACGCATAAGGTCATCCAGTGCAGCTTGAATTTGGGCTGCGGTTTGGGCATCGACAGCCGAGGTGCTGTCATCCAAAATTAAGATGCTGTAGTTAGTCAAAAGGGTACGAGCGATCGCTAGCCGCTGTTTTTGCCCACCGGATAAGCCTACGCCACGTTCACCCACGATGGTTTCATACCCTTCAGGTAAGCCCAGGATAAAGTCATGCATTTGAGCGGCTTTGGCAACCTCAATTACCTGCTCTAGCGAGGCATCGGGCTTGGCATAGGCGATGTTCTCGCGGAGCGTACCAGAGAAAAGGGTTGTTTCCTGAAAAACAATGCCAATGCGCGATCGCAGACTTTTGAGGGTGAAATCGCGCACATCGTGTCCATCAATGCGGATAGCACCAGCCGTTGCATCGTAAAAACGTGGAATTAGGTTCATAATCGTACTTTTGCCAGAAGCCGTCATGCCCAGTACGGCAATCAGTTCATTCGGTCTGGTTTCAAAAGAAACGCCTTTAAGCGCTTCGGTGGTAGCGCCAGGATAGCGGAAGGACACGTTCTCGAAGGTGATTCTACCACCGCAGGTTTCAAACGGCACCGCATTGGGTCGATCGCGAATCTCCACTTTTGCATCGACCACTTCATACACGCGCTCGGCGGAGGCTGCTGCTTGGGCGATCGCGGGTGCCGCAAAACCAATCAGCAAAATTGGCTGCAAAATCAACAGCAGGTAAGAATTAAACGCGACCAGTTCCCCAATCGAAAATCTGCCACCAATGACCTCTGCACCGCCATAGCCGAAGACCGCCAACGTCACCAGATTGCTTAACAGGAAGATGAACGGAAATGTATTGCGAATGGCACGAATTGTTTTCATGTTTGCCCGCACTAACGCATCATTCATCTCGGTGTAGCGGGTTGTTTCAGTAGACTCGCGCACAAAGGCTTTAACCACGCGAATACCCAGCAGATTTTCTTGCAGGATAGCGTTGAGGTCGCCCAACTGCTCTTGCACTTGACTAAAGAGTGCGCTGTTACGGGTCAGAAAGTTTGCCAGCAGCCAGCCAGCCAGCGGTACAACGGTCAGCGTAATCAGCGCCAGTCTCCAGTTCATGACCAGCAAAATCACGGCGATCGCCACCAGAGTAACGACTGAGCTGATCACCTGCATCAAACTGGTACTAAGGAAGGCGCGAATTTGCTCAATGTCGCTAGTGACGCGAGTTAGCAGTTGTGACGTTTGCGATTGATCGTGATAGCTAAAGCTGAGATTTTGGATTTTACTGAAAATCTTGTTGCGTAAATCGTAGACAACGCCCTGGGATGCGGCTTCTGCCCAATAACTTTGCCCAAAGTTGAACACGCCACGGGCGATCGCCGCGACCACCATCCACCCAGCACTGTAGAGCACGATCGACAAATTCTGTTTCGCGATGCCCTGATCGATGCCCCACCGAAACAGCTGGGGAGTCGCTGCACTCGCTACCGTCAGCAGTAAGAGACTAACCAACGCACCCACTGCCGTCCAACGGTAAACGCGCAAACTCCCCAGCACGCGCCAAATGGGCTGCATGGATGATGCTTCCTGACGTTCTGTTTGCTGCACCAAAGTTTATACCGCCTTTGTCGCTGTCGATGGCTCAAGCTCTACTACTTACCCGTCAAGATTGTAAGCTGTCCGCAGATCCTTGATTTCTCTAAAAAGTTGAGGATCTGTGGTGGTAAATAATTGCTTGTCTTACGCTAAACGACTGAAAAATATCGCTCTTTTGCGTATATTGCAAAGTTTTTGGGATTACTTGAGTAGTTAAAGAGGTGGCATACCAAATCCTTAATTAGCTCTAGGTTAGCCCCAGCAATGAAGACGCCTAGAAGCTCTTCTGCTCCCTTGTGATAGATGCCTTACTTAAGGAGATTGTAGAGAGGCTTTGGTCTAATTTTGGCTCCCTACTAATCGCTGTAGGTAAACAACTCTTTGTGTAAAGTTATATAAAGAACATTGAAGCCGTTGTTGATGTTGGACGCTCTCAAAACCTTTTTTAGTAGCGGATCGTTTATTCCGCATGGACACTGCTATCTTTGGCAGCCCAGCTTGGTGAGCTTACACGTTATTGCCGACGCGGTGATTGCGATCGCCTACTATTCCATTCCAGTGACGTTGCTCTATCTTGTCCGCAAGCGGCGCGACTTGCCTTTCGACTGGGTGTTTTTGTTGTTTAGCGCCTTTATCATCGCGTGCGGCACCACCCACATTCTGGAAATCTGGACGCTCTGGTATCCCATGTACTGGCTGTCGGGCACCGTGAAAGTGGCTACGGCAGTGATTTCTTTAATTACAGCGTTGGAATTGATACCGCTGCTGCCAAAAGTTCTGTCGCTACCCAGCCCTGCACAGCTAGAGGCGACAAATCGAGAGTTGGAGCGCGAAATTGTGGAACGGAAGCAGGTCGAATTGGCACTCCGTGAGAGTGAAGCTCGGTACCGCGCGATCGTTGAAGATCAAACAGAACTGATCGTCCGCTTTCAGCCAGATGGCACGCTGACCTTTGTCAATGGTGCGTACTGCCGTTACTTTGGGGTGACAAAAGAGGCAGTGATTGGGTCTTGTTACAAGCCGCTAACGTTTGAGGAAGACCATGAACACATCGATCGTCTGGTGCGATCAATGAACCAGGAGAACCCGACTGTAAGTATTGAAAACCGCGTTGTCGCCAATGGCCACATTCGCTGGACGCAGTGGAACAACCGGATGCTGTTTGATGAAGAGGGACGCTTTATCGAGTTTCAGGCGGTTGGGCGTGATATTACTGACCTCAAGGACATAGAAAATGCGCTGCAAGAAAGCCAGCGCTTTGCTCAAAAAATTGCTGACACTAGCCCAGCCGCTATTTATGTCTTTGACTTGATTAAGCAAGACAAAATCTACGTGAATCGCGAAATTGGAGAACACCTCGGTTACACCCTGGATGACATTCAGGCGCTGCAACCCGCTTTTTTGCAGACTGTCATGCACCCAGATGATTTTCTGCCGTGGCAAGCCAACTTCAAACGCTGGGATACTGCAAACGATGGCGAGATCCTCAGCACTGAGTTTCGGATGCAGCATCGTAATGGCGAGTGGCGTTACTTTCAATGCCAGGAAACGCTGTTTGCCCGCACTCCAGACAGATTACCGCAGCAAATTCTGGGTGTTGCCGTTGATATTACAGCTGCAAAACAGTTAGAAGTACTGCGTCAAGCCGAAGAGCAATTACAGGCTTCGTTGACCGAAAAAGATGTCTTGCTGAAGGAAATTCATCATCGAGTCAAAAACAATTTGCAGATTGTCTACAGCTTGCTTCGTTTGCAACAGCGGCGCATTAAAGATCAGCGAGCCGCCAATATTTTACTAGAAAGCCAGAACCGTATTAAATCGATTGCGCTCATTCACGAAAAACTCTATCGATCTGAAACATTAGCCAGCATCAACTTAAGGCAGTACATTCCTACGCTGGCAGCAAGTTTGTTTAGCGCCTACAACATTCACACCAACATCATCACGCTAAAAACGACGATCGATGATGTAGCACTCGATATTGACACTGTGATTCCCTGCGGTTTGATCATCAATGAATTGGTTTCCAATGCGCTTAAGTACGCTTTTCCTAACGATCGCCCTGGTGAAATCGCTATTGCTCTTCATGCGTCAGGCGATCGGGCTGTCAATCTAGTCGTCCGCGACGATGGCGTTGGTATGCCAGCCGAGTTTGAACTAGCCCATACTGATTCGCTAGGGCTAAAGCTGGTCAGAGATCTTGTGCAGCAGCTAGAGGGCAGGCTGCTGCTCAATCGTCATGCTGGTACTGAGTTTAGGATTACGTTTGCAGGAAGTGAAGCATGAGCAGACTAGCCGCTACCGATCGCAAAGGGCAGAGCATTCAAATTCTGATTGTGGAAGATGAAAGTGTCATCGCTGCTGACATCAAAGACTGTCTCGAAAACCTAGGCTATACAGTGCCTGCGATCGCTGTCTCTGGTGAAGGGGCAATTACCACTGCTACAGCACTGCATCCTGATATCGTGCTGATGGATATTCGGCTGAAGGGAGAAATGGATGGCATTCAGGCAGCCGAGCAGATCTGGAGCCGCCTCCGTATTCCGATCATTTATTCTACTGGCTACTCCGATCGCTACACAATGGAACGAGCTAAGGCAACCGGACCCTTTGGTTACGTCCTCAAGCCAATCGAAGAACGCGAACTGTATGTTGCGATCGAAACAGCGCTGCAACGTTACCGTCTGGACAAAGAGTTGCAAGAGCGCGAACAGTGGCTGGCTAGTATTCTGAGAGCGATCGGCGATGGTGTAATTGTGGTCGATGCAGCCAGCCGCATCAAGTTTCTCAATGGCGCTGCCGAGGCTTTAACAGGCTGGCGACAAGAAGAGGCGATCGGTCTCAAGGCGGCAGAAATCTTTCATATCATTCACGAACAAACCCAGGCACCGTTGCCCAACCCAATCGACATAGCTCTGCAAACAGGCAGCTTGGTTTACCTTGCAGACCATACCTTGCTGCGTTCCAAGCTTGGTCATACTTTCCCCATTGCCGATAGCGCGGCTCCGTTTTACAACGATGAAGGCACTATTGCAGGCGTAGTTCTGGTTTTTCGCGATATTACCGAGCGGCGACAAGCAGAAGAACGTAATTTAGCGATCGCGCGGGCATTACAACTTGAAGATCAAATGGTGGAACTCCAGCAAATCAACCAGATCAAAGATGACTTCTTAAATACCGTATCGCACGAATTACGAACGCCCTTGACTAACATCAAAATGGCAGCTCGGATGTTAGAAATTACCTTAGGTCAACGCGGTTGTTTAGCGATGGAAACAGATAGCATTGCTGACTCCACCATCCGTTACTTGAAAGTTCTGAATGACCAGTGCAGCCGTCAATTAAGCCTTGTGAATGATCTTTTAGACTTGCAGCGCTTGAATGCTGATGCGTACAGCATCGAATTAACTACGATTCTCTTTCAACGCTGGCTCCCAGAACTGGTAGAAAACTTTCGAGAGCGTGCCCAAAGCCAGCAGCAACAGCTACACATCAATCTGCCGATCGACCTGCCGCCGATCGTGTCGGATGTCTCCAGCTTAAGTCGGGTACTTACAGAGTTACTTAACAACGCCATCAAATATACGCCACGTGATGAGCACATTACCATTACGATCAGTCTAACCGTAGTGGCTCAACCAACCCCAGCACACAGCTTACAAATGCAAGTTTGCAACTCTGGAGTCGAGATTCCAGCTAGCGAAGTGCCCCACATTTTTGAGCAGTTCCATCGGATTCCTGGCATGGATCTTTGGCGGCAAGGCGGCACTGGCTTGGGGCTAACGCTGGTGAAGAAACTTGTAACTTACTTGGGTGGCTCGATCCAGGTTTCCAGCCAAGACGGACAAACCTGCTTTACAGCCGAACTTCCGGTTCGTCTGGCTGATGCGCCTGTCCCGTCTTCTTAAGCATCCTTAGGGTGTAGGGACGCTGTAGGACAACTTTAATCAACTGTTTCCATGAAAAAAGCTAACTTGTGCCTGGAGCAGCTTTGTATAGATGCATGGGTCAAAGTTGTAAATCTGTTTCCAACATAAAAGCCACCCAACATTGATGTTGAACGGCTTTTATGCTATCGGAGCGGCGAGATTCGAACTCACGACCCCTACTACCCCAAAGTAGTGCGCTACCAAGCTGCGCTACGCCCCGATGTGCTTGCTCAGTATAGCATAACCTGTTAGCTAGTCTCTACCGCACTAAACGACTTCTTTCACGGCTGCTTGTGCCTCTCGACGTAGCCCGGCAGCAATGCGAAAGAGCTCTTGCCCAGTATGCAGGTAAGAGTCATCATAGTTGAGTGTAAAGAACTCAAGCTGCTCAATGCCGTCGTCTACCTGATTAAGGCAGTAATAGAGATGCGCTGCTACACCTGCCAACGTTTTGGGATTGGGGAGAGACTTGAAGATGGTTTCAGCCCGACGGTGGCGATCGCGGCAGTCCTCTAGATAAGTCTGAAACTCTGCCATGAGCGCATCATCAAACGGATCGGCAGCCAGATCGTCAATCTGCTCTTTCAACGGTTTAAGAATTTCCAGTACCAAGCGGTTCACAGGCGTATAGACCTGTTTGAGCCACTGTTGCAGGTGATCGTCTGCCGTTTGGGCTGTTTGTTGCTGTTTGCGATGACGCGCCTGTGCCGCAGCCGTTCGTTGCTGCCGATTGCCCCGTCCGGCTGAAAAACCAGCGTCTTCTAGCTGCGTCAGGTATTGTAGCTGCTGGTCGTAGGATTTGCGATTGTCAGGGTCACCCAGCACTTCGTAGGCAGCATTCACCCGTGCAATCTTTTCGTGGTTTGTAGTTTCCCGATTACTGTCAGGGTGAAACTGCTTTGCTAAGCGACGGTACGCTTGTTTGATCTCTGCCTGCGTTGCGGCTGGGGTAACGTTTAAAGTGCGGTAGTGGTCAGACCTCATGCGCTTGCGTCAGCTTTACCCTCCTAGCATAGCTGGCATGTTTGCATCAGAGTCTTGAAAGAGGGGTGTACTTAAATAGCGTTCGCCAAAACTAGGCTGAATCATGACAATGATTTTTCCTGCATACTCAGGGCGACGACCAACCTGGATGGCTGCATAAAGCGCAGCACCGCTCGAAATACCAGAGAGCAAGCCTTCTTCGCGCGCCAACCGCCGTCCGTAGGCGATCGCATCATCATCCGAAACAGTGATCACTTCATCAATCAGGTTCACATTCAGCACGGGCGGCACAAAGCCAGCACCAATCCCTTGAATTTTGTGGGCACCGGGACGACCGCCCGAAAGAACAGGACTGTTGGCTGGTTCAACTGCGATCGCCTTAAACTCAGGCTTGCGCGACTTAAGCACTTCCGCCACACCCGTAATGGTGCCCCCAGTACCCACGCCCGAAATCATCGCATCAATCTGACCGTCTGTATCCTCCCAAAGTTCTTCTGCCGTTGTTTCGCGATGAATCTGAGGGTTTGCCGGATTACGAAACTGTTGCAGCATATAGGCATTGGGCAGCATATCGACAATCTGCTGTGCCCGCTGAATGCAGCCGCTCATGCCTTCAATTCCTGGTGTTAGCTCTAGCTGTGCGCCATAAGCACGGAGCATTGCCCGCCGCTCTGAACTCATCGTTTCTGGCATGGTCAAGACGAGGCGATAACCTTTTGCTGCTGCTGCCATTGCTAGAGCAATACCCGTATTGCCAGAGGTTGGTTCTACCAACACAGTTTTGCCAGGGGTAATTAGACCTTCTTTCTCTGCCGCATTGATCATGCTGATGCCAATGCGGTCTTTTACCGAAGCAGAGGGGTTCATCCCTTCAAGCTTCACTAAAATTTGCGCCACACAGCCATCTGCCTGAGGCACGCGGTTTAACTGCACGAGAGGCGTGCGACCAATAAGTTCGGTAATGTTCTGAGCTATACGCATGGGCTTAAATGTAATACATGATGTCGAGTTGTCGTCTGGCGCTGCATTTTTCACAGAGGTCTTGCAAGGTGCATTGCTGCAAGACAGCATTTGCAGCTTGGTGCGCTTCCTGCCAAACGTCCAAAATGACGGCGCTTTCTAGGGTTTTTGGCACTACATGAGAGTCAGCTGATTGGGCATCGTTACCTTCCAGGCAGTGCATCACTTCGAGAAGATTAATTTTCCAGGGTTCGCGCGCCAGGATATAGCCGCCTTTTGCGCCTCGCTGCGATCGCACTAAACCACACCGTCTGAGTGTAGCTAATAATTGCTCCAGGTAACGATCAGGAATTTGTTGCTGGGCAGAAATCTGACGGATTTGCAGTGGCTCACCACTGGCATAATGTGATGCCAGTTCAATAAGCGCTAGGATTGCATACTCATTCTTACTAGAAATTTCCACAGGCAAAATTAAATAAAGAGTAGATTGATCTGTTTAAGTCATCACTATCATACTACGGTTCTGTGCTGGGGTTTGTGTGAATTTAAGAAAGTGCATGAAAAAGCCCTGCGATCGCAGGGCTTTTTCATGCACTTACATTTCCGTTACCACTTCTTACTAGCAGTGTGACTAAGTAACTGTTCTAGTGCAGATCATCAGGTCAGATACATAAGTTAGAGGAACAGTGACTACAGCTAGCTAGAACGTAAAGGTTGTGCGTAAAACTCCAATAAAGACATCTGCGTTGGAGTTGTCTCCAGGAATGCCTGCATTTTGGTTAACACTGGGGAGATAAATCACACCGGGAGTAATCGAAATGTTGTCTGTGAGTTGGTACTTGTAGAAAACTTCGATGTGGTAAGCAAAATCCTGACTTCTGCTAGCGAAGGCTGGACTCAAGTTAACAGGGTCAAAATCAGTCCCCCTCAATGTTGGTTCTGCCCCAGCAACAATACCCAGGAAATTACCTTTCTTACCCAGGTTAGGGAAGCCAACTGCAACCGCAAAGTTCCAGATATCTGCGTCACCTAGACCAATAATATTCGCGTCACTATAGCCTAGCCAACCGTTGACAACGATACTAGAGGTTGGCTGAAAAGATGCTTCCACACCAAACGAGTTGCTTTCAACTGGAAACGATCGTCCCCTCAAAAGGGAATTATTGTTTAGGTTGGCAAACGTTGTACCCGTACCACCCAGGTTGAAGTTGTTACCAGCCGTCAGCCCAGGAGTATTGCGCTCGTAACCCCGTACATAAGTTAAACCAAGCTTGAAGCCGCCCGTGTTAAAGACCAACTGCGCCAACGCTGAGTAGTTACCATTAAAGAGACCGGCATCAGGTCCAGGGTTGCTGGCAGTGTTAGAAATGTAGCCAAGGTCGAGCTTGAGGTTATTGCTGAACTTAACGTTAAACCCAACCCCTGCGCCCAAGGGTCCAATGCGGTAGATTGGGTTCCGTTCAGCAAAACGCGAGAGTGCATTCTGCCCGCCGCCATTACCTTCAAAGAAGGGGTTAACTGTATCGGCATAGTAGTGATGCAACGCACCATTCGCAAAAACGTTTGCAAAGATGTTGTTGCCAATGGGGAAGCGGTAATCGAGTGCTTCCAAAGCAACTGCATTGCCGCTATTGTTTGGATCGGTAACTGTGCCATCAGCAGCAGGATTTCCACCGTCGTAGGGTAAGTTCCCTTCGTTAGTACGCTGGTAGTTATTTTGCGCGTTAGGAATGCTGGGATTGCTGAGCAGTCGTGTCGCGTTACCAGCTTGAAGGCGTACTCTCAAGCGATCTTTGCCTGTAAAGCTCGTCAGCAAGTTTAAGCGAATGCGATCGTTAAAGACAGTATTAGTGCCTCCTTGCTGTGGGAAATCACCAAACGCATCTGCGATTGTAAAGATGGCTTCACCAACCAACCTAGTGGTGGTGGAGAATTGCTGCTTCTCAAGCGTTGCTGTTCGTGCTTCTACCGCATCGACACGACCACGCAAGGTCGCCAATTCAGCCGCAAATTCTTCTTGCAGTTTTTGGATTGCTAGCAAATCTTCTTTCTTAGCCAGATCAGCGGTGCCAGCAGCAATCAATTCGTTAATCCGATCCATGCAAGCATTTAAGCCAGCAGCAAACTCATACCGAGTCAGCGCCCGGTTGCCGCGATAGGTACGGTCAGGATAACCAACAATACAGCCATAGCGCTCAACCAGCGATTGCAGTGCTTGGAAAGCCCAGTCCGTTGGCTGCACGTCTGACAACTGAGAAACAGATGTCACCTGACTCACACCATCGGGTTCAACTTTACCTTCAGCGCTGTAAACCGACAGTTGATTCATAGGGGCTGTCGATGCAACAGGCTGAGCTGTTGTTACGGCTGAAGCGTCCGCTGTAAGCGCGGAACTTTCAGAACGCGCCGATGCAGTTAGAGCTTGAGTCTCGCTAGCAATCTTTTCGGTCGCCTTTACAGCCGACGTTGTACTTGCGATCGTAGAAATAACAACAGCAGTACTCAGAAGCGCTGGAGTTGTTAGCAAAGGCTTCCAAAACTGTTTTGACATCATTTCTTTCATTCCCACACACCTCACACTCAAGAGACAAATCCTACTTAAAAGCTGCTGAAAGAACCCATCGAATGGTTTTTTTTCAACTCGTCAGATTTTACACTGACTTAAGCAAAAAAGCTCGAAGCTTAGGTGCTTTTTGATGATTATGCTTTTATAGCAGCCAAAGAGAACGTTAGGACAGGCTTGAACCTTAAGACCTCCTTTGAGCAGGAGCTTCTATTCATCCTTTATCCTTTAGCTATATGTATTGCATTCCTATAAGCAACTGATGCATGAAAAAAGCCCCGTCGCGACGGGGCTTAGTTTATTTATTAACCTGAGCTTTTAGCTCACTAGAACGAGAAGGTTGTCCGAATCACGCCAACATATTGTGTTGCGTTGTCGTTGTTTCCTTCTGGGTTAAAAATGACGATAACGCCGGGTGTAATCGCAATGTTGTTGGTCACTCGGTAGCGGTACAGCGCTTCCACATGATATGTGGTGTCGTCATCAATGCGGCGCAGCCCGTTAGCAGCAATAAAGTCGTTGCCAGTAACTTTCGGTGGAATACCCACGATGATGCCGCCCAAGTTGCCTTTCTTGCCCAGGTCGGGGAAGGCTAAGAAGACAGAACCGTTAAGAACATCGGCTTCATTTGCATTCCCAGCTTGATAGGCTTTGGTGTAGCCAAACCAGCCACCAACAATAAATTTAGGGCTGAGGCGGAACTGCGCTTGCACACCAAACGCATCAGATGATGTGGCTCGACGAATCGCTGCACTGGAAGCAAAGGGGTTAGACGCATACCCACTACCAGTACTTGAGGTGATGTTGACCTCGTTACCAGGGTAGTAAGAGCGAGCATAGGTCAGCGCGACTTCAAGAGCTCTGCTGGGTTTGAGAACGACCTGCCCTAAAGCAGTGTAAGCCCCATTGAAAAGACCATTTGTTGGAGTTGGGTCGTTGCTAAGGGTGTCAGCAATATAGCCGCCTTGAAGAGCGAGAAAATCGCTGAACTTGTACTCAAACGTAAAACCAGCGCCGTTTGCATTGCTCCGGTAGATGGGGCTAAACCGTCCAAAACGGGATAGTGCGCCATTACCACTGCTTGTGAAGGGGCTTAGGGTACTAACAAGACCGTTATAAAATTCGTTGCCAACTGCATCAACCTGCAATCTAAAGTTGTTGCTTAGAGCAAAACGGTAGAAGACCTTACTGACTTCAAGAGAGTTTGAGTTGTTGCCATCAAAACCTAACCGCGTTTCATTCGTTCCAGTAAAGGCAGCACCCGAAAAAGGCGTGATGTTGCGTGCCTGCAAGCGAATCCGCAACTGATCCTTACCAGTAAAGCTGCTGTCTAAGTTTAGGCGAACACGATCGGCAAAAATGGTTTCTGTGTTGTCGTTCTCGGTTGTTCCAGGAATCAGGGTGCCATTACCGGTTCTGGTTGCGCTATCGCCGAAGGTGTCTGCGATCGTAAAGATGGCTTCACCAACCAGCTTGGTGGTGGTAGAGAATTGCTGCTTCTCCAGCGTTGCTGTCCGTGCTTCTACCGCATCAACACGACCGCGCAGCGTAGCTAGTTCAGCCGCAAATTCTTCTTGAAGCTTTTGAACCGCTAAAAGGTCTTCTTTTTTAACTAAATCAGCCGTACCAGCAGCAATCAACTCGTTGATCCGATCCATGCAAGCATTTAAGCCAGCAGCAAACTCATACCGAGTCAGCGCTCGGTTGCCACGATAGGTACGGTCAGGATAACCAACAATACAGCCATAGCGCTCAACCAGCGATTGCAGTGCTTGGAAAGCCCAGTCGGTCGGCTGCACATCTGACAACTGAGAAACAGATGTCACTTGACCTGCAATCCCTGTTGCTGCTAAATCAGCAGTAGCCTCATTTTCTTGAGCTGACGCTGTTGTAGCAGACTGCGTTGGTGCTGGCTCTGCATTAGCGATCGTTGCATCAGCAATCTTTGTTGCTTCCACAGGAGTTGCCGCTTCCACTACAGGCTCTGTAGCTTCTACTGGAGACACTGGTACGGTTGCTGTTTCAGCAGCATTAGCGGCAATGCTTGTAGCTGCGATTGCAGATACTGCGATCGTTGCACCCAAAAGAGAGGGGACTGCCAACAAAGGCTTCCAAAATTTTCTTGACATCATTGCTTTCACACTCACACCTTAAAGACAAAAGATTCCGTTTACAGACCGTCCACATTACTCATCAACACGCTGTTCCTCGACAACTTCTCTGATTCAGAGAGAAGCTAGAAACCTCAACAAAAGTAATGGTTTAGAAGGGTCACTCAAGAGACGATTTTGCAATCTGCAATACCACTCTGTTGGATAGTACTACCGACCTTCTCTACTGATTATTAGGGACGATGGTTAACAGGACTTTAAATATATACACTATTTCCCTGGTTATTTTCTAGCACTTGTTTTAGAAAGGTAAACTCTTAAGGTTTTCAGTAAAAATCATCACATAAAGCTGGTAAAAATTGTTACAAGCAAGAAAACCATAAAAAAAGCTCTCCGTGTAAAGGGAGAGCTTTCAAAGCTAACGGTACAAAAGCCTCTGCAACTAGTGCAAAGAGGCTTTCTATGTAGAGTTAGAACGTAAAGGTCGTTCTTAAAGTACCGATGAAGATGTCTGAGCTGTTGTTGACTTGACCAGGGTTGATCACGTAGATAACACCAGGCGTAATCGAGATGTTATCAGTCAACTGATATCTGTAGAACGCCTCAAGGTGAATTGGCTCAGAGTTGCCTGTCCCCCGACCTAGCTGTTGGCTGTTGCCCAGGTAAGGTTCAACCCCTGCCATCAGACCCAGCAAGTTACCCTTTTTGCCAAAGTCAGCAAAGGCAAGACCGATACCATATGTCCAGATATCACCTGCATCAAAACCATCGCCCACTTTGTCAGCTTCAATGTACGAACCAAAGGCATTCACCGAGATGTTTCTGCCAAGGTTGATTGACCCTGAAATACCGTAGGCATTCACTCTGGACGAGGTGAATGTGCCATTGGGGTTAAGAAACGCTAGGTTTGCCAGGCTTGTACCCACAACTGCACCACCGCTACCGGTATCAAAGATCGCACCACGACGATACGCATTAACGTAGGTGAGACCAATGGAGAAGAAATCAGTATTGAAGGCAACTTGAGCTAAAGCGGAGTAGCTACCGTTGAACAAACCGTTCTTCTCAGCAGGGTTATTCGCTCCAAAAGCAGCCGCTGGTGGCTGAAGAGTTCCGCCCTCTGCGTTCAAAGTGGAGTTGTCTGCCAAATAACCAAGGCTGATCTTGAAGTTGTTGGTGAGATCAAAGTTTACACCAAGACCCGAACCACCACCAATGTTGTAAATTGGGTTGCGTTGAGCAAAAACGCTAAGTGGTCCAGACCCACCATCAAAGCCTTCCATCAGACCTGACTGAGTAGGAGCGTAGTCATATTGCAGACCTGCGAAGGCTGGAACATAAACACTAATCTTTTCACCCAATGGGAAGTAGTAAGCAACCCAGTCAGCGAAGACTTGGTTGTTGTTTGTACTACCAAACTGGAATGTCTGTAGACCAACGCCTGAGAAGTCATCCCCAAGGTTGAAAGATCTAAAGTTACCAGCCGCAAGACGAGTGACCAGCAAGTCTTTACCCGTAAAGCTGGTGTTGAGAGCTAAACGAACCCGGTCTTGGAACACAGTCTCGTTGCTTCTTGGCTGACCGAACTCGTCGGTGATAGCGAAGATTACTTCACCCGAGAGCTTGGTGGTAGTTGAGAACTGTTGCTTCTCAAGGGTTGCTGTCCGAGCTTCTAGAGAATCAACGCGACCACGAAGGGTTGCCAATTCAGCCGCAAACTCTTCCTGTAGCTTTTGCAGCACAGCCAAGTCTTCTTTCTTCACCAAATCGGCAGTGCCAGCAGCTATGAGTTCATTGACGCGATCGAGGCAGGCATTTAAGCCAGCCGCAAACTCGTAACGGGTGGTAGCACGATTACCACGGTAGGTACGGTCAGGATAACCAGCAATACAACCGTAGCGCTCGACCAACGATTGCAACGCTTGGAATGCCCAATCGGTTGGCTGAACATCAGAAAGTTGAGAAACCGAAGTTACTTGAGCATTGGAGGTACGACCTTCGCGGGTATACCGATTGATTTGATTCAGAGAGTTCGAGGGCGACTCAGAAAGAGCAGGCTCAGAGGCTGCGGGAGCTGCTTGTGCAACTTCTACTGATGCAGGTAAAGCTTTTGGCTCTAAGCTGGTGACCGCACGATCAGACGCAATCGGTGCAACATCTGAAGCAGATACTTCTGGTGCAGCAATCTGTGGCGCAGCAGCCAGTGAAAGAGGCTGAAGGGCTGAAGCTTGAGACTGCACAACATCGTTTGTTGCTTTAGCTTCAGTTGCAATCGCGGATGTAGACACTGCCAGAGCAGCAGCAAGAACTGCGGGGCTAACTAGCAGAGATTTCAAGAAGAGATTCGACATGACGGTAATTTATCCTCCACACACCAATACAGAGCAACTGTCAAGGTTGCTTGTAACTACAGATTGTCTAGCAAGCTGACGTACTCAAGCGTAATCAACATTAGACTCTAGAGCAAGAGCATTTTGTCCTGCTAGCTACACTCTTGAAGGTATCATACCCAATATTTCGCTTTGTGTCTCTAGCTTAGGCATAAAAGTTGTACTAATTTTGCAGCGAGTTTTGGCTGGCAGGAGGAAAGTCTAGCGTGAAGGGTAAACAAGGGGGTAAAGAAGTAAAGGGCAGATGAATGGAGAGAAAAGAGATGTGCTTGCATCTCTACCCTTGTCCTGACAAATACTTCAGCCTCGAGGGACTTACTAGTCTTGCTTGGCAAAAGCTGGGCGATGGTGAATCCAGGGCTTTGCAGCTTCGATTTGGGCGGCTAGGGCAATTACAGTTGCGTCGGCAGCGGGACGACCAATCAATTGGATGCCGATCGGCAGACCGTTTTGGTCAAAACCAGTGGGAATCGTGACTACAGGCTGCCCAGTTGCATTAAATGGGGGGCAGGGCGCTACCCAATTGATGATTTTTTCCAGAGTTTTGCTGGGTCGAAGTGTTGCCCATTCGCCAATGCGGATGGTGGAGTGCAGATAAGTTGGTAGCACTAACACATCGACTGCATCAAAGAAGGCGACTATATGACGGGCAACCATCTGCATTTTGCCAACGGCTCGCAGGTATTTGCCGCTGGAGTGAAAGCGCGATCGATTGAGTAACCACCGATTCATCTTGCCAAGAAAAATAAACGGGATGCCTGCCTCACTAAGGACAGCCTGCCAGACCACGCTAAACGGCTCAATCAGATCACTAAAATCAGGGCAACCTGGCTCTACCGTATGCCCCATCGTTTGTAGTAAATGCACTGTATCTAAAACAGCCTGCTTACAGCCTGGGTCTGCTGCTCCGACTGGTTCAATGGTCGTTGCAAAAGCAATACGTAGATGACCCGGTGGTTTCTGGGCTGCTGCTAGAAAAGAGGGGTCTGGATCGGGTAGCCAGTAAGGGTCACCAACGACATAACCGGACATAGCATCGAGCAATGCTGCTGCATCAGCAACTGTACGACCCATTGGTCCATTAGTGGCAATACCGCTGAGTCGATCGCCATAGGGCGCATGGGTTACACGTCCCCGTGAAGGCTTGATGCCAACGAGCCCACAGCACGATGCCGGTCCTCGAATGGAGCCGCCCCCATCTGATCCCTGAGCGATCGCGCAGAGTCCTGCTGCTAGAGCTGCTGCTGAGCCACCACTGGAACCACCAGGCGTATAGTCTAAATGCCACGGGTTACGGGCAGGTGGAAAGCCATCTGGTTCGGTATAAGGCAGCATCCCAACTTCGGATGTAGCAGTCTTGCCCAGGATAATGAAGCCAGCCTGCTTGATACGGGAGACTACACCATCATCTTCAGGGGAAATGCGCTTTTTAAGGAGTTTGACACCATACGCACAGGGCAACCCTGCCACTGCATTCAGGTCTTTGATGGCGATCGGCACACCAAAAAACGGTGGTAGCTCCTCGCTGTTGTAAGCGATCACCTCCGTTTTAGCGGTAGCGTCAGCAATGGCAAGTTCTGCTGCCACCGTGACATAGCTGCCCAACTGCCCATTCAGTTTCTCAATGCGTTGCAGGTAAAGCTCAACCAGCTCTAGCGGCGAGATTTCCCGCTGGCGAATCAAGCGTGCCTGCTCTAGGGCAGGAGTAAAAGCTAAGTCGGTCAAATTCATTTATGAAACTCGCCTTAATGGTGCAGGCTGATGCCGTAAAACCTCATCATAAAGGCTTTCCAAGTGTGTGATATTGTCGGTGAGCGTGTAGCGCTCTTTAACTCGTTGTCGAGCATTTTGCCCTAGCAACGTTGTCCAGCCTGGGTGTTCACACAGTTGGGGAAGCAACGTTTTAAGTTGGGTCGCGACGTTTTGGGTCTTTAAAATCACGCCTGCCTCGTGTTCCAATACCTCGCCATCAGCGCCAGCATCGGTAGCAACACAGGCTAACCCACACGCCATTGCTTCCAAGAGCGACAACGACAGTCCTTCGACCAGAGATGGCAGCACAAAAACATCAGAGCCACGCAGGATGTTAATCCGCTGCTGCTCGTCAGCGATAAAGCCTGACCAGATGATTCCGTGCTCTGGACCGTAGAACGGAATTAAAGAGGCTGCGAGCGAACCGTGGTTGCCCACAATTACTAGCTTGGTGCGATCGTCCATCCGACATTGCTTCCAGGCTTTAAGCAAGGATTCGATGTTTTTCTCGGGTGCGATGCGTCCCTGGTAGACAAAGATGCGATCGGCATCTAACTCTGCTTTGAGGCTTGATGGTCCTGGAGAATACTTCTGTATATCTACCCCATTAGGAATTACTGCCAGCTTGGAGGCTGGTACACCAAGGCGGATTAGCAGTTCCTTTTGAATGTGAGAAAAGATAATGACGCGATCGTACTTCGCTAGAAACGGTGCATAAAGCTGGTACATCAGATGCTGTGTACCCGATGTTAAATTACGCGGTTTGCGATCGAAGGGGGGATGAAACGTGGCAACAAGCGGAATACCCAACTCAAGACAGATTTCTGGCAGCAAAAAGTCAAGCGGCGATAGGGTCAGTGAAGCGTGAACCACATCAGGCTTGAGCCGATAAAGCGCCTGCGCCAGAATCTTGCTCGATTTGAACGTCGGAATGGTATAAATTTGCGACTTGTAAAGGAACGGTATCGAAATCTCTTGAAAGTCAGGCCAGTTGTCCGGCGGTGGTTCCGGTTGAGCAAAGTGAAAAAAACTGACCTGGTGACCTCGATCTAAGAGCGCGTTTGTCACCTCTCGACCGTAGGTAACATTGCCGCAGAAAGGCGACTTTTTTCCGAGCCAGGCGATATGCATTCAGGGTATAGAAACGAAAGGGATAGGGTGCAGTGATTAATGGTCAGTCATTAGCGAGCCATTAGCATGGGTACACCTAACCAAAACCGCACAGCCCATCACCCACTAACGCTGGTTTAATCCTGTACGGGAAATATACCAGGTTAAGACCCCTCCTGCGACGACCAAAACAGCTAGACCGATAAAGACGGCACGTAAGCCAAAAAACGTTTCAGCCACACCAGCAAGCGCCAACGGTAGGCTAAGGGCAATGTTAATGGCATTGTTCTGTAAGCCAAAAACCTTGCCCCGCATGGCTTCGGGTGTCTCCTCCTGAATCGCCGTTTGCATCGGTACACCGACAACAGCCGCAAAGCCTCCCAAGGCTGCAATCAGTAGTAATGTCGGTATCAGCCGCGTAACAGAGAGGGAAATACCAAATAACGACGCTGCCATGCCCAATGAACCAACCAGGCTCAGTTGTGTATGGGGAAACCGCTGACCAAACTGTCCGATAAACGTTGCCCCGATCGCCATACCAACGCCACCCATTGCCAGCAAAAAGCCGAACTGAGAAGACTTTATTTCTGGTGTCACCTCTGCCAACCGGACCGAAAGGACTGCCAGCGCTGCAAAAACCGAGAACAGAATGACTAGTTGAATCAACGCACTCCGTACGCGACCTTGCTCTGCCAGAAAGCGTAAGCCGTCACGGATGTCCTGCCAAACATGGGGTGCCTCAGCATCGATCGCCTCTTCCGTCGCGTTGGTTGCTAAACGGCTTTTCTCGCCAGTCCGCAGCCACAGCAAGATAACACCCGCGATCGTGTAACCACTCGCAACAACCAGTTCCTTACCTAGCCCGATCGCCGTCCAGCCGAGCTTGCTAATGAGAGTATCTGCCAACGCTAACAGCGGTTCACCGACGGCAAAACCAATGATTACCGATGCCATCATTGTGGTGGTATAAAGCGAGTTGGCAGACAGCAGATGCCGTCGCTCCACTACTAGCGGCAACGTTGATTGCTCGGCTGGCGCGAAAAACTGAGTCAGTGTTGAAACCAAAAACGTGATGCCAAGCAGCACACAGAAGCCGACGGGTAAGCCTGCCAGTGGCGACCAACCTTTCGATAGCCAGAGCAGCGGCGGTAACGCAAAAACCAAGCCGCCACGCAGAAGATTGGTCAGCACCAGCACCGTTTTCTTTGACCAGCGATCGACAAAGACACCTGCGATCGAGCCAAAGAGCACGGCTGGAATCGTGAACGCGATCATAATCGACGATACCCAGCCACTAATCGACTGATCATCGCTCTGAAAACGACTGGCAATGAGGGCAATCATCAGTACCAGATAAACCTTGTCTGCCAGTTGCGAAAAAACCTGACCACTCCACAAGGTTAGAAAATTGCGGTTCTTCAAAACAGGAAAAAAGCCCTGCTCTGGCTCTGGTGCTTGATGATTCGTTGGGGTACTGTCAAGCGATTCTAGTCCGTTCGCTGACCCATGACCATTGCCATTGTTCTGTGGCTCCAATGCTGGTGAAGGCATTGTTTCGGCGTCTGCTGGCTGCCACGGATCTTGCGCTAGTCGGCGCTGCGGCGATAAGTCATCTGCCACTCTGTCCTCTGCCGCTTTAAAGATATCCTCTGCCAATCTGGGTTTGCCAGCGTCCTGGCTGGTTAGAGGTGACATGGAATCATCTGACGAATCATTTGACGAAGCCAACGCTGGATCACCGAGTAAAGCATCAAGATCTACCTTACGTGACTCGTGGTTGATCATGTCACCTGAATTCGTTGGATTCAAGGACAACATCAGCGTTGCTTGTAGGTCAGAGCTGGACAATCGCATCATAACTTGAAGAGGTGTTTGAGGGAATTAGGCAGGATTGGCAGTGGCAAAACAGGCATCAATGAGGCTAGCAGAGCGGATCGGGCGATCGAGGTAATACTGAGCATAGGAGCGCAAGGCGTGCTCAACGGACTGCCATAGTGGGTCGAGTGTTCCGTAAGACTCTCCTGCCATCTGCATTTGCGCTAGCAACGCTTCTGGTTCAGGCAACGTTGCTTCAGCGAGATGCTGCATCAGCATCAGTTCCGGGGCACTTAAACGGCGATGCAAACTGGCGATCGCTTGTGACGGCTGGTAGACCTTAACTGGACGACTTGTAACAGCGGTAGTGTCAGACATAGCGTGCGGCTCCCCCACTTGCGGCACCCTTACGGCTGTGGCTTCTGCAACCTGATGATGACGCGGTGCTGGTTTAACAAGCAATTGCTCAAGTACTGCCAGGGTCACGGTACCGCCAGCCGGAATGCTGAAACCAATGCGCCAGTTGCAATCAGTCAAGTCAGGCGGCAGCGTTACTCGGGTCATGCAGCAGAGATGCACCTGGGGCGCAACACCTGCTAGGACAAGCAGTTGAAAGACTGCATGAGTCAAATGAGCTAATACCTGTGATGCGGGCGATCGCTCCAACCGTGCCAGATGTTCGTTGAACAGGTAAAACAATTCTTCTTGCGGCTGATCACTCAACGCCTGATGCAGACACAGTTCAGCGAGATACTGGCTGGCAATCAGCTTCCTTAAATCCTGTCCTAAGCGCGGATAAGACTCCAGCGTTTCTGCTTGCGTGATCTTGTCGAGCGACCGTCCCTTCGCAAACATCAGTTCATTGACTACAAACAGTTCGCTCCGTCCACCCATCCGCGAGTTGTGTTTGCGCGACCCCATGGCAATCGCCCGCACCAAGCCAAACTCGCGCGTCAAAATCGTCAGCAACCGATCGGACTCACCCATCGGCATACTTTTGAGATTGATTCCAGTCGCTTTATAAGTACGGCTCATGCAGGCGGTGATGCAATGGGTATATGGAGAGTAAGAGCAAAGGTGCGGAGGGAAAGAAAGGGGATTTTGTCTTGAGAAAATCTCTAGGCTAGATCGGGTCTTGCCCTTCCTGAATCTAACAGTTAACAGCTTTATGCCGCTTCTGCCCTCTATCTTTTAAGCTAAAGTACGTCCGCCTTTCTCTTTTTAGCGTATCGCTTTACCTTCGCGCTGCCTGATTAATTCAGGACCATGTGATGTGCCGAGTCGAGTTGCTCCAGCCATGATTAACTCTAACGCTTGTTCCACCGTACGAATGCCCCCAGAGGCTTTAATCCCCACCCGGTCTTTAGTCAGTTCTTTCAGTAGGCGGACATCGGCAACCGTTGCCCCACCATACAAGCCGGTGCTGGTTTTGAGGTAAGCAACACCAGCCTCCATGCAAACTTCAGCCGCCGATCGTTTTTCGGCATTCGTCAGTAATGCGGTTTCCAAAATTGCTTTAATTGTTTGCCCAGTCGCTTCATGTATTTCGGCAATTTCGCGATGTACGGCATCCATATTGCCTGCCTTTAGCCAACCGATATTAATTACTACATCCAGCTCGATCGCCCCGTTTTCTACTGCCTCTTGCGCTTCATAGAGCTTCACGGCTGAGGTGGTGGCACCGTAGGGAAACCCAATGACGGTACACACTTTGGGTCGCTTTCCATGTAGTAAAGCGGCGGCTTGCCTCACATAAGCGGGATGAACGCAAACAGCCCCAAAGTTGAATTGGTCGGCATCCTCACACCACTGCTCGACTTGCTCCAGTGTCGCGGTCGGATGTAGCAACGTGTGATCAATAAAAGGAGCGAGGTCAATCGACCCACTTGATCGCTCGGTCATGGGTATCTCCTAAAAAGTAGGGCTATTATTGCTGGATGATCTCACGCACTATTTGACTGTAAGCAAGCTCAAGCCAATAAGTGTTGTAATGCTCAGTGAGCCAGCCAGAAACATGAGCGATCGCCCGATCGGCACATTCAAAATGTAGAAGGTGGGATAGAGCAGACGCGCGACTATGTAAGCGATCGCTGCCCAACCTGCTAAAGCGGACTGCTGCCCCGTGACGTATGCCATCAATGCCGCTGCCGCAAACAGCACAAAAGACTCAAACGCATTTTCGTGCGCCCACGTCGCTCGCTGGGCATAGGCTGGCAGCTTATCAAAAAGAGCACGAGGCTGCGCCATATCGTAGCCAGCTTGAAGCCGACCGTAAGCGACAACAAGAAAGGGTAGGTATACCAATACAGCCGCGGTAGCAATGGCATACAGCAGCACTGCTGGAGTGGAAAGCGGCAAGGGTGGCAATGACATGATGGCGCGTTTTGAGATTGGCTGCTGTTTTAGTTTAGTCGTGTTGGTTGACAGATGGACGCTTCTAGCGGCGATCG
Source organism: Phormidium sp. FACHB-592 (assembly GCF_014695795.1). Classification (NCBI taxonomy): domain Bacteria; kingdom Bacillati; phylum Cyanobacteriota; class Cyanophyceae; order Oscillatoriales; family Oscillatoriaceae; genus Phormidium; species Phormidium sp. FACHB-592. The sequence continues at coordinate 70,196 of NZ_JACJOZ010000009.1, forward strand.
CGTTCGCATCATGCTTCTTTTTTGAATGCTTTTCATGCTTACCGATTGCTTAGGCTTCTAATTCCTGAGATTAATGTTGCTTATTGGGTGCATTGAGTAAAATCTAACTAGAGAAGAGTTCATGCACCTGGGAGTGGTATGAAAAGGCAGCAGCACCGATCAAAACCACCGCAATCACCAATGCCTGCACGAGCGAGCCAACCGAACCGTCAAAAGTCAGCCATAACAGTTGCTTTGAGTCGGTTTCTATGGACTCGCCCCTTCGCTGTTTTGGGGGGTGCCTGGGTCGTTATGGTTGTGATTTCTCTTGTTGCAGTCAGCGGTTTGCTGAGTCCTGAATCATCTAATGGGAAAAGAACTACAGAAGCGGCGATCGTAAGAACGATGGCTAAAACGCCTCAGAGAGAGCAACAAAGTCGTTTGCCACTGTGGCTGTTTGGAGCAATCGCCCTAAGCTGTGCGGCTGGTTCTATGCTGGTTGCTAAGCAGGCAATGCGCCCACCCCGTCCTCAGGTTCGCTCTCCTAAACTGAAGCTAAAGCACCTTGCGTCCTATCCTGCTCCAAGTACGTTAGAGGAGACTCCAAGTGCGCCAGAACCAATGGAACTCTCTATACCAATCCCATCATCCTCGCCTGCCCCTGTCTCAGCACCTTCTTTTGTGCTGGAGCCACGTCGTAACCAGACAACTAAGGCTACTCCTTCTGTAACCTTGATGCAGCTTGCTCAAATGCAATTGAATCAAGCTCAGCAAACGAAGGCAGCGCCTGCTGCTGGGCAGCCAACGGTTGCGCCAGCTAAAGTTGCGCCAGTTAAGGTTGCCTCGGTCACAGTTGTCCCGCCCGAAGAGAAGTCGCCTCTCGACTGGGGGGAAGCTAGACTTGCTGATCAGTTGGAACTACGTAAACAGCGATCGGTCTCATTTTCTCTACGCACCTGAAGCCATTAAAGTCCTTAGGGGTAACAAAAATCGACGACTGCGATCGTGTAGATGCCTCACGCTGCTGGGGTACTTAAGCGTCTTCTGTAAGTAATATTTCCCTATTTATTGCTACATCCCACTGCTAACACAAAGTAGCAATGGGATGTAGCTAGTAGCATGAGTATTGCTTAAAGCGGAGAGGGGGGGATTCGAACCCCCGATCGCTTTCGCGATGCTCGATTTCAAGTCGAGTGCATTCGACCACTCTGCCACCTCTCCGTGAGGTCGGTGCAGTACGTCGTCTATCTTAACCTGTTATGGCTGCTTAATAGACAGCATGCCTTAATACGAGTGCTTCAAGAACGTGTAGGGTGAACTCAAACCTGAGCACTAAACCTACGTCTTCAAACTCTCTACTCTCGCCACAGGGCAATGCCACCGAGCAAGCCAGAAATATTTGGTACAATCTTGACGTTTTTAGGCAGGGTAGCGGTGATGAATTTTGCGTTGCCGCCACCAATATAGAGCATGTCGTAGTTAAACAGATGCTCCAAGGACGCGATCGCTTTTTCTACCCGATCGTTCCATTTTTTCTTGCCCGCTTCTTCGAGTGCGGCGTTGCCCAATTGTTGTTCGTAGGTATTTCCCTTCCGAAACTCGTGGTGTCCTGGCTCCAGATTGGGCACCAACTTGCCGTCGAGGAAGAGCGCACCACCAAGTCCCGTGCCAAACGTCAGCACAAGCTCTACCCCCTTCCCAGCGATCGCTCCTAGCCCTTGCATATCCGCATCGTTAATGACGCGCACAGGCTTCTCTAACTGCTGAGAGAGCGCCGTTTCTAAATCAAAGCCAATCCATTCAGCGTCAACATTAGCGGCTGTTTTAGTTACACCTGCTTTGACAACACCAGGAAAACCCACGGAGACGCGATCGTATTCCTTACCCTTTGCCAACCCAACGATCGCAGCAATCACTGCGTCTGGTTTGGCAGGCTGGGGCGTTTCAACGCGATCGCGCTCTGTGACGGGATTGCCCTCCTCGTCTAACACCATTACTTTGATACCGCTGCCACCGATGTCAACGGCAAGCGTTTGAATCAGTTTGTTTGCCATGCCAGATATGAAGTGGGTTTGCAACTAACTAATGTGTCGGTAACTGTGTGTTGACAATGGAAGTAGCGAGCATCCGTAGTGTGACAAGCGTCAGTACAGCAATTAGTCAAACCAGCCGACATCTCGGTTAAAGGAGTTAAGCGGATGTGCAGAGGCTTCAACAGGTGCAGAGGCTTCAACACGTTCAGAGGCTACAGGCGCAGGTGCCAACTTCAACTCTTGCGGAGCCAATTTTATTGGTACTGGAAGAGTGCTATTGTCTACGGCTGTTTCTTTTGCTTGTAAGGTCTTCAATTCTTCGGCGAGTTTGGCATTGGCATCTGTCAGCTGGCGCACGTCTTTGCGAGCCTGCTTCAGATCGGTCTGCAACTGCTCGATCGTCTTCAGTTCTTCGGCGAGTTTGACATTAGTATCTGTCAGCTGGCGCGCGTCTTTGCGGGTCTGCTTCAAATCAGTCTGCAACTGCTCGATCGTCTCTTTTTGGGCCTCTAGTGCAGCCGTCAGATCTGTAATCTTCTGTAGTAAGATTTCGTCCTGTTTTGGTTCGGGAGCTGGGTCCGGCTCTGTAGTCTCAGCCTGTTTAGTCGCTCGACCTTTTGCCGTTGTAGCGGCTTTGGTGGGAGCTGAGTCTGATGCGATCGCTGTCGTTTCGCCTGCTACATCCCCAGCGCCTGCTTCTGGCTTATCGGCTGACTGTTCAACTTCTGCCGCAGCCGTTGCCTCCTCTGAGGGTTTATTTGCTTCTTCGCGCAATAAATCTGACAATCGTCTCCTAGCCATGCGTCCTCCGTTCCCCATGCATCACTAATACTCTAAATAGATACCTTCTCAGGTAAGGCGGTGTCGAGTTCTGTTTCAGCACCTCTACAAACCATACTGCCATTTGTCAGCGAAACTGCACTGTGAACTTTCTGCCTTTGATCTTTCATGGCTGTGTTACTGTTGCCAATCGCGCTGAATTTCTTCGGCAACCTGATGATAATCAGCCTCAGCTTCACGCGCATTTTTACCGTGCCACAGCGCAATTGGTAGTCCTTCTAAGGCTGCCCGTTCGTGGGCTTTGTAGGCACGAATGAACGTCGTGCAGGCTGGAATACCAAGTTCTCTGAGTGTGCGTTGGGCATCTACTGCTTCGTTGACGCTACGAGGATCGACTCGTGTCAACAGCACCCGATGGGCAATGCCTCTTGGTGTGACTGTCGTCCGTACCGTCTCAATTAAAGCCGTTAAGTCCATTGGTGCAGGTGGTGTTGGCAGAATCATGTAGTCCGTTACAGGAATAACGGCTGCTAGCCCTTCGGAAGCCAGAGCCGGAGGCGTATCAACGACCAGCAGATCGTAGTCTCCTCCGTCGCGCAGGTCGGCAAGTGCTGCTGGCTCGGTCTCCTGCCTGAGATCAAAACCCATAGGATGATTGCCATGCTTAAACCACCAGGTCGCTGACCCTTGTGGATCAGCATCGACCAGCAAGACGCGCTGGTTTGCCGCTAGTGCCGCCGCTAAGTTAATTGCAGTGGTTGTCTTACCAACACCTCCTTTGCCATTGAGGACAACGAGGATTTTTTTTGGTGATGACAACGGCATGGGCTAATGGCTCTCGAATAGTGGTAGGGAACAGTGCTAAAGCTGAGTGCAAGTGTGATACGGCAAAAGGATGAAAGATGAGAGATGAATAAAAGCCCTTGCTTAAAGGAAGTTTCAAGGTTGATCTGTCCTAACGTTCTCTTCGACTGCTATGGGGCGATCGCTCCAGGATGAACGGGTCGTTTTTTCGCCCGTATGGAGCGTAAGTCTTGACAAATTATGTCTTCAAAAGTGGGATGCAGCGCCAAAAGGCTGCTATCGCGTTGCATAGAGTAGCCCAAAACGGACTAGCCCACTCTGGTAACCACGCTGCATAAGACTGAGGGAGAGCGCGGCTTGAATTGTTGTCCAACCAGATGTGAGTAGACCGACGAGTGCTTCAAAATTGAAGGCGGAGCTAATCACTACGTCCCAGAACGGTGCTACTGCTGTAGACCAGTCGGCAGTGCGAATCTGCTGAAAGTTGAGAGTATGGGCGATCGCCTCGTATTCTGGTAGCGATAGTACATAGGGCAGGCAATAGACGCGATAGATCTCTGCCAGGTGCTTCTGCTCGTCGGCTGTTAACGGTTGGCGATCGATGGGGCGATGGCACCACGTCACCATCAAAAACGTGCCGCCCGGTTTCAGCACTCGGTAGCACTCTTGCATAAACTTAGCCTTGTCAGGCATATGTTCGCCGCTTTCTAGCGACCAGATGAAGTCAAACGATTGATCGGCAAAGGGCAGATTGAGCGCGTCGGCAACCTGAAACTGGGCGATCGCGCCTGCTCCCCCACCATTCCCTGCCATACCTGCGCTTTTAGCCCGTTCTGCTGCCCGACCTGCCTGCACTGGGCTAAGGGTAACGCCTGTCACATTCGCGTTAAATTTCTCCGCCAGGTAAAGCGAACTGCCACCAATGCCGCAGCCCACATCCAAAATTCTCTCTGGTTGCTCAACCTGTGCCCACTGAAGCAGTTCTTCGATCAGGTCAATCTGGGCTTGCCGCCGCTCTTTTGATTGACGACCATCAGCACCATAATAGCCATGATGCATATGCTCACCCCAAATCTGCTCCCACAGACCAGAGGAGGCATCGTAAAACTGCTGAATTTGCTGGTTGAGCGTAGAAGTCATGGTGGCGAGAAAAGAGGTATGTGGCTAAGGGATTAGTAAAGCATAGATAGGAGGTAAGGGGGAGCAGAGGAGGAAGGGGAAGCAGGAGGATGAGGGATGAAAGCTAAAGGCTGAAGGCTAAAAAGTTGACCGCTAATGGCTATCTCCTTCAGGTTCTTATCGCAACATACTGTCCTGTATGTGTGGCAACAATGGTTTCCCTACAGGACGTTTCAGCGCTGAGGGTGATTCTGGCTTTTCCATGCCGTTGCAGCGTAGTTTAGAACGTGAGCCAACTGGCACGATCGCACTGACAGCAAGCCACGATCGCGTCCGTCGCTGGTTTCATGAAGTTCGTACTGCTCGATTGAATCACCAGGCGATTTGGCGTCTCTTCCACCTGGAGTTTTGCCCATAGGAGCGCCCAGCCAGCCAAAATTCCCAGGCTAGAGATACTGCCGCCAAAAATCGTCTCTCGATGGTTAATGTTGGGCGCGTAGGGCGCTAACAGCGAAATTTGCACATCGTCTACTGCTAGAACCGTTATTCCCATATGTTTGGTGAGGGGATATGCTCGTAGGCGTATTAAGTGATGGCATCTGGTTCCACAAAGGTTTGCCTCATACGGCAGTTTAGAGCTCAATGAAGCAGGCAGCTAAATCTAGAAGCCTTGCCTCTAAACCTTTCACTTCTGCCTTTTGCCTCCTGTCTTCTGCCTAGCGACCAGCAGTCAACTTTTTAGCCTTCAGCCTTCAGCCTTCAGCCCTTTAATAGTCGTAGGGTCTTTGAGGTTCTGAAATGGGTTTCAGCGTTTTAGCTGCGATCGTCAACTGACGTTTGCCAGCAAGTTCGGCTGTGATCATCTGCCCCTCAACTTCGAGCCACATATCAGGTTTGTAGGCTTCGCGCCCCTGAGCATCAGAACCTTGAGGCAGCTTTACGGGCAAGCTGATGGGGTAAGCGTCTGCGGCACAGCAGGTCAGCACAAACCGCGACAGCAAGAAATAATCAGCAGGCAGATCTTTGGGGTAAACAACAAACCCCTGCACTTTTGCCTTTTGCCCTGTATAAGCATCGGGTTCAGGATAGACTGCCAGCGTCCGTACCCAATCCACTAGGGTTTTGTCGGCAGTGTTAGTGCTCACACGAAATGCCTGCGGTTTCACACGAGTAAGGGTGATGTTGTCGTTCACGCCCCGATCGATCGCTGTTTGGCTGGCAAAGGCACGCGGCGAAATCAGCAAGCCCAGAATTGCAGTGCCCAATAACAGTGCCGTACTCCAGCCCGGTGGGAACAACGTCAGGTGCTGTCCTGTCGCGCTACCCCGCACCGGTCGGCGCGCTTGCTTCACTAAAAGAACTGCTTTGATGCCGCTAACCAACAGCAAAACGACCCCAGCCACGACTGTTAGCCCCATATAGTTGGGATGAATCAGCAGATTCAGCTTGCCAGTAAACCAGTATTTGAGGAAGAGAATCCCCCAGGCAGCGATCGCCACCACATCGAGCCAGGGCAGCAAGGTTTGAAAGGATGGGGAGGAGCGAGCGGAGCGGGAAGGCATAGGGAAAGGGGATGAGAGAGCAGGGAGCGAGGGGCTTTTGAGTTAACTTGGGTTTTCGCCTTTCAAGGTTTAGCTGCTGACTTCTGGATTAGCTCACATACAGGTTCACAAGCAGCGTAAACAAAAAGGTCAATAGAGCCGCCAGAGCAAACAGGTAGAAAACAGCCCTCGCTTTGAAAATCGACAGCATCAAGCCCACGCTCTTGAGGTCGATCATGGGTCCAAAGACGAGGAAGGCTAGAAGCGAACCGCTGGTAAAAGTGGAGGCAAACGAGAGGGCGAAAAACGAATCGACGGTCGAGCAAATAGAGACAACGGCTGCCAAAAGCATCATGGCAAGAATCGAGGTGACGGGGCTTTGACCCAGGTTGAGGATGATATCGCGAGGCACAAAGACCTGAACGATAGCCGCGATCGCGCTCCCCAAAACCAAAACACCGCCTAGTTCTCGTAGCTCCTGCACTGTATTTTCCAACAGCAGCAACAGCTTGTGGGATAGGGGTTTGTCGGCTGTATTGGCTCCCAACATTCTCGCCTGTAGCTCTGCTGTGTCAAGCCGCAACGGCTGCGCTGACTGCCCCAAAAAATACGTCCCTGACTGCAACAGTGGTGCTGTTGAGACTTGCGGCTCATTCCATGTTGCGCCTCTCCGTTCCAGTTCTTCCCCTCTCCCCTCTCCCTTCGCTCTTTTTCCAGGCATTGCCCGTGCCACCGCAGGCTGCAACAAGGGGCGCAAATCTGCCTGAGCACTAAAGACCCAACCAATAATGGTCGCGATCGCCAGCGAAAAGCCAATGCGCATAAAGACAATCTCTGGCTGGTCACGAAAAGCTGTCCACGTTGCCCAGAAGACGATCGGGTTAATCGTCGGTGCTGCTAAAAGAAAGCCGATTGCCACGGGAGACGGCGCACCTTGCATTAGTAACCGTCGTGCAACCGGCACATTGCCACATTCGCACACGGGAAACAGAAAACCAACGCAGCTACCCGCTAAGGCTCCTAAGAAGGGATTTTTGGGCATCCAGCTTACCAGTTTGCGCTCATCAACAAAGAAAAGCAGCAAGCCTGAAAACAAGACCCCCAGGAGCAAAAAGGGAACGGCTTCTACCAGCAGACTCAGAAAGAGCGTAAACGCGCTGTTTAGTTGAGTTACATTCATTCGTTTCGCGTTTGCAGTGCGATCGCACAATTCAGGTCATTCTACAGGAAGGTCTATCTTACTAGAACGCCCAAAACCTGAAGGCTGCAATCTACAGAGTTGGGCGGTAAGAAGGCTCCGTCTCAGGCTGCTTTAGAGCAATCTCAGGCTGCTTCAGAGCCAGCTTCAAATCGAGACGATTGACCGTTCGATCAAGATTCGTACCGACCAGACACGCATCAGCACAGTTTACTCCATCCAGATTTGCATTCTCTAACTCAGCACATAGCAGGTTTGCCCCACACAGGCTAGCTCCAGCTAGATTCGCGCCCTTGAGATCAGCTTCCTCAAGGTTAGCTTCATTCAATAGGGCTCCTTGTAAATCAACCTGACTGAGGTTGGCACCATGCAAATTTGCACCGCTCAGGTTTGCACCACGCAAATCAGCTCCCCGCAAATCGACGCCTTGCAAGTTGACACCCATCAAGTTAGCACCGCTGAGAAATGCCCCCGCGAACGAGGCTCGGCTCACGCTCGCCCGCATCAGGTTTGCACCTCGCAGATTGCTGCCGCGTAGATCAGCTTCAGTTAAATTTGCCTGCATCAGGTTAGCTCCGACAAGGCTCGCTCTCACATTGGCAGCAACTAGCTGACAACCAACCATATTTGCACCATCCAACGATGCCCCAGCCAAATTGGCTCGGCTGAGATCGGTACCAATGAGCCGTGCCCCTGCCAGGTTTACACCTTGAAGGTTCTGCCCAGACAAATCTTCGTCTTCCAGGTCAGCACCCGAAAGCTGTTTTACCTTACCAGAGCGAATTGCGTCAATGTTCATTGAGGAGGGGGAGGGAGTGAAGTATAGAGAGTGTGGAGCAGGGAGAGAAGCGGAAGCAGGAGAAAAGCGGAGGCTGAAAGAGCAGTTTTGAGCGTTAAGTTACTTCTGCCTTTCGCTTTTTAGCGTTTACCTTCAACTTCACTAACTGCCTTAAATAAATCATCACCATAGTGAGAGTCGATCAGCCAAAGCCCAGCAGAAATTTTCGGTACGCTGACTGATAGGTCTAACCCCTGTTGAAAACCGTTAACCAGTAATGCCAGGGCATCGACCAGTTTAGGATCCCAACGATCGCCCTGCTGCTGTTGGCAGTCAGTCAGCGCTTTCGTCATACATTCATCTTGGCTCAAGGGTGTATGGGTATCGGTGATGGCGGTGCGAAGTTTTACCAGGCGCTGCTGAAACTCTGCTGCCAGTCCGAGGATTCTCGACTCCAGTGGAATTTCGTCTCCAGCCAGCCCAGCGGGTTGACCAGAACCGTTCCAGCATTCAGTCAAGTGTGTGATGATTGTGGCGATCGCCCGCAGTTGAGGCATCGTCCGCAGAACCTGTGCTCCAGGCACTAAGGGGCAGCTTGGCGCAGTGCTGAGGGCACCGTCATCCCCGTAGCGCCCAAAACTGCCGGGACTCAAAACTGTTTCTGTCGCTTGCAAGGGTGCAAGGCGGTGCAGTAAGCCTGCTAGCTTGAGACGATGCAGTTGCCAAACGGGTAAATCCAACAGTTGCCCGATCGCTTCTGCCAGTGATGCCACCTCAGCAGCAGCCGTAGAATTTGTGGCATCTGCTTGATCGGTCAACTGCGCCATCCGGAGAAATGCCTGCACTTCGTTGGAGACCAGATTGTTGTCCAGAGGGTCACGCTGGAGCCGTTGCGCATCGTAAGCGTTGATTTGTGCGCTGAGTGCGGTTTGACCTTCTTGCAAGTAGTCCACCACACGTACAACGATGGGACCCAGATCATCTCGTTTCTCGGTCTGTGCTGCTGCAATGGCTTCCATTTGCGCGGTTAGTTTGGCAGCGAGAGCCGCATCGTAGCGCTGGATGTGGGCGATCGACAGTTCGATCGTCTCCTGTACTAGATTGCTCTCAAACGTCCAGAAACCGTAGAATTTGCGTTCCAAATCCTGTGTGGGTTGTCCTTGTGCACCATAATCAGCGTCTGACAACTCCTGGCACAACACCATAGCTGCATAAGTTGGAGCAAAAATAATCAAATGCCACTCTTGTGACACTGGATCGTCTGGATCAAGACTGACCAGCTCCACGTTCGCCTTTTGGCTAGTGGGATGCTCGGCAAAGCCCCCTTCCGGCGCTGCCATGATCACAATCTGCTGCGATCGCTCTGCCAAATCGGCGTAGCGATCGGCTTCTTGCAAATACCACTTACCACGCTGAAAAGCAGTCACAACCAATGGCTGACTGCTGCTGGTTAGAATGCAGTCTTCGAGGGCATGACAGAGCGCTACTAGCGTATTTTTGTAGTAAACGCCAAAGTTAAGTGGCTGTTTGCCAGGGTGACCAGCCTGATGATTAGTGCCTAACTCTTGGAGAATTGAACCTTCTAGCATTGCAAGTGAGACGGTTGGGATAGTAACAAGGTGGATGTAAACTCAGCGACGGAATGGTGGTATGCCCTGAAGCAGAACTTAACGTGATCTAACTCAAGAGGACCTAGAAAGCGCTAGCGGTTTGGCAGGCGAGATCGGAGCCGTCAGGGCTGTTTCTAACTCGGCTCGCCCCAACCGCTGTTCCAGAATTGCCATGACCTCACGCCCAAAGTCATTGGGATTCTGCTGCCACGCCTGGAGACAAACTTCACCAAACAAAGAGCCAAGTGGTTCTGGGTTCCAAAGCAGCTTTCTGACTGTCCAGGGGGTAATGTTCATCGGATCATAGCCTGGCTTCAAAATATTCTGGGCGAAGGCATAGGTTTCTAGATGGGTGTGAGGCTGTAAGCCGATAAAGAAAATGGCTGGCTCAACTTTGTCAGCACCGAAGATGCGCTCTAGCTCTCGGTGATAAGCGATCGTCTGCCGAATGGTCTCTGGGCGCTCATCAATCACGTTAAAGGAATAGTTGACCGAGACCACATCGTTGAAACCAGCCGCTTTCAAATCGCGGCAGTTTTCCAGCACTGTTCTCAGGTTATAGCCCATCCGCATTTTGCGAACAAGTTCCTGCGATCCGCTAGTAATGCCAATTTCAAAGTAGTTCATGCCCGTCTTCACCATCAAGTCGCACAAGGCGGGCGTAAGATTATCTGCCCGAATATACGCTGCCCAGTGAATGTCTGACATTCCGGCATCCAGCACCTTTTGCAACAGTTCAGCCACATCATCAATATACTTGCGGGCTGGAATTAACTGAGCATCGGTAAACCAGAAGTTACGCATTCCGCGATCGTACAGTTGGCGCATTTCGGCAACCACTTCCTCTGCTGGGTTGATGCGTACCTGCTTGCCCTCAATAACGGTGTAAATGCAGTAGCAGCAGTTGTGTGGGCACCCACGTTTTGTTTGCACACCGACATAAAAGTCTTGTGCCTGTAAGTAGTAGTCAAACTCTGACCAGATTGTTTCGATGTAGCTATAGTCGCAGGCAGTTTTCTCAATTGGTGTGGGTACTTCATGGATCATGCGATCGCGGGCTGTTGTTTCACCAACGACGTAGCATCGTTCGTCCAGAAAATCTTTGCTGCGCAGCAGTTTCTCTAACAGTGCTTCGCCTTCACCTACAGACACGATCGTGCCTTTGGGCAAGCTACGTCCAAGCTGCTCATAAAACACACTGACCGCACCACCACCCACCACCGCTCGCACAGCCGGATTATATCTTCTTGCCCGTTTCATGCCGCGCTTGATCAAGCCCAGGTTACGCCAGAGTTCGCCATAGTAACCCTGTGCGACCCGTAATAACCCGATCGCACCGCGCAGCTTCACTAAAAGATTGCGTGCATAGTAAAACTCGAACGTGTGCTGAAGTGGGTTGCCGCCTCGTCCGCCTACCGGAGCGTAGATCTGAATGTCGCGCCAGGAGAAAACCAGCAGGCTAGGTTTAAATTCATCAATACAGGTGTCAAGCGCCGAAGCATAATCCAGCGGTGGCACTGTTCCCAGGTCAAAAAGACGCTGCTCAACGGCTGGAAATTGCTTATGAACATGATCGGCAAGATAGATGACGCCGATCGGAAAAATCGGGTTGCAGGGGAGACGAACGTAGAGAATCCGGTTATCCATGAGCAAGCGAGTTCTTAACGTAAAAGCGATCGGTCTAACTGGGTGGAAGCACCTTGAAGAACCATTGTGCAAACATCTGTGTTGGGAAAGGAGAGCATTCGCTACGAAGCTATCCTCCAGACAACCGTTTGCAGATATTTAACGGCTTGCTAAATGCTTGGGAACCCGTGTGAGATGAATTATGAAAAAGATTTTCATATAACTTTACGATACCACTGACTTTCTTTTGCTGCATGGACATTTTCAAAGCAAGGCACAGAAAAACCAGCTGCCTTTGTACCTGTAGCGCGATCGCTTTGTCTTTGCTCCAGAACTAGAAAATCTTCTCGCAAATGCGATTAGATGGTTGTCTGAGCCCATCAGGCTTGCTTAAATCTGCCCATCGTGATCGCCAATCTGTATCTTTTGGTAGATATCTTCGTCAGCTAGCTTATTGGTAATCGTCTTTACAGCGAAGGGGATCACAGAATGGTACGTTCAACAGAGTCCCTCTAGTTTCGGTATGGGTCTTTTTTATGGCTCAAATCTTCGATCCATTACCATCGCATAGCGATAACCCAATTCTTTGCTGCTATGTGAATGCCACGAGCCATATTCAGATTGCTCGCATCAGCAATGTTACTAACTGGTATTTTGAGCGGGTTGTGTTTCCAGGGCAGCGGTTGGTGTTTGAAGCAATTCCAGCCGCTCAGCTGGAAATTCATACCGGCATGATGGCAAGCGCAATCCTGTCTGATACCATTCCGTGCGATCGCCTTTGCATTCAAGAAGAGGTGAGTACGCCTCATTTAACTGAACAAGACCTAGAACGGTTGAATGAAGGTGACGACATAGAAGTTGTCAAGACAGAACCAGCTGCTGCGACACCTTAAGCTGTAAGCCCAAGGCACACGCTGTTCGCCAAACAACTCTTTTAGAATCGCTGCTGCATTGCGACTCAGTTCTGTGTGCGTAGGTCTTGCTTCGCCATCTTTCTCTAAGTAGCTGGGCGTAATGATTGATAAGACGCCTTTCGACTTCGCGTTCGACTGAGCACTTATGCCGAAGTCTCAAGCTCTCAGTCCTGTATGTCGGCGGGTTGAGAGCAGTTGAAACCCGGTCTCTGATGCGTAATTTAGCCTTCCTACTTAAAGCTGCAAACGACTCTCAAAGCCCTGGTTTCTACAGGGTCAGCAAGGGTACTGAAGCAATGGTAGGACGGACATTTAGGCTGCTCATTACGAGTAAGCCTTCATCCGTTGCAGAACCCGTCACAGGGAACCGAGAAGTCCCATCTGCTTGAGTGCGTCCCGTAGGTGCGCGGCTTCTGGCGCTTGCTGTTGTTCGTAGAGCGCGATCGCCTGTTGAAATGCCTCCAGGCTGGCTACTACATTGCCCGCTTTAAGTAGCGCCACGCCCAGGTTTTGGTGCGCTGCGGCGTAGCTAGGCTGGAGTTGAATGGCGCGCTGATACTGTACGATCGCCTCCTGTAGCTGCCCCATTGCTTTGAGCGTCAAGCCCAGGTTGTAATAACCAACGGCACCAGTTGGGTCGATCGCGATCGTAGTTTCATAGAGCGCTTTTGCTTTCTCCAGATCGCCCTGATCTTTCAGGACGTTGCCCCAGTTGTTGTAAGCGCCTAACTGCAAGCGTGGGTGTAATGGTTGAGCGATTGCTGCTTCGTAGTGCCATGCTGCCTGGTCTAACTGTTGCTGCTGACCGTAGAAACTTCCCAGGTGATAATGCAATTCGTATAGCACTGCCGCTTCAGTCGCAGTCTCCAAACCCTTTTGCAGTAGGGCTAACCCGCGTACCCGATCGCCCAGATCAATGTAGAGTGCCCCTAGCTTACTGCAAATGTACGCATCGTCAGGATGAGCAGTATGGTAGCGCTCCATGATAGTGCGGGCACGCTCGACCTTGTGACGCTGATCGATCGACGCTGCCTGGTAACCTGTGTGCCGAATGGCAACGTCTGGTAAGGCGACGACTCGCCAGTGCGGTTCTTGTTGCAGCAATCGAGTCACGCTGTCGTCAATCAATTCGTGATACGAACGGGTAAAGGCAATTGCCGGGTGCCTACGAAACACACGAGAAAGCTGTGAATCGGGATGATGGGTGCCGACTTCTTCTCGCAGAAGGGCAATGGCGATCGCATCGTCCAATTGCATGGCTTGTTGTAGTGCTGGCACGCTCTCTGGCACCAGCACCTCATCGGCATCAAGCACCAGAATCCAGTCGCCTTGGGCATACTTAAGCGACTCGTTACGGGCAGCCGCAAAGTCATTACACCAGGTAAAGGGGTACACGCTTGCTTTGCAGTCTTTGGCGATCGCAATAGTGCGATCGCGGGAGCCAGTATCCACGACGATCATCTCATCAACCACGCCTCGTACACTGTCTAGACAACGGCGTAACGTTGCTTCTTCATCGCGCACAATCATGCAAAGGCTTAAACGCATTGCCTAGACACCTTGCTTACTGCGCTTTCATTCTCCGCTTAAACAGCTCTATTTACTCTACTTTTCAGATCTGGGCTGCAAAGACAAGCGATGCTTCAAAAATCCTTTTCTTTGACTGTGCCATCTTCGAGATTAACGACACGATCGGCAAAGTCAACGATCCGTGGATCATGCGTCACCATCAGCACTGTGCGGTTTTGCTCTTTTGCCAACCGATGCAGCAGTTCGATCACCGCATAGCCGTTATGAGAATCCAAGGCGGCTGTTGGCTCGTCTGCCATAATCAGCTTTGGTTCGCCGCCTAGCGCCCGCGCGATTGCCACCCGTTGTTTTTGCCCACCTGATAAGTCACGGGGCAATTGGTTGGCTTTTTCTGCGAGTCCCACTTGCTCTAGCAATACGTGTGCCTGCTCCGTAGCGGCGTGTTTACGAATGCCTTTGATGTGCAAAGCAACTTCTACATTTTCGAGCGCAGTAAGGGCTGGAAACAGGTTAAAGCCTTGAAAGATAAAGCCAATATTTTGTAAACGAAACTGCGCTAGTTTCGATCGCGATAAACCTGTAATCTCTTCTCCTAACAGATGAACGCTGCCCTCAGTCGGAGTCATTATGCCTGCCAAAATGGAGAGCAATGTCGTCTTTCCTGAGCCAGAGGGACCCATCAAAAGCTGCATTTCGCCATGCCTCAACTCCAAATCAACCTGCTTAAGGGCTTGATAGCGTTCGGCACCAGATTGAAAGGTCATGCCAATGTTTTTAGCAGTGATTGCTAATGCAGTACGAGGCAAAAAGGTAGGCGCAGCAGCGGCGGTCGGGGGTGAATATGCCGCTACAGGTGTCTGGTATGCAATCATTTAGCTGATGAACTTCATGTACGTAGTGTTAGACGGTAGGAAGCGCTAAAAAGTTCAACCTGGTGCAAGAACAATTCTTTTGGCGTCCTAATATATGGCATTAACGCAACCGCCCAAAGGATGGTTTAGCTCGATCGTGGCGCTGCTAACTGTATTACTTGCTTTCGGTTGACAATCTAGCTTTGGCTCTTAATCTCACTTCAACTTCGATCTGGCTTTTAACAGAAAACATATCCAAAACAAGACAGGCAGCAGTTACCTGGGTTAAGTCAGGCAGGAGTAGCCTATGCGATCGTGCCCTACTGATGAAACTTAGTAAGTAGGACGCAGCGCGATTCAAACGACTAAAGTTTCAATGTCACCCTTCTTTAAAGGTTGTCTGAGCTACGCTCCATTCTTCATGCTGCTTATGAAGTGTCTCTATAAGAGCAGCACGAGATCTAGAAAAAAACTTAGCGAATGGCTGAACTTTGATCTAACACTTCAGGAACGCTTCTGCCTTTCCAAAATGTCAGGGGCGTTGTGGGAAGCAGCCGACGTGCAACATAACTTTCAATGCTGCAGAACGCAAGCTGTAAGAAAACGATTCTGACTTTTAAGACATCCTCTGCAACTGATCTACCTACACGAAAAGCGGCAAAACAAAGCAAAAAAATAATACTAAAACTGCAAAAAAAATATTGTTAGGTTTAAGTGATTTAAGGCTATATTTTCTATAGCGCCAGATTACTGGTTTAATCATGCTTCAATGCCTTGGAGTTCTCAGGATAGAGAGATGACTGATACTGCAACGACTCCACTTACTGGAAAAGCCCTACTTCAAAAAGTAAAAGAACTTTCACACTTGCCGCGCCGAGAAACAGCAAAGCGCTGCGGGTACTATACGGTAACGAAAAACAACCAGACCCGCGTTAACCTAACTGATTTCTACGACGCTGTACTTGGCGCTAGAGGTATTCCGTTGAGTCCTGAAGGCTCTAAGGATGGTCGCGGTCGCGAGCCAACGTATCGAGTGAGTGTTCACAAAAACGGTCAGATTGTCATTGGTGCTGCTTATACTCAAGCAATGGGGTTAAAGCCCGGAGATGAGTTTGAGATTAAGCTTGGCTACAAGCACATTCATCTAATTCAGCTCGATGCTGGCAAGGGTGAAAGTAATGGTTTTCATGACGAAGCCTAATAGAACTTCAGAGGCTTCTCTGAATGATGAATTAGTGCATGGAGTAGTATTATCTGCTCCTGTTCTTAAAACTTAACCACGAAAACTGTGCAGCTTCACTACTGTGTTGCCTGATCGCTTCTCTAAGCAAGAACTCTAGTCGATAACATCTTTGTCTGTTATCCGTTGGAGTTCTTGCTAGGATTTATTTTTCTTTAATAGCGTAGGACTGTATTTTTGTTCCTGAAAGTTTTTGGCACTTCTTTTACTGGAGCTAGATGAGAGCCAAACTAGAGCCAAATTAACCTGGATTAGAACGAACGGGTGCAGCGTGATCGCCTGGAACAAGTGAAATGTCTTTGCTTGGAAAATGCTGAAAAACTATGATTGTGCCTGTTGGTAGCAAGTTTTGAGTCCAATGTTTGAACAATTTCAACCAGTAGATGCCTTGCTAGATGTGATCGCAGCAAGTTCGGCGGTGGTTAAAATCATCGCTTTTTTTGTAGCTTGGCTTTTGCTTTGGTTGCCGATTGCAATCCCCTTAGCAATTAGCCTGAAATGGCATCCTCCCAAGCCACTGGCGATCGCTCAAAAAATTCCGCTGGTTCTATCGCTTTACTTGCTGGCACCACTCGTTCTATGGGGCTTTGCGAAGCTTGAAGGGCGTACCTTTGCCGCATATGGTCTTGTACTGGCGCGATCGACCTTCAGCTCATTACTACTAGGACTAGGATTAGGCATTCTGGGTATTGCACTTTTATTTAGCCTTGAACGTTGGGCTGGGTGGATCGAAATCGAGCAGTCAAACCAACGCCAATTTGTTGCCGCTCTTTTACCTACCCTTGCGCTGGGGCTGCTAATCAGTCTGATTGAAGAATTAATCTTTCGCGGCTTCCTGCTTAACCAGCTACAGCCTGAATATGCTGCCTGGGTTGCGGCAGCTAGCTCTAGCCTCATTTTTGCGTTGCTTCACTTAGTTTGGGAAGGTACGGAGATTGCACCTCAGTTACCTGGGCTTTGGCTCATGGGAGTGGTCTTAGTCATTGCACGTTGGGCAGATGGTGGCAGCCTAGGACTAGCCTGTGGGCTTCATGCAGGTTGGGTCTGGGGTATGGCAAGCCTTGATACGGCTCAACTCATTCGCTACACTGATCGCGGCTCTGAATGGTTAACCGGAATAAAAAAGCAGCCTCTTGCGGGTGGCATGGGGCTGCTTCTACTCTGTGGTACAGGGGGCTTGCTCTTGAGCTTTGTGAGCTAATCAGCTAGCAATAAGCGGAGATGTCTTCGCCGCACTCGTCAGCTAAATAAGAGAGCGCCCGAAAGCGCAAGCCCACTAGTTGATCGTAAAGAGGGTTGAGTTTGCAAAGTGGTGGGATATGAGCGATCGTACGACCAAAGAAATTAATGTCACGCTCAAACGGGCACTGTGGCGGAATCAGCTTACAGAGAAGACGTGCAATTTTTGGATCTTGCACCTCCATTTTATCCAACCAATCGCGCACGGGATTCAGCAACGTTGGCTGCGGTTTTAGGTCAACGTAAGCCTGCATCGGTCGTTCGCCACTAGACACAAGCATTGCCCCTGCTGGTGCGGCTTCTGACTCACTTTCTGGCTCACTTAAGGTTGTGCGAAGGACTTCTAACACCTCTGTGTTTAATCCAAGTGCTTGGCAGTACTGAAAGAGCATTTCGTCTTCGCAAGATGAGTAGGCACCGTCAGCAATGGCTACCATAACAGCCATTCTCATGAAGTTTTCGGCTAAAGCAGAGTCGTGCCCAAGCGCTTCTGCAAGCTCGGCGGGTGAAATAGGCTCTAATGCCTTTGAGGTGTCGGCGGCATTGAGTTCCTGGTTGACAAGTGAAGTAATCAGATGTTGCTCCTGTGGGTCGAAATGTCCATCAGCCCAAGCGATTGTTAAAAGCCCACGTAGCCAGACAGATACCTGCTGGCTGGTATAGGAAGATTGAAGTCTGCTAGTCATTCTCGTCACGTCAATTGCGACTAGATTTCGACTCGATTCTAGCTCGTTCTCTATTAGGAGTGGTTGTAGCCTAGGTAACTAAATGCTAGAAAGACTAACGCTTGATCCTGGAGCAGCTCTCAAGGCTATGGCAGTGCAACTCCTGCCCAAGATCTGTTTATAGGCTAGCCTTCTACTCCTCCCGCTTTGCCCGATCGCCATGAGAGGGGCAGGGTGGTGCCGAAATCGATCGATCCAGCCATGCAACCGCTTGCTGGAGCCGCGGCAACGCTTCATCGGGTTGGTTTTTAAGCAAGAAGACGATCGCGGCAGCGGCTTGCTCATTAGCACGGACTTTGCGGTTTGACTTGAGGCGATGCCAGTCTCGTTCGGCGATTGCAAGTTTTTCTAGCAATGCTTGAGCCAGTTCGGCAGCGCTAAATGCGCTCAAGTTACCTCGGTCAGCACTAGTGACCTGGGATGACGTAGCAGAAAGAGACGTATCGGGCATAGGGTTACGACGATCGTGGGCATAATCAAGGGTATCTCCACTCTACTACTGCTGTTATGTCGTTGCCCCCACCATCGCCTGATTCTGCCTCCAGCCCTGATAAGGATGTGCCGCTATCGGACGCACAAACGTTTGAGCAGGAGCTAGCTGCCATTGAGCGATCGCTGGCTGACCTCAAAGAGCGTTACACGCAGGTGCAACAGGACGAGCAAACGCAGGCACAGCTTCAAGAACACCAGAAGCAACTGAAGCAGCAGAACCAGCGATCGCCATCCCCAGCACTCAAAGCCGAGTTAACTCAACTGCAAACACAACTCGATGCACTGGAGGTAAAGCTTGAGAGCCGTCTGTTTTCTTGGGGCAGCTTGCGAGAACCCTTTTGGCAAATTGTACGTTTTGGTGGACTAGGTCTTGTTATCGGTTGGTCGATCGCCCTTGCCGTTTTGCAAAGCCCCAACCCATCACCGCAACCGCCACTCCCTGCACCCCAGTCATCGCAACGAGAGCCGGGTGGTTAAGCCACACTTGCAAACGCCTTGAAACTTTGTGTTGATAGACGTTCTTAGTGTTTGAGCATGAGACAGCAAATAGTCTGCCGTTGTAACGCTTCTCCATAGCCTTACTTTCCTGCTTAAAGGAAATGGTTCAGCAAGCGGCTTGACGTTGTGACTAATAATCTGTACCACTCACAGCTTTTCTCACCATTGAGCTATGACTTTTGTCAGAGGAATTGTTCTCTTGTGAGCGTTAACTTTAACCTTGTGCTTATGGATATGGCTTGGCTTAAGAGCATAGGTTTTTAGAAGAATAAACCACTTCTTGCTCAATTCCTATTGGAGCTGATGCGATACGAAATTGCTAACGGTTTACCAAGGCAAATCGCAGCTTCTAAGTCAAATCAAAACACATCACAGCAGCAATGTTTGAGAATGAACTATTGGAGTAATGGCATGAAAAATTTGATTTCTAGGGCAATCGCTCACATCAGTACTTTGTTAGAAGGACTACAGGTAAAGCAGTTTTTTGCTGCTGGTTTAGTCGGGTTTCTACTACTGACAACCAACGTTGATATAGGAAAGAACGACCAGCCGTTACCTGCAAAGCTGCGCGAGAGTATTCAGCAAAATGACGCCGATCGACCCAAGACAACCGGACAGTGGAACCGCGAAGCTAAGAAAGTAGAAGGCAATCCTGGTGAGCGCGTGAAGCGCATTGGTAAAGAGTCAGCCGAAGCCTTCAAAGAATTTGGGTCAGGTTATACAAAAGGCGCTGAGAAAACCGCTGACCAAGTTGGAGATGCTGCCAGTCGTGCAGCCACAGATCTTACTAATTAAGATCGCAGGTAGAAGTTACTACTAACGATTTAGACCCCCGGCTTTTTAAGAGGCTGGGGGTCTTGTGTTTGCAATGTTCTAGTACGTGAACTTAGTTTGCGATGCCAAAGACGCTACCGATCGCCCGCATCATATTTTGTGGCTGCATGGCATCCACAGCCGCAGTAGGCTCGTAGCCGCAATGAACCATACAGTCAGCACATTCAGGATTACCACTCGATCGCCCGTATTTGCTCCAATCAGTGTGATCGATTAGCTCTTGGAAGGTCTCATAATGCCCTTCGTTCAAAAGATAGCAGGGCTTTTGCCAGCCAAGCACACTGTAACTAGGGCTGCCCCAAGGCGTGCATTCATAGTCTTTTTCGCCCGTGAGGAAGTCTAAAAACAGAGGATTGTGGTTAAAGTTCCAGTTCTTTTTGCCTGCTTTGAGGGGCGCTAGAATTTCGCGGAAGAGCGCTTTAGTCTGTTCGCGCTTGAGGAAATGCTCTTGATCAGGTGCCCAGTCGTAGCTATAGCCAGGAGAAATCATCATGCCATCAGTGCCAAGCGTGGCAATGAAATCGAAGAAGTCCTGCATTTCTTTCGGATCGGTGCCTTCAAAAACCGTGGTATTGGTTGTGACGCGGAATCCCTTAGCTTTGGCAGCTTTGATAGCTTTGACCGCGATGTCAAAAATGCCTTTGCGATCAACACACTTGTCATGATGCTCACGCAACCCATCTAAATGCACGCTGAAGGTGAGATACGGCGAGGGTGTAAATTTGCTCAGGCTTTTTTCGAGCAAAATGCCATTTGTGCAAAGGTAAATGTATTTCTTGCGTTCCACCAAGCCACGCACGATCTCATCAATTTGCGGATGGAGCAATGGTTCGCCACCAGGAATCGAGACAACGGGTGCACCGCACTCCTCAACTGCTGCAAAACATTGGGCAGGGGTTAAGTTCTGCACCAAAATATCGGTTGGATGCTGAATTTTGCCGCAGCCAGGGCACGCTAGATTGCAGCGAAACAATGGTTCCAGCATAAGCACTAGCGGATAACGTTTGCGACCCGTCAAGCGCTGGGTGACAACGTACTTACCAACTTCGATCGCCTGCTGTAGAAGAACCGCCATACATTTTTCACTCCTCAAAACGGGAACACGGATGAAAGAGAAAAAGAGAAGTATAAAGTCTAAAAGATAAAAAAATTAGCTTTCAGCCTTTAGCTTTTCTCTAGTCTTTCTTGACGTAACTATTTTTTACGAACCACTCTATGCTATCGCGCAGAGCTGTAGATAGGGGGGTTTGGGGTAGCCCAAGTTCGCGAACGGCTTTGGCGGCATTGTAATACATGGGCTGCTGTGCCATGCGCACTCCATCCAGCGGCACGGAAGGGGTTTTGCCGAGGGGCGCGAGAAGCTGCTCATCAATCCAGGCAACGGTGAGGGGAATCCAGGCAGGAATAGCGTTTTGGGGTGCGGGTTGTCCGGTAAGCGCAGCAAGCTGATCGAGTAACTCCTTGAGAGTAAGGTTTTGATTGCCAAGGATATAGCGATCGCCCGTTTTGCCTTTCTGCAACGCTAACAAATGTCCCCATGCCACATCTTGTACATGGATAAAGTTCAGCCCTGTATCAACATAGGCAGGCATCTGACGACGCAGAAAGCGCAAGATAATGTCGCCTGTGGGTGTCGGTTTAATATCCCAGGGACCGATCGGACTGCTAGGGTTAACGATGACAATATCTTGTCCTGCTTGAACAGCTTTTACCGCCTCTTGCTCTGCCAGGTACTTAGATTTTTTGTAGTGCCCAACCAATTTCTCGATAGGGCTTTGATAGGTTTCATCCACGGCATTGCCAGACGCACCTACGCCGATCGCCGCAACCGAACTTGTATATACGGTGCGTTCCACGCCCGCCTTCTGGGCTGCTGCCAAAATATTTCGCGTACCCACCACATTGTTCTGGTAGAGTGCATCGCGATCAGCCTGCCACAGCGAGTAATGCGCTGCGACATGAAACATAAAC
This sequence comes from Phormidium sp. FACHB-592, assembly GCF_014695795.1. Classification (NCBI taxonomy): domain Bacteria; kingdom Bacillati; phylum Cyanobacteriota; class Cyanophyceae; order Oscillatoriales; family Oscillatoriaceae; genus Phormidium; species Phormidium sp. FACHB-592. The sequence goes on from NZ_JACJOZ010000009.1 coordinate 91,958, forward strand.
TGACAGCCATTGATGCGCTGCCACAGGTCAGGATCATTCAGGTCACTTTTGACGATTTCTACATCCAATCCTTGCAGGTTGTCTAAGCGACTACCCGATCGAGCCAGCGCTTTCACCGCATATCCTTCTTGTAGCAATAAGCGCACTAAATTTGCGCCAATAAACCCCGTTCCACCTGTGACAAATGCTTGCATTAAGTCGTTCTTGTAATTGTGGTGGTATGACTCATGGGAATTTCTTTAATTCTCACGCTTTCCCTTGAGCCGAAGCTTCAGGTCATCGAGTAGCGCGTAGACCACGGGCACGACGATCAGACTTAGAAGGGTAGAGGTAATCAGTCCGCCGATGATGGCGATCGCCATCGGTGCGCGTAATTCGGCTCCCGCTCCTAAACCAAGGGCGATCGGCAGCATCCCTAGAATGGTTGCAGCGGTCGTCATAAGAATGGGACGCAGGCGAACAGGCGCGGCTGTAAGGATGGCTTCAGAGCGGGAGAGCCCGCTACGACGAAGCTGGTTAGTATAGTCCACCAGTAGAATGGCGCTTTTATTCACCAAACCCAGCAGAAAGATAATACCGATGATGGAAATCATGCCAAAATCGCTGCGGGTCAAGAGGGCAGCTAGCAAGGCACCTACGATCGACAGCGGTAGGGAGAAGATGATAGCAAGGGGATCAGTCCAACTGCGGAACAGCAGCACCAAGACTGCCAGTACGCAAATCACAGCTAGCCCCAGCGTGAAGCCAAAACTGCCGAAGATTTCGCCCAACCTGGCTGAATCACCGCCTAAATTGAGTGATATGGACGGTGGTTTAACTTCGTTGGCGATCGCCACAGCGCGATCGGTGGCATCACCCAACGCAATATTCTCTCCCAGATTGGCGCTGACGTAAGCTACTCGACGGGCATTGCGCCGCTCAATTTCAACAATCCTATCTGCGGTATTGGCAGCACCAGTGGTTGTCACATCAGCAAAGCCAGGAAGTTTTTCAAGCCGCTCTTTAATGGTCTTAGCAGTCTGGCTGAGAACCAGCGGATCATCACCGATTAGTCCCACTTGCAGCGGTTTGTCACCACCCGTATCGACAAATTGAATATCCTCGATGCTGGTCGTGACGTTCTTAAGCACAGGCAACTGCTGCCGGAACTGATCTTGCAGCGCTGTAGTTGAAACCGTATGCCCTTCTCGCAGCTTGACGTAAAGCGTGCCTTTATTGGGCTGCTGCCGAGTGCCAACTGTTGTAAACACACTTTCGACTTCAGGGGACTGAAGCACAATAGCTTCTAGCTTTTTCGCTGTTTCCAGAGAGTCCTGAAGTGGATTGATAGGGGGGGCTTTCTGTGCCGCTGCTAATAGGGCTGGGTCTACGCCAGGGGGTAACGTGGTTGGCTTCACACCAGCCGCTTGAGCCTGTGCCGCTTGAGCCAATGCAGCTTGATTAAGCGCGATCGCAGGTAAAGGAGCTGTGTAGGTAATGTTGAACTCGCCCCGATCGAGCTTAGGAATGAACCCTTTGGGGATGATGGGAATAAGTGCCAAACCAGCAACAAAGCTCAACAGAGCAATGCCGATGACAATGGCTCGATGCCTCAACGACCATTGCAACAGCTTGCGGTAGGCGTTGACAAACCCTGACAAACCCTGCTCCGATGGTTTTTGGGGTCGTGGTCGTAACCAGTAGACTGCCAACAGTGGCGAGAGGGTGCGGGCAACCAGCAGCGAAATCAGCACTGCCGCTGAGACGGTAACGCCAAAGGGTTGAAAGAATTGCCCGACTACGCCCCGCATAAAGGCGACGGGTAGGAAGACTGCCGCGATCGTCAGGGTAGCAGCTGCCACCGTCAAGCCAATTTCATCCGTAGCTTCGATCGCCGCTTGCCGGGGTGATTTGCCACCTTCATCCAGGTGACGGGCAATGTTTTCAACATCGACGATCGCGTCATCCACAATGATCCCGACAACAAGTGCCAGCGCTAGCAAGGTGATCGTCTCCAGGTTGAAGCCAAAGAGCGCCATCACAATGAAGGTGCCAAAGAGCGAAGTCGGAATCGCCAGTGCCGAAATCAACGTGGCTTTCCAATCCCACAAAAAGGGAAAGATGACAATAACGGAGAGGATGATCGCCAGCCCCAGCGCCTCGACGGTCGAATCAGTTGCCTCGCGAATATACTCTGCCTGGGTCGCAGCTAGATTGACCTGCACCTCTGGTAGCTGCGATCGCAACTGGACAACAGCATTGTCCACTGCTTTAACCACATCCAGCGTATTCGCATCGCCACGCTTCACCACTTCAAGCGCTAGCGCGTCGCGACCACCAAAGCGCACCGCCGATGAACCTGCATTCAATACGGCTTGTTCTGCCACATTTGGTTTAGCAGTGGGTGTAGTGACTGTGGCTCCAGCCGGAACGCCCAGCAAGTTGACCTTCAAGACACCCGGCACCTGAGCAATCGTGGGGAGAATACGCTCCTGTGCCAGTGTGGTCAACTGCGCCAAGGTTTGTTTGGGATTTTCGATCGCGTAACTGACAACGGCTGACTCATTCAGGTTGACCGGAGTAATCTTGTAAGTGCTGTTGTCGGGTAATTTGAGTTTTTTTAGCTCCGTCTCAACCCGCGTCACCGATTCGTCGAGATCGGTGCCCACCGCAAAGGAAAGGCTGACAATTGATCGTCCTGGGTAGGTAGACGATCGCACGGAATTTAATCCCTGTGCTTCGAGGGGCTGTAGTGTCTCCTCAATTGGTTGCGTAAGTCGGGCTTCGGTCTCCTGAGCTGTAGGGATGCTAGCTGTTGCATTGACCACTACTACCGGAAAGGTAACGTCTGGAAACAAGGCGTACTTGAGGGAGCTAAAAGCCAGCAACCCTGCTACACAGACGGCAATCCAGAAGCCTAGCGTCAGCCAGGGATACTGAATTGCTAGCCTAGAAATATTAAAACGCTCTCGCAAAGACATGGCAGGACGATCCACCCCTCAACTTACAGGTACTTCAGTTGCTACTAGTCATCCTACCGTTTTAGGCTACCGATTACAGCGCCTAGGCGACTGCTGGTTTTGTCAAGGATGCAGCAAGCGATTAGAAAATTTAAAGACCTCCCCTAAATCAATATTCTCATTGTGATCGGTCATTAAAAATGACTTTAGGACGGGGTTTGCTCCTGATGTGCGGAAGGTGCCCGTTCCCAAATTGAGAAACCCTAATGCTACTTTAACCAGACCAGGCAGTGCGGCTTGCAGCGTCGTGTTACTTAAGCCAGTACGTTGGGCAAGAGCCTGAAGTAACTGCTGCTGACGCTCTGGTGTAAGAAATGCTGGCAGCGAGGCAGCACCGTAATGGGATGTGCTGACTGTCTGACTAACTAGCGCATCGCTAGCCACACTACCGATCACAGCAGACTGCCGAAAGACTGTTTGCAAGAAACCGCCTACTACCGAGAGCAGCGTTTGGAGCATGGCATCATCAAATCCGTGGCTGCTGCCTAGCTGTTGCGCCTCACTTACAATGATATTCAGTTGTTCGACGCTGCCTTGCTGGTTAGGATGATTAATGGCGCTAAGGATGTCGAAAAAAAGTCCCATAACTGTATACCTTGCTGACGCTAGATAAAGCGATGACCGATGGCGTTGAAACGATCAAGCGTAAGCTGGCAGAGCGCTAACGTTTCTATCCCATTGTCTCAGCGATCGCCCACAAACCCCCTACGCACCAGGAACCCAGGTTGGTGTCGATCGCGCCAGCATAAGAAAGCGTCCATCTAGCGCCATATAGCCTAGTTCAGCAATGTATTCCAGGTTGCTAATGGGCACTGAGACATGCTGATCCTGATCCCAGTCATTACAAAAATACTGTTGCACGCTTTGAGGGAAAGCATTGCCTGTACCAGTGGCGGCATACACTCGTAGCACCATCTGCTGCCCACCCTGTTGCTTCAGCGCGTCTTTCTCGCCTTGGTCTGCTTCCCAATACACGTATAAAGCTTGGTCAGCGCGAGGAATAAGCATAAGCTGACTTTGGCTCGTTGGCTGAGAGCTGTCGGCAATCGTTCGCTCGGTAAGAGCGCTTGCTGCGAAGACTGGTTCTGGTGTTTCCGAGAGATTGAGTGTTTCCAAGGCGATAGTTTCTAGCGATCGATGCCACACCATCCCATCCATCGCTTCACCCTTTGCTATCGTGTCAGCGGTCAACGAGGCAGCATCCTCAGACTCGTCATACCAGGCGCTTGCTTGTGCTATCTCACCTGTTTGCAAGGCAGTGCTAGTAGCATAAGGTTCCTGCACAAGCTGGTTGTCGTCAGCAGTAGCATACAATCCACTGCGATCGACAGCAATGACCGGAGACGCAGCACCCTCTGTTGAGAGTGTTCCATCTGCCAACACTACACTGTCACTTGGTATCTCGTCGCTTGCGGCATCCGGCGCGATCGCCTTTTGTGCCACAGGGCAAGCAGGTACGTGTACAGGCTCCGATCGAGCAACCTGGAGCCAGCGTCCCTCAGCCGCAATGTAGCCAAGCTCGGCAAGATACGTTCGATCGTCCGTCCGAATCGGGAGATGTCGATCTTGTGCCTGAGCCTCACACTCAAACTCCTGAAGACTTTCTGGCGGTTGTCGCCTAATGTCAATGCCCGTTACGTCGTAGAGCCGTATGACTAACTTCTGGGCACCTTGCTGCTGTAGCGACGCTTGTGCCTCAGCAGGGATTTCCCAGTAGGCATACGCATTCTTGCAGTCGCGAGGCACCAGAATTATACGACTGCTGCTTAGTGGTTGAATAGCTCCGAGCAGTGGCGCAGCAACATCAGCAATGGGTACGATCGACGCTTCCGTTAGTGGCTCCCCGGTCGGCATAGGGTTAACTGTAGGAGGAATAAAGCCCTCTTCAATGTCTTCCTCCAGCTCTGGTTCTGCTAGCTCAGACTCAGCATCACGATTTTTCAGTACCCACCAAACAAAGCTGCCTAAGAGTGGTAGCGCCAGTAACCAGAGCCACGACTTTGTTGGTTCGTCAGTGTCTCCGTTCACACTGGGGGCTTGTGCTACCGTTGACGGCACGGGCACATCCGATGACACCGGCTGAGGACTCGGAATCGTTTCTTGCGGGCTAGGGGATGTAACGTCCGGGTTCGTGGCGCTTGCTGTTGCTTCTTTCCGCGCCGTTTCAATCGTTTGACGACTCACAGGTGCAGCGGCGTAACCCAAGAACGCTTGCGCTGGGAGATTTGGCTGCGGTCCTTTATAAACGTAAATCAACGGTTGGGAAAAGGGATATTTGGGGTTGCTCGGCAGCGTGTTGTTAATCGGGACGATTCGTACATTGCTGTAGTCTTTCAGTTGGTCAGCGATCGCGTAGCCAATACCACTTACTTTAAGTGCCTCTACTACCTGGCTAGTACTATCTTGTCCAAGCTGTTGGGCAGTTTTCCCTGTAGCAAAGGGTGCCTGCTTAAAAACTGGATAGTTGCGAAAGGCTTGGCGAGTGTCGCTGCTACCGGGGCGATCGATAAACCGAATGGGACCCGGTTCACCCCCTACTTGTGCCCAGTCTTTAATCTCACCTCGAAAGATTTTGGCGAACTGCTCAAACGTCAGCCCACCCTTAAACGGATTTTCGGCACCCACAATGATGGCGATTTTATGCCGTGAGACTGGCACCGCTACCAGCCCTTGCGCCTTTTCTTGCGGCATGAGCGTACGACCGATCGCCGCCAAGTCGGCATTGTTATCCATCAAGTCTTTGATCGCTGGACCTGTGCCCTGGGTGTTCAGTTCAACCTTCGTACCAACGAATCGTTGCTCAAAGCGTTGTTTCAGCGCCTGGTTGATCGTCCCCATACCGCTGGAACCACCAATGCGAATTGAGGTGCCTACCGGTACGTTTGTTGGCAGCGGAAAGGCGATCGTACTAGCCGTCTGAGCCAGGATAGGATTAACCATCAACGTGCCTGCTAGCGGTCTAGCAGCCGTTGCCTTGGACGCGATAATGCCACCAGCTACACTTGCAGCAAAAGACAGTGTAAATAGTATTGTCAGGGAGACGATTGAAGTCTCTTGCTTACGCAACCTCGTCATATCAATAACCCTGATCCCTTGGTACTAACCCTTAACAAGTAACACAACAATCATGCGGTGCCAATCCTACAGCGTTGGAGAATCATTGCATGGGGGGCAGAAGGGCAAGGCAGGCAGAAGGGGAGAGTCTTCAACTTGCTGTAGTATCAGGGCACAGCAATTTTGGCGGATGGTGCATGGGTCAGCGTATTGATCTGATTTTGGTGCCGCAAGGGGCAGAATATCAAGCCGTCTGTCGGGGCATTGGTCGGGCAGCAGCAGGAAGTGTTTTGCCCATCCCGATCGGGTCAGCGCCCTTGCGTCAGTACTTACACGATCAGCAGAAAGCGGGGCGCATTGTTGCTGGACAGCAACTTTTGGTGATGGGGTTATGTGGTGGGCTTATACCGCGCTACGCGATCGCCGACGTAGTGCTGTACCGAGAATGCGTTGATCGCACACATCCTGCCTTCGTGCTGCCCTGTGATACGGCTCTTACAGACTGGCTGCACACAAAACTGACAGCGCCAACATTGGTTAGAGCCTTGACGAGCGATCGCCTGGTTTCGTCTGCCCAAGAAAAACGCCAGTTAGCCCAAGACTATGCGGCTGATGTTGTTGATATGGAAGGCTTTGCTGCACTCGATAGCCTTTACCAACTGGGTGCAACGGTTGCCATGCTGCGTGTCGTTAGTGATAACGCACAGCATGATCTGCCTAATCTTGCTAACGCGATCGACCAGGATGGTGCCCTGCAACCGCTACCGTTAGCGTGGGGTATGGTGAAGCAGCCGATCGCGGCAGCCCGCTTAATGTACGGCTCTCTCAAAAGCTTGAACAGACTGCAACGTGCCACTACCGCGATCTTTGGAACAAACCCACGCTAGAAACAACTCTCTTGTATCAAGGCAAAATGAGCTGATCAGCCGCATCGAACTTGAAAAAGGGGTTCCAGGCAACTTCCCAAAGGTGCCCATCTGGATCAGCAAAATAACCGCTATAGCCGCCCCAAAAAACATCTTGCGCCGGTTTCACAACCCTTGCACCTAACTGTTTAACGAGCTGTAGCACTTCATCGACCTCTGCCCGACTTTTGCCGTTGTATGCTAGCGTGATCCCCGAAAAGCCTGTCCCCACGACATCAATCGTTATATCCTCTGCTAGCTTTGTTCTTGGATACAGCGCTAGCACCAGTCCACCAAGCTGAAAAAAGGCAATTTCTGCTTGACTAGCGCTAGAAGGTTTCCAGCCCAAGCCATCGCGGTAAAACTGGAGCGATCGCGACAGGTCATGCACTCCCAACGTTACAAGATTAAGTCTTGGATGCATATTTTCTCCCTTAAACAATTCATTTGTACCACAGGCGAACGGATGCTTCGCGCGTGCGAAAGCTGCTTGGCTAGAGCAGGTATAGACAGTGCCTTAGCCCCTCTGTATGAATCCCTTTAAGAAAGGTCACAAGATAGGCGCTAAACTTTGGAGAGTTCTTTTTTATGATTTATTGGCTCGATCGTTGGATGTGTCTTTTTGAGTCTGGACATCCGCTCGCCAACCTGCAACATGAACACAGCGACCAATATTCCGCTTTTGATTGGCATCAACCTTGTGCTGATTGCCATCAATGCCTTTTTTGCCGCCGCCGAGATTGCTCTTGTCTCAGCGAGTGATGTGAGGCTACAGCTCCTGGCTGATCAGGGTAGCCGTCGTGCCCGTCTGGTGCTAGCAACTACGGCAGACAGCACCCGCTTTTTAGCGACGATTCAACTGGTGATCACCCTTACGGGCTTCCTCAACGGTGCTTTCGCGGCTGAAAATTTGGCAACACCACTGACAAAGGTGCTGAGTCCATTTATCCCCGAAGCAACAGCCGAAAAAGTGTCGCTAGTAGGGGTGACGGTTGCGATCGCCCTTGTTAGTCTCATCTTTGGCGAACTGGTGCCTAAAAAGCTAGCAATCCGTCATGCTGAGTCCTTTGCGCTGGTTTGCATTCGTCCGCTGCGTCTGCTGCAAAAGCTAACCGCTCCTGTGGTTAAGCTGGTGAGCCTCACCACCAACTTGATTTTGGATCTGGCAGGCAACGCAGCGAACGAAGAAGAAGAAGCCATCAGCACAGAAGAAATTAAAGCGATGGTTGATGCTGGGCTTGCAGGTGGCTCAGTTGGCGAACAAGAACGACGCATCATTCATGGTGCTGTCGAACTCAGCCACATTACGGCACGGGCAATCATGGTGCCCCGAGTGCAGATTCAATACCTTAAAACCACTACATCCTTGCAAGATGCTTGCCAGATTGTGTCTGAAAATGCTCATACTCGCCTGCCCGTTTGCGAAGATGACCTGGACAATATCGTAGGCATCCTGCACGTTAAAGATCTCATTCGCCCCTTTCCCGTTAGCGCAGAAGACGCTCCGGGCATCCAAGAGTTGCTTCGCCCTGTCCACTACGTTCCTGAAACAAAGCTTGCAACCGATCTTCTGGCAGAGATGAAGCAAAATCGGCTACATCTGGTCGTTGTGCAGGATGAGTTTGGCGGTACAGCCGGATTAATAACACTAGAGGACGTTTTAGAAGAAATTGTTGGTGAAATTCGCGACGAATATGATGCAGAAGAAGAACGCGAATTTCGTCAGCTTAGTGAACATGAAGGCATCTTCAAAATTCGTGCTAGCATCGCGACCGTCAATAACGAGTTGAATCTTCAGTTGCCGCGCGATGAAGCGGCAACCCTAGCAGGCTTGTTTCTTGAAGAGTTGCAGCGTCCACCCGAAGCCAACGATAGTCTGCAAATTGACAACGTGCAGCTTACTGTGCTTGAAGATGGTCAGCGTGTGCGTGTCATTCTGGTGGAGATGCCAGAGATAGAGGGGGTGGATTAGGGGCAGGTAAAGGAAGGCAGAGGGCAGAAGGCAAAAGGTAGAAGGTAGAAGGCAAAAGGCAAGTATTAAAGTCTGAACGTAAAGACTCGATCGCGATTAAGGTGAACCGATGACAGGCTCCTTCGAGAAAACCAGCATTGGATGGCAGTTGCGGCTGATGCAGCAGCGGGTGAGTGAGTGGTTAGAGCGGCTGTTTGCGCCTGTCGATCGCGCCCGTTTGCCTAATGAAATTTTGCCAGAGTGGTTGCTGCGGTTGTTGTTTTGGGTGATTGCAGGGGCAATGCTGGGCTGGTTAGGTTGGCAGCTTTACACGTTCTTGCGTCCCTACCTTAGTGCCCTGGTGTTGTCACAACAGGGGCAGATTGTTCAACCTGATCGCACCGATCGCCCGTTGACGGTGGCAGAATGGCTCCGGCGATCGCGTACCTTTGCCCAGCAAGGTGACTACCGCGAAGCGAGCCGTGCCCTCTATATGGCTGCACTTCAACGCTTAAATGACACCGAACCCATTCCCCACGAAGCTAGTCGCACCGATGGCGAATACCTGCAAATTATCCAAACGCTACCCCGTTCCGTTCCTTACCAGGTGCTGATCCGCACCCACGAGCAACTTTGCTTTGACAACGCCGAGATCTCAGCCGATGAGTTCGATCGCTGCCAACGCGCTTATCAGGACATTGAAACCGCTTGACAAGAGTTTTGAGTTTTGAATTCATTGAGTTGAGCTTGCATCAGCCTCTTCTACTGCTTCTCCTCACACTTACCCTCTGTCCCCTCTCCCTCCCCTCTCTCCCCTCACTCCTTGCCCATGACGCTCTCCAAGCGACAAATCTGGATACTCGCGATCGTCTTAGCTGCGCTGGTGATCATTAGTCTCTTTGCGGCTCCAGGTGGCAAGCAGCAGCAAAGTGGCTCCACCTATGGACGTTCACCCGATGGCTATGGAGCTTGGTATGCCTTCATGGAATCCAGAGGCGTTACAATTCAGCGCTGGCAGAAGCCATTAAAGCTGCTATTCCAACCCAGCGAGCTAAAAACGCCGAAGATCGAAACTGCCAATCCCAATCAAACTGCAGAGACGCAGAGACGCAGAGACGCACAGACAAGCATGGCTGTTATTGCTTCCCCTGCCCTCCTTGCTTCCCCTGCCGCTTCGACCGTCTCTTCCCCCATAACCCTGCTGCAAGTTAGCAGTGGTGAACCTCTCTCGGTGGCAAGCATGGCATGGGTCGAACGCGGTAATGTGCTGATACTACTGGGCGCACAATCGCCAGTCACCAAAGCACCGTTTGAAAGCGCGATCGGCAGTCCAACTGGTGCTGTGCAAATCTACACGAGCCGTCGCGAAACCGATCGCGACACTAGAATCAAGCCACTGTTGAATGATTCGTTTGGCGCTGTTGTCTGGCAGCAAACTATGGGGCAAGGACGGGTTGTTTTTGCATCCACACCGCATCTAGCAGCCAATGCCTATCAAGATTCCCCTGGTAACTTTGAGTTTTTGGCAACGCTGGTTACAGCTACGAAACTGCCCATTTGGGTAGACGAATACTCACACGGCTACAAAGACATAGAGGTTATCAAGCAGGAAGATGGCAATTTAGTCAGCTATCTGGCAAAAACACCCCTGCTGCTGGTCTTGATTCAAGTAACCGTCATGATGCTAGTACTCCTTTGGGGGCAAAATCGGCGGTTCGGTCCTGCGATCGCCCTCACAACCCCGATCGTTGACAACAGCGAGGCATACATTCAAGCCATGTCAGCCGTCTTACGGAAAGCTGAGAGCAATCAATTTGTCGTGGATACCATCTGTAAAGCAGAGCAGCTTGCAATCCAAAAAGCGCTGGGGCTAGGTGCAGAACTACTCCCACTGTCAACGCTACTTGATGTCTGGACTCAACAAACTGGTCAATCCGCCGCTATTCTAGAGGCTGCCTTAAACTCTACCAATCGCCCACGTCGAAGCAGCGAAGCAGAGTTGTCAAAGTTGCTAGAGGCAATGCAGACTGTTCGGAAACAGCTAGCTTTGTAGCGGGAGGGCTGAGGGCTAAAGGATAAAAGTTTTGAGTTCATTCAAGTTCACTCGCTTCCCCTGCCTCTCCTGCTTTTTCAGTCTCCCCAGCTTCCTCTGCCTTTCTAACTCCTTCACTCCTCTACTTCTTCACCCCTTACCTCCCCATGTCTGAACTTAACGACACCTTCGATTGCCTCTCCAAAGCCCTTAGCCAGGTTGTAGTTGGGCAGACTGCTCTAGTGCACCAATTTATGGTTGCGCTGCTAGCGGGTGGGCACGTCATTTTAGAAGGCGTTCCAGGAACGGGCAAAACGCTGCTAGTCAAGGTGCTGGCGCAATTGGTGCAGGCAGACTTTCGCCGCATTCAGCTGACGCCCGACATCCTACCCTCCGACATTCTCGGCACAAACATCTTTGACCTGAATACCAAAAACTTCACCCTCAAAAAAGGACCTGTTTTTACCCAGTTTTTGCTGGCAGATGAGGTGAACCGCACACCGCCCAAAACTCAGGCAGCGCTACTAGAAGCAATGGAAGAACAGCAAGTGACGCTGGATGGGCAGAGTTTGGCACTACCAGAGCCGTTTTGGGTCGTTGCGACGCAAAACTCACTGGAATTTGAAGGTACGTACCCGCTACCAGAAGCGCAACTCGATCGCTTTCTCTTTAAGCTTATCGTGGCGTACCCCGAGCCAAAAGCAGAGAAACAAATGTTGCTGAATAGCCAGACAGGTTTGCAAACTAAGCGCTTAGACCTGGTAAAGCTAAAACCATTACTCTCAGTCGAACAAATTTTGGCGGCAAGGCAGGCAGTACGATCGGTGAAAGTAACTGACCCCTTGATTGATTATTTGCTGGCACTGGTGCAGCGATCGCGCCAGCACCCTGATCTGGCGTTGGGGGCTTCCCCGCGATCGGCAGTGGCATGGCTCCAGGCAAGTAAGGCAAATGCCTGGTTAAGTGGGCGCGATTTTGTGACACCAGACGACATCAAAGCGATCGCCCCACCAACCTTACGACATCGCTTTATTTTGCGCCCCGAAGCGCAGTTGGACGGACTTCAAGTGGATGCAGTGATTGGTGCCTTATTAAGCCAAGTGCCAGTACCGCGCTGATGCTGGATGGGTCGTTTTCTCACTTTTGTATGGCATATGACAACACACTCAAATATCTAGTTGAGCAAGATCCTGAAGCGTTTGCTCAGTGGTTGCTTGGCACCGCTTCAACAGATGTTCAAATTCTCAAAACTGAGTTGAGCCTTGAGCCAGTTCGAGTAGATTCAGTCATCTTTCTGCGGACAAGCAACCAAATTTTGCATTTAGAGTTTCAAACATTGCCACAGTCCAGGCCTTCTCTCCCAATGAGAATACTGGACTATTGGGTGAGGCTTTACCGTCAGTACAGTTGTGAGATTGAACAGGCCGTTATTTCCCTTAAACCAACCACTTCAGAAGCCGTCTTCATCGATCGCTTCACTGCTACCAAAACCGCTCACCGCCACCGGGTAATCCGGATCTGGGAAGAGGAACCTACAACCCTGTTGAGCATTCCCAGTTTGCTGCCTTTAGCCGTTCTCACGCAAACAGACGTGCCTGCTGCTTTATTACAACAAGTGGCAGCGCAGGTGAATATAATCGAGCCAAGCAGTCTGTGGCAAACCATCTCAACCTGCGCCCAGTTACTTGCAGGCTTAGTCTTTGATAGCGAACAAATTCATCAATTTTTTCGGAGCGTCACCATGAAAGAATCTGTCATCTATCAAGAAATTCTTCGAGAGGGATTGCAGGAAGGATTGCAGCAGGGATTGCAAGCAGAGGTTAACTTAATTGTGCGGCAGCTAACCCGACGCTTGGGTAGTGTGCCACAAGCGTTGCAGAAGCAGATTCAGGGTTTGTCGATCGCTCAACTAGAAGATTTGGGTGAAGCGTTGTTGGATTTTTCCGGTTTGCCAGCGTTAGAAAGCTGGTTAGCGAATCTGGAACGCTAATGTACGGTGCTGAGTGCTGATTTGAACTCAACCGTTGATCATCAAACTGCTACGTAGTCAAAAAGCATGGTGTTCATGTAGCGATCAGCCCACTCGCTGCCAAAGGCTTTTTCCAGCACGCGGCGGGTTTTATCGTTTTGCTGTTGTTTCGTACAGTAGTTTTGTTGCCCGACCAGAACGTCATGAATATCGAGCGGTGTAGTCAGGGGCGTTGCGCTGCTAGCAATCTGGCAGTGGAGGGTGAGGAAAGTACGTACCCGATCGAGAAATTGATCCTCTTCTTGATCGCTAGCCGGACGCACAAACAGACAAAAATCCGAAAAAATATTGCCCCACTCTGGCAAGTCGCGTGGCTGCGAAAACTGGGGTTTAGTCAGCGCTGCTAACTCCTGCTGGTAGCGATCGGGCAGGGTCCGATCGCTCCGGATAGGCGATAGATCGGCGATCGCAGCACTAATGCCACCACGAAGAGTCCCTACCAGATCGGTGCCAAAGATCGGCAGCGCAAACTCAGGCTTAGGGAACATGACACAGTGGAGAATATCTAAGCCGTTGCTTACTTGCGCCAGTTCTAAATGCAGTTTGCGAAATTGTGGCGTTTGATAGCAATGGTTTTCGATCGTTAAGCGTTCACCTTCCAGACTGCCCTCGATATAGCCCAAATCCTCTGGCACGCTATACGGCGACAGATCAAGGTTTTGCCGCCAAACGTCTTCAATGGTGTCCGCCAAGCGGCAAATCAGAGGATGCTGGCGGCTTCTTAATGACCCTTCCATAAATTGTTAATAGTTTTATTTGAATACGTAGCTAATAATTTGGTGTCAGGCAACATAAGGCTAGTGCCAAGACGATGCGATCTTAACTCTGATAAACTTGCACACGCTGTAAGCGATTCAGAATCCGAGTTGCCAATTCCCCTCCCATCAGCGGTTTATGTAAGTAGTCATCTGCGCCAACGGTAAAGGCTTTCTGCTGGCTAGACGCATCTGTCAGCGCACTTAGAAATAATACAGGTAATCGTTGCCAGTCAGGGTCACTGCGAAGCATCTGACACAGTTCAAAGCCGTTGATTTCGGGCAGATTGACATCCAAAACCACAACATCAGGGGTGACAGCTTGCAAGACGGTCCAAAATTGCTGCGGATCAGCCAGGGTTGTGACTTTAAACCCCCACGGTTTCAGTAAGGTAGGCAAGGTGCGTAACCAATGATGATCGTCATCGACGACCATGACCTTGGTGGGCAGTTTTGATCGTGTCAACAAATCAACAACTGTAGCAATCACCTGTTCTGGTGACGTTGAAGTGTCTAGAAAGAGCTTGCCACCATGCCGTGCCACCTCTAGCCGAGTGCGCCATTCCTGGCGATCGCCCATAACTATGATCGGCAAAGCTGGATACCGTTGAGTGCAAATCTGCAAAAGAGATGGCGGTTGCGCCTGACCTGAGTGGCTGTACATCGCTCGATCTATGGACAGGTGCAACAGAATGACATCAGGTGCTTGTCCAATCTCGTCGATCGTGGCATCCAGTGCACTCAAGGTCGTATCCAGTGCGAGTGGAGACACTAGCTCAACCTGAACACCTCGGCTCGCGGCGATCGCTTGGAGCGCATGATTCAACGACTCGTTATCGCTTAAGAGTAAGAGTAGCGGTGACTGCCCACTGGGGATTTGAGACGGTTGAATCTGGCTTGTAGCCTCGATTTCCTGCTGGAGAGCCGTTACCAGCCCTTTCATTAACGGTGCCTGGTTGGCAGGTAGGGGGGCTTGACCGCCCAACCAATGCTCCAATTGGCGGGCTAGGTGAACTGCCTTATGCAAGCCAAAGATGCCCAGAGTACCAGCTAGCTTATGTGCCAGATGTTGTGCCTGCGTCTGATGTTGTGGAGTCAGTTGGTCGGCATGCAAATCTCCGATCGCCTGGAGCAAAACTCTTACCTGGTCGATACTATCGGGCTGTGTTGTCGTCCAGGTTTCGTTGAGAAAGGCAAGATATTGCTGTTGGGCAGTGGTTGAGCGATCGTCAACGGGTAGGGAGGATGTACTGTCGTGCGAGCGATCAATCTTAGGTTCAGAGGCAACCTCTAGGGAGGGCGATCGTACGGGTGGAGGGGATATTGTCGGCATAGCTACCTCTGTTTGAAGCGCTTTCAAGTAATAACCGCGTCCATGTAAGGTGGCAATAAAGTCCTGGGGCGCACCGATCGCCGCTAATTTGTGGCGCACCCGCCGAATATGGGAACGCACTGTTGCCTCAGACGGAAACTTTTCTGACGACCACAGATGATCCAGCAACTCATCTGAGCTAAAAACGTGCTGAGTATCTCTCAGCATCAGTTCCAGCAACTCATATTCCTTTGTGGTCAGGTCAAGGCGTTGACCCCGATAACTCACCTCACAGGTGCTGGGGTTCAGCATTAAATCACCCCACGTCAACAGTGGAAAGGGATTGGGGCTACCCCGCCGTAGCAATGCCCGCATCCGAGCTGCTAGTTCAGCCTGATCAAACGGTTTCACCACATAGTCATCTGCTCCCGCATCCAAACCCTGTACCTTAGCAGAGTTTGCCGTCTGAGAGGTCAGCAGCAAAATAGGGGTGACATAGCCCTCAGCACGAAAGCGTTTGCATAGGCTAATGCCATCAAGCTTAGGCAAGACGACATCCAACACAATCAGGTCGTATTCAAAGGTAGAACCATAAGTCCATCCCATCTCGCCATCTTTGACAGCATCAATAATGTAGTGATGCGCCTTCAGCGTTTTCGTCAGCACCTTGATCAGGACATCATCATCTTCAACCAGCAGAATTTTCATGGCGATCGCTACCAATGGAGAATGCGGGCAATTTGCTCTGGTAAATGCAGTGCATTGAATGGTTTTGTGATGACACCACTGATTCCCAAGCCATCGAATTGACGCCTTGCTGCCGTTTGCACCTTAGCCGTTAAAAAGATTACAGGAATATGTTTTGTCGCAAGATGGGATTGGAGCGCTTTGAACGTTGCAAGACCATCCATAGCAGGCATCACAACATCTAACAAAATGACATCGGGTTGTTCAGTCTGGGCAATGACAATGCCTTGCGCCCCCGAACTGGCAAGCAAAACGTCCCATCCTGCGCTCATCTGGATGCCAAATTGCACTACGGTTTGAATGGTTTCTTCATCATCAATAATTAAGATTCGTTTGGTGGGCATGAGTTTCCACTACCTGAGATTGGGGATGAGCATATAGCCTTTTCTCGGCAATTGTGGTGCAGCTAATGAATCTATGCTGTAGGGTGTCCTTCGTCTAGGTAAGAACTGCTAGTCACAGCGTGTTGCAAACGGTTCGAGCTAGGGCATTAGGGCATTTGGTAGGAGCATCGCAGGGAGCGCCTGTCTACGCGCCTCTACCTGGGCGCAGGCAGTGTGAACACAAAGGTGCTGCCACCGCCCAGGGTGCTTTCAGCCCAAATCCTGCCGTTGTGTTGCTCAATAATGTTGCGGCAAATTGCCAACCCTAAGCCCGTGCCCCCTTTCTGACGAGAATCAGAGGCATCGACCTGTTGGAACCGCTCAAAAATACGTTCTAGTTGATCCTCTGGGATGCCTTGCCCCTCGTCACGAATACGGAAGACTGCTTCAGGGAGTGGGGAGTGGGGAGTGGCGAGTGGCTTCGATATGAACTTAGCCGGACGGGCGTGGGTTTCGGCGTGAGTATGCAGCCGAACGGGCTTGGGTATAAGGTGTGGGGCTCCGTCTAGGCTGCGATCGTGGCTTTCAGTTGAACCTACCATCGAGATGTTTTGCTGAGTGGGTGCAGGGTACGGAGAGGGGGCATCGGAACGGGTAACGCTCAACCAGACCTTGCCATATGGGGGTGAAAACTTGATGGCATTGCTAAGTAGATTGGTCAGCGTTTGCAGAATGTAATCGGCATCCGCCCAGACAGAAATATCTTCTAGCTGGGTCACCAGGGTAATGCCATGTTGCTGTGCCATCGGTTGCATTGCCTCTGCTGCCTGAGTGAGCAGGTAGGCGGCATTACACGCTTGTCGTTGCATCATGAGGTTACCAGACTCAATCCGCTGTAAATCGAGCACGTTGTTGACTAGCCGCACAAGCCGTTCAGTGCTGGCATCCGCGATCGTCAGCATTTGTTGCCCTTTGGCTGAGAGGTTGCCTAAACGCCCAGTCGCCAAAATTTTGAGGGCACTGTGCAAGGAGGTTAGTGGTGTTCGCAGTTCGTGGCTGATGATAGCTAGGCACTCATTGTTTTGACGTAGGGCAGCTTCTGCTTGCATCCGCCCGTTGCTTTCCTGCTGCAAATTGTGTTGAGCTGCTTGCAGGGCGGCGGTACGGGCTTCTATAGCCGCTTCCAGTTGTTCTAGCCGTTGTGCTTGCGAGAGGGCAAGGCTAATATGCACTGCCAGTTGTTGCATGAGCTCTCGCTCAAACTCGACCCACTGTCGCGTGCTCTGGCATTGATGGGCAATTAACAAACCCCAGAGGTGCTGCTGAACGAGAGCGTTACCGTGAGTATGAACCGTGAGCGTCTGGACGATCGGCACAATTAACTTTGCTTTGATGCCAAATTGCTCCACAAATTTCACTAAGCAAGTCGCTAAACCAGCGGTCGGATCGCGTACGTTGGCGATCGTCCGCACTCGTCCTTGAGCATAAAGCTGCTGATAGTCCTGAGGAAACGCTTCTTCGGGAAACTCTAAATGCATTAGTGCCGGATACTCTGGCGACACTGCCTCGCTAATGGTCTTGCCAGTGCGATCAGGTAAGACATGGTAAATCAACACACGATCGACTTGCAAAAGGCGCTGCACCTCTGTCACAGTCGTATGCAAAATATCTTCGAGCTGAAGCGACTGCCGAATTTTGAGCGTCACTTCACCAAACAGTGCCATCTGTTGCTGCTGCTTGCGTAGCTCTGCCTGCATGGATTCGTACTGTTTGGCTTTCTGAGCCTCAGACGCTATGAATTTTTGAGAAGACGGTTGAGACACTTCAGTACAGCTATGCAGACAAGTCTCTTCAATTGTTGACCCAACCCTTCAAAACTTTAAAGCGAACAGATCTTAATGTTGTAAATCTTATTTCCCACGCCACTACTGGCTGGTCGTCGTAGTGCCACTGCTTCTACGTCGATCGCCCGCTGCTTTGTCAAACCCTGCGCTAGCCTAAAAGGGACTACGGCAATATATGCCACTCAGTGCAGGTCTGATCAAAATTTTTGATCAACCTTAAGGACAGGTTGCAATGCCTCTAAGTAGCTGGGCGTAATTATTGATAGAGACACATCTCGACTTCGCTCAATGCTCCTAGTCCTGCGTGTCGGCAGGTTGAGCGCAGTCGAAACCCAGTCTCTCGATGGTGCTTGATTTAGCCTTTCTACTTACTGTCGCGACGGTGGGAAGTAGATAATTGGATGCCAACTCCGACGCAACAGCTCGTCTGTAAACTGTGGTGCAGACCAACTCAACAGCTTATTGGGTACGCTTGAGGACGTAACGATCGCGCTGACATTGGCTTCCTGTGCTGCTGCCAACACTTCTGTCAGTGGGTCGCCTTCCCGAACTTCGACCGGATCGATCGTTATGTCTGCCGTTCTTATTTCAGCGGCAATCGTCTCCAGTTCTTTACGTGCGCTGGCAAGCTGATGGTCGGTAGGCACGTCGCGCCGTCGCATCCCATCCACAACCCAACATAGGTGTAGCTGTAACTCGATCGACGGTTGAAAGCTTTGCTTCAGTTGCTGCACCAAATACTTTGAGGCAGGACTTCCATGGTAAGGCACTAGTAAGTAGCGGCACAGATGACGGCAGCGCAAAGACAATTCCTCCGCTGTATAAGTTGCAATCAACTGCGGACGCATCACCATCAAGGGCACTGTCAACCGTTGTACCAGCGCGACAGTCGTACTACCAAAGAATTTTTCTGCCAGAAGGCTGCGGGTTGGGGTGCCAGTAAGCACTAGATCTGCCGCATATTTATTAGCTACCTTTAAGATCAAGTCAACCGGATTACCACACTCGACTTCCACTTGTACATCAATGCCCGGAGGAAGGTTTTTCAGCGCAGTGCTCAAGCGTTCCTGTGCCTGCTTGATCCCTTCCTCATTAATCCGTGGAACGTTGTTGCGCTCAACATACGGAACACTATGCAAAAAGACAAGCTGCTTCACACCACCTTCTGCAAAGCTAGACACGAAGCTTACAAGGCGGTGCAGTCCGTCCGAAAAGTCTGTACAGATTACTAAACGCTGAAACATGGTACCCAGGTTGGCAAGCGCTCTTCAGCTCACCTGTCCTTAAACTACCATTGCAGAACAAAACAGCGTGGTGATTTCATTAAGGTATTGGTTTTGGTTAAATGCTTTCTTACTGGTCGGCACGCGCTGATCGGAGCCAGACAGCGTTTTCCAGTCATTCAAGACAAAAGTCTATTCGAGAT
Source organism: Phormidium sp. FACHB-592 (assembly GCF_014695795.1). NCBI lineage: Bacteria > Bacillati > Cyanobacteriota > Cyanophyceae > Oscillatoriales > Oscillatoriaceae > Phormidium > Phormidium sp. FACHB-592. The sequence continues at coordinate 111,335 of NZ_JACJOZ010000009.1, forward strand.
GATAGTTAACATCAACGTTTGAGAAAGATGAGTAAGACGTTGATCAAGCAAATTAAATTAGCAGTACTAACAATCAAAAAAACTAAATAGACTGCACTTGACGCCCCAGCACCCCCAGCTCTCTTCCATTAAGTCTGAAAAAAGCAAGAGATAGAGGTCGTCCACAGCGCAGAAAACGCTACTGAAACTGAGGACCCGATTCTAATCCCCATTGGTGCTTAAGAAAATGCTTGTACATGTTCTCACGCATTACCATTTGCTCGTAGAGCTTGACGAGGAAGTCCTGAGCTTGTTCACGGCTCATGTTCTGCACTTGGGATTCAAAGGAACGGATACTGAATTGCTGCTCTAAAGATAGGTCAACAGGTTGGCTCATGTTCGACTCCAGTTTGAGAGAGTGTGTTTTGACCGCCCAATAGCGAATTGCTTCGGTTGGACGTTTCTAGCGATCGCTGCTTCTGCTTACGGTTTCCCAAGAGTCAGAATTAGTGATCCGCTTGTTATTACAAAATATAACAACTGTTTGACAAAGTGACCATCCCCCTCTCGGACTAGTTCGCTAGTATGTGCCTGTGCTACGGCTCTCGTTACTGTTTCAGGTTGCAAAGATTGCCCTAAGCAGTATGTGTTTCGCTGTACATCACTTGCGTTTTTGCAGAAGCATACTCAATCACGCTTAATACTGCTGTTCTGGCACAGCTTTTACGCAGCTAACTAGCAGTTATGACTGGCAGACTAAAGCTGCGAGTAGCTTGTCAGACCATGCCAACTTTATCTGTAGTAAAGATGACGTTCTTCCCTTAGAGGATATATGGCACTTCTCTACGGCATTCGCGGTAAAAATGGCTGAAATGCTCATCAGCACCAATACCCGATAAAAAGAGTCGGGTATGTTTGACTGGTTTTGTTACCCGTGTTACCATCAATCGAACTTCGTCTTTAATCGTGTCCTTCACCATCACTGAGAGCTTTTGACTATGACCCAGGCAACTCAACCAAAAACCAAATCTGCTGCAACCTTTCGTGCGCTTAAGTGTAAAGAGTGTGGCGAAGAGTACGAACTTAAGGCTATGCACGTCTGCGAGTACTGCTTTGGTCCCTTGGAAGTTGTTTACGATTACGATGCTCTACGTCAAACAGTGACCCGCGAAACGATTCAGGCGGGACCAAATTCGATCTGGCGCTATCGATCCTTTTTGCCTGTTGAAACCAACCAGCCGATCGACGTAGGTACAGGTATGACACCGCTCGTGCAGGCGAAACGCTTGGCACGTCGCCTCGGCTTAAATAAGCTGTACATCAAGAATGATGCAGTGAATATGCCAACCCTGAGCTTTAAGGATCGGGTGGTATCGGTAGCGCTAACGCGGGCAAAAGAGTTAGGTTTTTCGACTGTTTCGTGCGCTAGCACTGGCAATCTGGCAAATTCTACAGCGGCGATCGCGGCTCATGCAGGCTTAGACTGTTGTGTCTTCATTCCTGCCGATCTAGAAGCTGGTAAGGTTATGGGCACATTGATTTATGGTCCTACTGTGATGGCGGTGCAAGGCAATTACGATCAGGTAAACCGCCTCTGTTCTGAAGTCGCCAACACCCATGGTTGGGGCTTTGTAAATATCAACCTGCGCCCTTACTATTCTGAAGGCTCCAAAACGCTAGGCTATGAAGTGGCAGAACAACTAGGTTGGCAGTTGCCAGACCATGTTGTGGCACCGCTAGCTTCAGGTTCTCTCTTCACGAAAATCTATAAGGGTTTCCGAGAATTTGTCGATGTGGGACTGGTTGCTGATAAGCACGTGCGCTTTAGCGGCGCACAGGCAGACGGCTGCTCTCCGATCGCCCAGGCGTACCGTGAGGGACGCGACTTTGTAACACCTGTGAAGCCCAGCACCATTGCTAAGTCACTAGCGATCGGCAATCCGGCAGATGGGGTTTACGCGATCGACATTGCTCGCAAGACTAACGGCAATATTGAATCTGTTACCGATGCCGAAATTATTGAAGGCATCAAGCTATTAGCAGAAACTGAGGGCATCTTCACCGAAACCGCTGGCGGCACGACTGTAGCAGTGCTGCAAAAGCTAGTGGAAGCTGGCAAGATTGATCCTGATGAAACGACAGTTGTTTACATCACAGGCAATGGTCTAAAAACCCAAGAAGCAATGCAGGGTTACATCGGCGAACCGTTTACGATCGAACCCAAACTAGATAGCTTTGAGCGGGCACTCGAACGCTCACACACGTTAGAGCGCTTAGAATGGCAGCAAGTTTTAGTTTAAGAATAGAAGGATAAGGGCTGAAGGCTAAAACGTCAAAACAGCCCTTTCTTACTTCATCTTTGTGCTATTTCATGATTCATCCTTTTATCTTTTCAACCCATGTCCATTAAAGTTCTCATTCCAACTCCACTCCAAAAGCTGACGAACAATCAGGCAACGCTTGAATGCAATGCTGATACCGTTTCTGATTTGTTGGAATCGCTGGAAGCAAGCTGTCCCGGCATCAAAGCGCGTTTGTGTGATGATAAAGGTGAGTTGCGTCGTTTCGTCAATTTCTACGTCAACAGTGAAGATATTCGCTTTCTAGACGGTGCTAAAACCCCCTTAAAAGACGGCGATGAGGTTAGCATTATTCCTGCGATAGCGGGTGGTTGATCACATCTGACGTGCAACTTACTCTTGCCATCTTGCTAGAGGTGTTTGCTATCTGTCGGCTCGATCGCGCTCTGCCCATATCAGCTTGGAGTCTGCAAGGATTTTTTGCTGTGGCGCGGACGCAGGACAAACTCTCGATTATGTGTACCCAAGCAGTCATCCCGCCGACCGCTGACATTAGCATTTTTGCTATCTCTGCCTACAACACAGATTACGTTTTGGTGAAGCAATCGGTTTTGAAGAGAGCCGTTCAAGTATTGTTGTAAGCTGGGCATCAAGTAGTGCCTGCTTCGCTCACTTATACAGCGTCTTGATTAAGTTGTCCCACTTGCTTGAGCAAGAGATCGCGGTTTTCGCGAGCATCTGTGTTGTTGGGGTTGATTTTAAGCGTTTTCTCAAAGGACGCGATCGCATCTTGATAACGCTCAAGTTGGGCTAAGGCAACACCACGATTAAACCAGGCATCTTCGTTACTTGCTTGGAGTGTGATGGCTCGATCGTAGGATTTAACCGCATCTTGATAGCGTTTGAGGTTAAACTGCACATTCCCGCGATTGATCCAGGTATCCGCGCGATCAGGGGCAATTTTTATTGCCTGGTCATAAGACGCAAGCGCTTCAGGATAACGTTGCAGCTTGGTTAACACTACGCCTCGGTTGTACCAGGAACTTCCATAGGCTGGTTGCAAGCGTATCGCTTTATCGTACGCAGTCAGTGCGTCCTGATAGCGGCGTAGGCGACTGAGCGTTACACCTTGGTTGTACCAGACATTGGCATCGTTAGCGTCAATTTTCAGCGCTGTGTCATAAGCTTTCAGAGCATCTTCTGGCTTTTTGCTGTCATCCAATGCATTACCTAGCCCGACCCAGCCAGACACTGAGCGCGAATCGAGTTCTGTGGCACGCTTATAGGCAGCGATCGCCTCGTCATACTGCTCCAAATTGTAGAACGCAGTGCCCTGACCAATCCAGGCTTGGACATTTTTTGCGTCAGCGTCTAGCGCTTGCTTAAACAAAGATAGCGCTTGCTCCGACTTACCCTCATTCAGCAAGGCATTGCCGTCCTTGAGTAGACGGGCAACGGGAGTAGCCTGTGCTTGCGTAAGAAGTAGGGTCGCTGGACGGTTGGCAGGCATTACTTGACCTAGTGCTGCTGCCTGTGCCGAATCGGGGGGCGTAGCAACGCTAGCTAAAAGTACAAAGAGGGCAGTCAGTTTAACAGGTTGGAAGGTCATAAAGGCTTGTCTCGATGAAATCGGTAGAATAAAGACGTTGGCTAGTCCAGGCACTTAAAGCTTGACATTTTCTTGCCCATGTAGCGAAAAGGTCGCATGGTCGTGTCTGCGCAGCTAGTGTCTACATTTAAGGAAACGAGACGCGCTTGCTCTATTCCGTATTTGCAGGGATGGAATTTAAGCGGCTTGGCGTAAGCACATCACCGCTTGCAGGCGATCGCTATCTGTCCCGCCTAGCGTTCCCTCTCCGTCGGTTAAAGCATTTCTTGAAGCCAATCAGAACAAATTTAGTGGATCAACATCAATCGTTAAACTGACATTGCTGGCACAGAGCGCCCGGAGCGTGGTGCTATCGGGCAGCGTCACTGCGGTATGAAGCGGTAGCTTCAGCAAGATTTGCCAATGGTAGCGACGCGCAACACGCAAAATAACAGCAGGCGCGGGTCCCAAACGCTCTACACCATGCGCTTCTAAGTCTGCCAGTGCTAGCGCTACCCGTTCGGCAGCTTGCTGCACTGCGATCGGGCTGGTACTGCCAAACCGCAATAAGACCAAGCGACCGTAGGGCGGATAGTTGAGCTGCGATCGCTGCCCCAGTTCGGTAGCCACAAACTGCTCATAGGCATACTGCTGTACAGCTTGAATGACTGGATGGTCAGGCGCATAGGTTTGCAGAATCACTCGTCCCGGATCGTCCCCACGCCCACAGCGCCCCGCTACCTGGGTCAGCGTTTGAAACGCGCGTTCGCTCGCACGATAATCTGCCATGTGCAGTAGCCCATCGGCTGACACAACGCCAACTAGCGTCACTTGCGGTAGATCAATCCCTTTCGCCAGCATTTGAGTACCCACTAAAAGGTCTGCTTCGCCAGCCGCAAACTGGTTCAGCAGCGCTCGATGCGAACCTTTTGTGCGCGTTGTGTCACTGTCAAACCGCAGCACGCGAAGGTCAGGAAATTCCTGTGCCAGCGCTTGAGCAACACGCTGAGTGCCGCTGCCAAAATGCTTGAAGTAGGTCGAGTGACAGGTTGGGCAGTCGTTGGGTAGTAAACGGGTGTGGTTGCAGTAGTGGCAGCGTAATAGGGGTATTGCCTCACTGTGAACATGATGGTACGCCAGCGAGACATCGCAGTTAGGACAGGTGACAACGTAGCCACAGCTTCGGCAAGAAACGAAGGTGCTATGCCCACGACGGTGAATAAATAGAATGCCCTGCTGCTGCCGTTCCTTCATAGTAAGGAGTGCTGCTCGCAGCGATCGACTAAAAATTGAATGATTGCCTTCATGAAGTTCCCGACGCATGTCCACCACGTCAATCGAGGGCAGTGGGCGATCGTGAACGCGAGTGGGAAGGGAGAGGAAAAGGGGTAAAGGGTGAAGAGCAACGGGTGAGGAGCGAAGAGTAGGAGAATGGTTTGAGTTTGGTTCGCGAAGCTTTTCCTCTAATGACGGACGGCTGCTTTCTGGCTCCCGACTCCCGACTCCCGATTCCCCACTCCCGATTCCCCACTCCCTTCTGCCTTCTGCCTTCTGGCTTCTACAGAAAACCCAGCTTTCCAGCGATGGCGTTGCCGACCCTAGCAGCAGCGGACAATCTTCTAACTCTGCTCGCCAGCTAGCAACCGTGCGGGCGTGATAGCAAGGAGCGGGCTGGTCTTGCTTGAAGCTGGAGTCGTGTTCTTCATCCAGCACAATGAGACCCAGGCGTGGCAACGGTGCAAAGACGGCAGAGCGGGTGCCAATTACAACCTGAGCATCGCCATTGAGCATTTGCCGCCAGGTATCGTAGCGTTCGCCATCTGAGAGGGCACTGTGGTAAACGCAGACACGATCGCCAAAACGGGCACGAAAACGATCAGTCAATTGTGGTGTCAGCCCAATTTCGGGCACCAGCACTAAAGCAGATTGCCCGTTCTCCAACATGGGCGCGATCGCCTGTAGGTAAACTTCGGTCTTACCAGAGCCAGTGACACCATGTAGCAACACCTGAGCAAAGCCAGAGAGTGCCTGAAGCTGCTCCAACGCTGCTGTCTGGTCTGGAGTCAAGGGCTTCGACACATCGGCTGCGATCGTCGGGGCATGCTCACGCCGGAGCACTTCACGTGGCTGAATCACAACCTGCCCTTTCTGCGCCAAACCTTTCAGCGTTGTGGAACTGGTACGGCATTGCTGGAGTAGATCCGCTAGCCACAGCTCACCGCCCTGCCGTCGCAGCACTGCCAGAATCTCCTGCTGCCGGGTGGTCAGGGTAAGGTCAGTGGGAGACGATGCAACCAGGGTGACTGCCAACCGTTGCTTGGGGCGAACGGTTGCTGGCGGCTCTAGATAATTTTCGACCCAGCCATTGCGGACAAGTTCTTGCAGCCCTTGATGTGCACCCTGACACTGGCGTTGTAGGTACTGCCAGGTATAGTCTCCCGTCTTGCTTGCATTTAGGAGTGTGAGGAGTTGTTGAGCGGCAGGGGAGAGGGGAGAGGAGGGAGGGGAAGCATCGGTTTCGCCGTTTGCCGTTTGCCGTTTGCCGTTTGCCTTGCCGTCTACCAGCCGTACGCGCCGTTGCGATCGCGTCAGCAATCCTGGCGGTAGTGCAACGCGCACTACTTGCATTAGAGAGGTGCAGTAATAGTCTGCTACGCGGGTTAGGAGCTGCCAATAGGTCGCCGAAAAGAAGCCCGTCTGTAATAGCGTATCAACATCCTTAAGTTGGGTTGGCTCCAGGTCAGTAGGCGGAGTGGCAAGACAACGAATGGCGATCGCGCCTACCTGTTGCATCCCAAAGGGCACGCTTAAAATATCGCCTGGTTGAACCACCAAAGAGGGCGGTAGCCGATAGGTAAAAACGCCTTGGGCCCCAGGACAATCTACCAGCACTTCGACCCAGGCAGCTACGGGTGCATCAGCAAAATAATCGGTTCCAGGTTCAGCCAACACAAACATCAGGGGATTCAGACTTTAGAATATAGCCGTGGTGAAGGCTTACGGAAAGGGCTTCAGTACTTAATCTCGTCTTCTGCCTACCAGGAACGTGCGGCGTTTGCTTTTCCCTCTTCCTACAGCTTTTCACACTCTAGCTTGTGGAAGAGGTGTTTTCACCCTACCGATAGATAGGAGACGTATGAACTCTATGGGACTCTTTTAAAAGGATAAGCAGTTGAACACAGCCAGCGTTTTGACCGCGATACGCGGATTGGTGCAGCAAGCAAGGAGTCTTCCTGTCAAACGTATGACAATGTTCAACTACGTTCAGCTATAAATGATGTCTGTTGAGCGGCACGTCTCAAGACCTGTTTGCCTCTGGCATCTGCCGAGAGTTTGCAAGAGAAAAGGGGGTAGCAACTTTCACTGTGATTGTCGGGCAAAAGTCTTTCCACTCCAAAGATTTGCACCTGCTCTAGAGATTCGCACCTTGGAGTTTGCCGATCATCATTTCTCTCTATAGCGTTACTTGTTTCTCTCTACCCAACTTGTTGAAGCGATTAAACAGGGTTGAAAGGCTTTTTGTAGTCGAGCGAACAGCCTAAAAATTTGCTTCAAGTAGTTTAACAGAAGGCGATCGGCTCATGGCATGGTACTGGTCAAGCGTTTCTCTGCTGGTATGTCGCCTGCAGGCAACACCCTTTTCCCACGTTCCTAGTTGAGTCGTTGAGTTCGGCAAATCTAGAGGTTAAGTAATTTACTCAGCTTGCATAGCTGGATTCAGAGATTTCATCGCTTAGAAAAGCGTATACTTACCCCCCTTTTTAGTAAGCAGCCCCCCTCACACCAATTATTTTTATGCACCAAGAGACCATTCAATCTAAAGATGTAGCGGCGTTTGAGCATGAGGCAATGCCTGCTGACGCAATGCTTGAATCGTTGCAACTGGTGGCTGACGGAAATTTGCCTATTGGGTTAGCTGCTGACGATTTGGCTGAGCCCGACTTTGCTGATATTGATGCTGCCGAAGCTGAACTTTTTCAGGGCGACGACGCGACTGGTGCCGTCATTACCGATGCCAGTCTGCTTGATGCTGTCGCTAGTGATGATGACGAAGCGATGAGCACGGACGAGGATGTGGATCAAATTGCTAGTGCGCGTCCGTCTGGCTATAGCAAAACCAGTTCGGATGATGCGGTAGGTGCATTTTTCAAAGAGATGGCGCGCTATCCCTTACTGAAACCGAATGAGGAAGTTGAGCTAGCGCGGCGGATTCGCTATCTGGTTGATATGGATGCTGTGCAATCGCGGCTAATTGAGGAATTGGATCGTGTTCCGACTCGGGCAGAACTTGCTGCCGCTGTCGAACTAACCGAACGGCAGCTAGAGCATCGTTTGTACCGCAGCCGGGTTGCCAAGCGTAAGATGATTCGATCGAACCTGCGGCTGGTTGTGTCGATCGCCAAACGCTATCTCAACCGGGGCGTTCCTTTTCTAGATTTAATTCAGGAAGGCGCTTTAGGGTTGAACCGTGCGACCGAAAAGTTTGACCCAGACAAGGGCTATAAGTTTTCGACCTACGCTTATTGGTGGATTCGGCAAGGTATTACACGGACGATCGCCAATGATGCCCGCACCATTCGTCTCCCAATCCACATCGTCGAAAAGCTGAACAAGCTCAAGAAAGCGCACCGCGATCTGCGTAAAGAGTTAAACCGCAACCCCACTGAAGTAGAGCTAGCGAATGCCCTAGAAGTTACACCAGAGCAGCTACGAAATTTGCAGCAAGTGCGCCGTAAGTCCTTATCGCTAAACCATCGTGTGGGTAAAGGTGAGGACACAGAACTCATGGATCTGCTGGAAGATGGTGATACTCAGTCGCCAGAAGCACAGATGAGTGAAACCATGCTGCGTCAGGAAATTTGGGATGTGCTGGGCGATGTGCTAACCCAACGCGAGAAAGACATTATCTCCCTGCGCTATGGGCTAACCTCTAGCAAACCCTGCACGTTAGAAGAAGTCGGTGGCTTGTTTAACCTTTCACGCGAACGGGTACGGCAAATTCAAAGCAAAGCAATGCGAAAGCTACGCCGTCCTCAAATTGCCGAAAGGCTGAAGAGTTGGCTCGGCTAAATGTCTTAGCTAGAGCAGCTTAATAGGGTCAGGTGCCGGGTTTCTTTTTATCCAGCCACCGACCCTATTTTTGTTGCTTTAACAGGTCTTTTGTTTGCTAGAAAGTGCTTAGGGACATGGCATCGCATTATCGCAGCCATGCCCCTAACTTGTTTACGCTACGGATTTTAGGCTACAGGTTATGTTCCTGCTCCTTCATTCGCTTCTGGCTTAATCGTAACGACTCCATAAGCAGTAGGCGAAAGATAGGTTTGAGCTGCCGCCCTGACTGCTTCGGCATCTAGTGCCTGGATGTGGGTTGGGTAGTCGATCGCCGCTGAAAGGTCGCCAACGAGAGCTTGGTAGTAACCATAGAGCCCGGCGCGATCGCTGGGTGTTTCGCTGCCAAAGATGAAATGATTGGCAACGCGAGTGCGGATACGCGCAACTTCGGCTTCGCTAATGAGGTCAGCTTGTAAGTCATGGAGATGCTGGACGATCGCCGCTTCTACGATGGCTAAATTCTCAGTCGGCAGCTGTGCCGAAATGTAGAAGGCACCCTGGTGTTGATAGGTCAGGTTGCTGGCAGAAATGCTCGAAACCAGCCCACGCTGTTCTCGCAGATCTTGCACCAGCCGCGTTGTCCGCCCATGACTTAATACCGAAGCCAGCACATCCAAAACATACGTCTGCTGGAGATCATTCAACCCAGGTACACGCCAAGCCATAATCAGACGCGCCTGAGTAAGGCTTGCATCGGTTAATTCCCGACGCACGATCGTCTGAAACGGAGCCTCAGGTACTAACGACTTGGGTTTTGAGTGCTGGGCTTCTAACGACTTACCGCTGCTGGCTGACCGCTGACCGCTGGCTGCTTGCACAAAACTAGCTTCTACAATGCGGATCAACTCATCAACCGGAAGATTGCCAACAACGGCAGCAGTCATTGCCTGTGGCTGATACCACTGCTGGTGAAAATCGCGCATCTGTTGGGCAGTCAGTTGCTCAATGACTGTGGTCGGACCCAACACTTGACGACGATAGGGAAGGCGATCGAAGGTTAGTTCGGTTGCCTGCTGAAATGTGCGGCGGCGAACATTATCCTGCGATCGACGAATCTCTTCTAACACGACATGGCGCTCTCGCTCAAACCCATCATTGGGGATACTGGCATTCATCAACACATCAATTTGCAACGGTGCCAGGTCAGCAAAGTCTTGGGGCGCAGTGGTGATGTAGTAATGAGTGTAATCTTGACTGGTCGCTGCATTGGTTACGGCTCCTCGTTGCTCAATACAACGTTCAAATTCGCCGCTCTGAAGTTGCGCGGTGCCCTTAAAGATCATGTGCTCCAAAAAGTGCGCCATGCCATTGATTGAATCTGTTTCAACAGCTGATCCAACATTGAGCCAGACATTCAGATTTACAGCGTCAACGGGCATCTGTTCTGCAACGATCGTCAAGCCATTAGCAAGACGGTGCAGCGTTGGCGCATTGAGCGGCTGAGCGACAGGTTTCCTTAAAGTTGAAGTCATGCGGTGCGCTCTTCAGTGGAGGGGCTTCACCTATCTTAATCGGAACGAGAGCGTCGCAGCGGCAAAGGTAAATTATCTAAGCAATTAGCGGTCAGCAGGGAATCTAAAAGCTGAAGGCTGAAGACTGAAAGCTGATAGCAAAGCCAGCGTGGCATTTACAAACTCAACCCAACCCTAGATCAAGCATAAAGCTTTATGATGGAATTATTAAGAAGTGTAAAATGCCGGGTATGTCAGGTAATCAGCGCAATCGACATCAGGCTCCTCATGTTGTTGTCATTGGGGCAGGTATTGGTGGGTTAACGGCTGGCGCATTGCTGGCGCATCGAGGCTACTCTGTGCTGGTGCTGGATCAAGCATTAGTACCCGGTGGTTGCGCCTCAACTTTTAAGCGACAGGGTTTCACGTTTGATGTCGGTGCGACTCAGGTAGCGGGGCTGGAACCTGGCGGCATTCATCACCGGATTTTTGCCGAGCTGGGTATTGATCTGCCACCCGCCACTCACTGTGATCCTGCCTGTGCCGTTTACTTACCGGGAGAAACTGAGCCGATCAACGTTTGGCGTGACCCCCAACGCTGGCAGGCGGAACGTCAGCGACAGTTTCCTGGCAGTGAACCATTTTGGCAGTTGTTAACAGACTTATTTCGCTACAGTTGGGCGTTTCAGTCACGCGATCCGGTGCTGCCGCCGCGCAACCTGTGGGATCTATGGCAGTTAACGAAGGCAGTCCGATCAGACACGCTGCTGACCCTGCCTCATACGTTTTCCACCGTGGGTGATGTCCTTCGTGGCTACGGTTTGGCGCATGACCGGCGGCTACGCACCTTTCTTGATTTGCAACTCAAGCTTTATTCGCAGGTGAATGCAGAAGAAACGGCGTTGCTTTATGCAGCGACAGCCTTGGGAGTTTCTCAGGAGCCACAAGGGTTGTTTCATCTTCACGGCAGTATGCAGGCGTTGAGCGATCGCCTTGTTGCGGCACTGGAACGTGATGGTGGCAAGCTCCTCATGCGTCATACGGTGGAAGCCGTCCATGTTGAAAACGATCGGGTTGCAGGTGTGGCTATCCGCAACCAGAAAACAGAAGACGTTTGGACAGAGCCTGCCGACCATGTCGTAGCCAACGTGACGGTGCAAAACCTGATGGACTTGCTGGGCGAGAATGCTCCTAGAGGCTATCAGCGACGAGTAGAGAAACTGCCGCCTGGCTCTGGTGCGTTTGTGGTGTATCTCGGTGTGGATGAACGCGCTATCCCCGAAGACTGCCCGCCCCACCTTCAGTTTTTGTATGACTATGAGGGTGCGATCGCTGAGAACAACTCCCTTTTTGTTTCGGTGAGTCGTCCCGGTGATGGTCGGGCACCGGTAGGGAAAGCGACGATTATTGCGTCGTCGTTTACGGATACCAGTCTTTGGTGGGGAGAGGGGGAGGCAGAAGGCAGAAGGCAGAAGGCAGAAGGTAAAAATCAAAAGGCTGAACTTGAAACTCAAACCTCCTACGACTTACTGAAGCAGCGCTATACCGAGGCGGCGATCGCTCGTCTGTCTCAATTCTTCAACCTCAATGACGAAACGATTTTGCACGTTGAAGCGGCAACGCCTCGAACGTTTGCACATTTTACGGGGCGCGATCAGGGCACTGTCGGCGGGATTGGTCAGCGGGTGCCAACGTTTGGTCCCTTTGGCTTTGCAAACCGTACACCCATTCGTAATCTCTGGTTGGTGGGAGACTCGACTCATCCCGGTGAGGGCACGGCAGGGGTGAGCTACTCAGCGTTAACGACTGTGAGGCAGATTGAGGCGAGAGGGTAAGGGTATTTACAAATGGTTATTCCAGGCTGTTCAACAACGCATCTAAATTGTCATAGTCGTAGGGTGTAGGTTTACGAATGGCGAGTATGGCAATCTGTTGCAAGTCATCCTCAATTACGTAAATTAGCTGGGTTTTGTAGAGTTTCGTTAGACTCAACCCTACCGAAACGGCTTAAAGATCAGCGTCATTTATGTAAGCAAGTTGACTTTTTTGGGAATATAACACTGTAAAATAGTTTCCCCCTCCGGATATGTAGCATTGTCCTTCGCCCTCAAGCTCTGACGGTTGCCACCAAGAGTCTTTAGGAGTCCACCCCTCGTATAATCGTCTACATTTCCAAGGCTTTAGTCCCGCCTGCTTAAACATCGACCTCTCCTTAATGAATCGCTCAATATTTGATGATTCAACATTAAAGCGACAGAAATAGGAGTAACTGTCTAGACCTAATCCATTAGTCCGGCAATTGAGATTATTTACTTTTCCGGTAAGACTTGGATACATAAGGTAAAACCCAGTATAAGTCCCACTATGGGTTGGCAAAACATTGCCCGAATCCAGCAAAGCTGGAGCAACGAACATAAAGAGAAATAGGAAAAACACCCCAGAAAGAACCAAAGCAATAAACAGTCGAGAAGTAATAATTAACAGACGTTTCAATAGTTTCGCCATTGCAAAATCCTGATTTAGAATCCTCAAGAACTGACATACACAGCAAAATCCATGAGTCAGGAGCCTCCACGTTTTTTCATCCTAAATGCCGCCTATCTCCTTGCTTCTGACCTCGCTATAGACATCTCTACAAAAGTCTAGCTGGTTCAAGTCGTTGAAGCTTTTTTGCTGGTGGTGGATTTTTTCGTAGTTGTTTTCTTGGCGGTTGTCTTCTTAGAAAGTGTTTGTAAATGCTGGTTAAGCAGGTTTCAAGTTCCTCGTTCGTCGGTTGTTTGTTAACCGCCTCAGCATCAACCGAATCATGACCACATAAACCATGCCTTCATGATTTTCAGG
>NZ_JACJOZ010000090.1:0-20074 GCF_014695795.1 Phormidium sp. FACHB-592
AGTCAGGAGTCAGGAGCCAGCATGAACTCAGAACTTAGAACTCAAAACTCAGCACTCACAACTTTCCTCAACACCCCAAACCCCAAACTCGACTCCCCAATTACTGAAGCAACTGGCTGGCAAGTCACTCCTACTGGCGAAGTCCTTCTGGTTGCCAGCACCCCTGACCATACAGTACAGAATCGATTGAATCAAGCAGTTACCTGCCAGGGAAGGTAGTATCAGCCTGCCTTGCGTATGGGTGAAAGCCCACTAAGTTGCACATCAATCGGCTTTTGAGTGAATTGGGTGTGAGTGATCGCCTGCGCTGATTTGTCACTCACTCAAGCCATGATTGTTGCCGTTCAGCATGGGGTAACCAGTTGTGGATTGTACTTTAGTTGACCTTGGGCTACCAACTTTAGTTCAGGAAAGTCTTGCGTCGTGAGATGGGCTCATGCACCCATCACTCGACTACACAAAAGTGACAACTCAGAGTTGACTACAAGAGAGAGTCAATTCCCTATAGTGAACTCATACAAACACAGAGAGTAACTGAGTTACAGGTTTTGAGTTTGTTTTACACCAATGGTGCAAAGAGGACTGTAGGGCGATCGCTGAAATGTTAAGCGGTTGACGGCAGCGAGTGTCAATGCAAGTCATTAAGTTCGCTCTCCATCCCAATTATTGTGTGACAGAGGATCGTTTTATGGTATCCACTCCCTTACTGATCAAAGATGATAGCGATCGCTTAAGCGCTTCAACTCAAATTGATTCCTTTGTTGGTTCTTCTCTAAAGCGGGCGTTTACGGCTGTTGCTCAAGAGGTTGTAGAGTTGCTAAAGCAATCTCAGCCTTTGCAAACCGATAGCATCAACCGCACTGGGATGACAACATACGATCGATCAGAAACCATTATGATTCGGGCAATCGAGCCAGAATACAAAGAAGTCATTGCAGTCGAACCATTAACGGCTCGCGAGTTAGAGGTGTTGAAACTGATTGTGGAAGGTCATAACAATCCCACAATCGCTGGAAAGCTCCACATCACGATGGGAACTGTGAAAACCCATGTTCGCAATATTTTGAAGAAACTCTATGTGAACGATCGCACCCAGGCAGCGATTCGGGCACTTCGTTCCGGGCTAGTTCACTAGTTCCATTTAATTAGTTCAACCAAAATACAGGGGTTGTCATGCCCATGAGTTACAGGTTTGACTTCTGGCAAAACATCTAGTGAATACACCACTGGTAAGCAGCTAGAACACTTCTAAAAGACGGAGCGTAAAATTATGTACCAACTTTCATCTTCTGAGCAGGATCAATCGCCGCTTGACGCCGCTCGCCCGCGTAATCGTAACCGAGGTGTATTGCTATCGCAACAGGGATGGCAGAAATTGACGCAAGCGGGTGTTCTTCATGATCAATGGGGTAATCGTTACAGTTATGAAACCTTGAGTGAACGATCGCTACTGAATGAGCGTACCGTCAGCCGCATTCTCAGCTGTGAGGTAAGAGTAGACAAACGTTCGCTGAAAATCTTCTTTGCCGCGTTTGGCTTCCAGTTCAGTAGCAAGGATTATGTCACTGCTACTTATGATCCAGCGAATCAAACCATTAACAGTCTTTCTCGCTATCTCAATACCACTGTGCACAGCGTTGAAACAACGTTGTCGTATCAAGAACTCGTTGAACTCCATCAACGATTAAACCAGGATTTGCAACATCTTTCTCATCTACTCCATTTACACGAGATCAATGGAAGTATGCCCTTGCAAGCATCA
This sequence comes from Phormidium sp. FACHB-592, assembly GCF_014695795.1. Taxonomy (NCBI): domain Bacteria; kingdom Bacillati; phylum Cyanobacteriota; class Cyanophyceae; order Oscillatoriales; family Oscillatoriaceae; genus Phormidium; species Phormidium sp. FACHB-592. The sequence continues at coordinate 1,763 of NZ_JACJOZ010000090.1, forward strand.
GAACTGAATTAACCATTATTGCTCCCTTGAGCACTTTGGCAGGAGTAAACTCATGACAACGCGCCTTGATGGCTGAAGGTGCGTTTGCCAACGTCGCGAGTGGTAAAAGTTCATCTGTTGATGAGAAAAAGCTGCACATATAACACTTGATAGCCATCAAAGAACACATGATGACACAGATTAAGACACCATTCGGACGGCATTCCACCGCTGCTGAAGTCGTCAAGGGCATTGATCTTTCTGGCAAACGGGCGATCGTTACTGGAGGAGCATCGGGTATCGGCATCGAAACGGCACGGGCACTCGCTCTCACCGGGGCGGATGTGACCTTAGCGGTGCGTAACGTTGATGCCGGAAAACAAACGGCTGCTGATATCACTACCACCACGGGTAATGGAAACATTCACGTCGCCCCACTTGATTTGGCAGACCCAGCCTCGATCGCCACCTTTATTGCCGCATGGGATAAACCATTACACATTCTCGTCAACAATGCGGGCATCATGGCATTGCCCGAACAGCATACACCCGAAGGCTGGGAGATGCAGTTTGCCACCAATCATCTTGGACACTTCGCGCTGGCACTGGGACTCCACGACACGCTTGCTGCTGATGGGGCGGCACGGATCATATCCGTCAGCTCTAGCAGTCATCTGATATCACCGATTGTATTCGACGATATCCACTTTGCATTCCGTCCTTACGACCCGTGGCTAGCATACGGACAGTCCAAAACAGCAAATATTCTCTTTGCTGTTGGTGCCACCAAACGCTGGTTTAGGGATGGCATCACTGCCAATGCCTTGATGCCTGGTGCCATCGCAACCAACCTTCAACGTCATGTCGGTGGTATCCAGACGCCACCAGAGCAGCAGAAGACACCGGAGCAGGGTGCTGCCACTTCAGTGCTGTTGGCGACTTTCCCACTGTTAAAAGGTCTTGGTGGTCGCTACTTTGAGGACTGCAACGAAGCCGCGATTGTGCCCCAGCGTACTGAAGACTACAGCGGCGTTGCTCCCTACGCTCTTGCCCCAGATAACGTCGATCGCCTCTGGGATGAATCGTTACGCCTATTGGGTCAGTGATTTTTATGCGTCATTTGTCATGCAGTAAGAGTCACAAAATGACAGGGTTCACCAAAGATGTGGCTATGGCTTTTTTTCTTGACACTATGCAGCGCTTAGGAAAGGTCATTGCGCCTGATCGAATCGGTTAGAAGAACCATTTTTCGCAACCCAACAAAACCAACAAACACAAAGGAGTTTAGGACATGAATAGGTTCACCATCAAGAATGTTATTCGCCTGCTTTTAATTTCCTCACTTTCCCTCGGGGTCATCCTCGTTACTTCATTAGGAGCCATCATGAATCCTGCCAGTGCCCAAGGCAACAAGCCCACCGTCGTTCTCGTCCACGGCGCGTTCGCCGAGTCTGCGAGTTGGAACGGTGTCTTGACCAAGCTGATCACAAAAGGGTATCCAACCGTTGCTGTAGCAAATCCCCTGCGCGGCGTTAAAAGCGATGCGGACTATGTTGCTAGCGCCCTTAAAGACATCAAGGGTCCAATCGTGCTGGTTGGGCACTCCTATGGCGGCTCGGTGATCACCAATGCAGTCAATGGCAACCAGAACGTGAAGGCACTGGTCTACGTGGCTGGTTTTGCTCCTGAGACGGGCGAAACTGCCGCCGCACTTTCAGGACGTTATCCGGGCAGCACGCTTGGTCCGACACTCGCGCCACCAGTTGCCCTGCCCGATGGCGGCAAGGATCTCTACATCCAGCAGTCCAAGTTCCACGCTCAGTTTGCGGCGGATGTGCCCACTAATGATGCACAACTGATGGCTAGCACACAGCGTCCAATTGTGGCAGCCGCGTTTGATGAAGCCTCTGGTGCGCCTGCATGGAAATCTACCCCGTCTTGGTTCATCTATGGGGAGCGCGACTTGAATATTCCAGCAGCGGTACACGCATTCATGGCGAAGCGCGCTAACTCAAAGGAGACAATCGCTGTGAAAGGCGCGTCTCATGTGGTAATGATTTCCCATGCGGATGCGGTTGCTAAGCTCATTGAACACGCCGCTACCACGAAATAGAATCGGAGCAGAGCGCATTTCAATGTTTCTGGCGACTACAGCGATCGAATCTCTAAACACTAAAAGATGGATCAATCAACCATTGAAATCGGCTTTCCAGGCAAAGCCATTGAACCTTAGAGACATATATTGTTCGGTTGTCAAACGCAAAGGAGAAGCCAGTGGATACTGAATACTACGATGACATTATTATCGGCGGTGGCAAAGCTGGTAAAACACTGGCACCCGCGTTAGTTGCGGCTGGACGAAAAACCGCTTTGGTGGAACGCAGCTTAACCATGATTGGTGGTGGCTGCATCAATATCGCCTGCATTTCCACTAAAACGATGGTAGCTAGTGCAGAGGTTGCCCACACCGTCCGCATAGTGCCGTTTATGGCGTTCAAACTACCGCACCTACTGTTGATTTAGCAGCAGTTATCCAACGTAAACGATCGGTGGTGGAAACGGCACGTGCAGCGAACTTGCACCTTTTAGAAACAGCTCTCGATCATGATCTCATCATTGGCACAGCGCGGTTTGTGGCTCCTAAAACCATCGAAGTGGCAACGGCTAAAGGCAACACTCGACAACTCACTGCCGAACGGTTGTTTATCAATACGGGCACAAGACCTTTAATTCCATCGGTACCGGAACTCAAAGAAACTGGGTTTCTGACCAGTGAGTCGATTATGGAACTAGGACAGTTGCCGGAGCATCTAATCGTGCTGAGCAGTGGTTACATTGGGTTGGAGTTTGCCCAGATGTTTCGGCACTTTGGCTCTCGCGTGACTGTGATTAGGCAGCGTGAGCAAATTCTGTCAGCGCAAGATCCCGATGTCGCGATCGCAGTACAAACCCTCTTAGAACAAGGCAGTATTGAATTTCTCTTGAAGTCAAAAGTAAAGTGGGTCGATCGTGCTAGCAATGAAACCATTCTGCAAGTTCAGGTAGGCGATCGCGAAGTCAAACTCCAGGGTTCGCATTTACTCGTCGCTGTGGGTCGCGCACTGACCACTGATGTCTTAAATTTACCTGCTGCGGGTATTGCAGTGGATGCCAACGGCTTTATTCAAGTCAACGATCGCCTGGAAACCAACGTTCCGAATATCTGGGCGTTGGGTGAGATCAATGAGGGACCGCAATATACCCATATCGCACTGGACGATTATCGGATTATTAAAGCGAATCTCATTGACGGTGGCAACCGTCGCACGAGCGCTCGTCCCATTCCATCTTGCTTGTTCATTGACCCAGAACTAGCGCAGGTAGGTTTAACTGAAACTGCCGCACGGCAACAATGGTATAACATCCGTGTAGCGAAGCTGGATGCGTCCGCTATTCCTCGCGCTAGAACGCTTGGTAGAATCGATGGCTTACTAAAGGCGATCGTGGATGCCAAGACCGATCGCATTCTCGGTTGTTCACTGCTATGTCATGCAGCAGATGAAATGCTTTCAACGGTACAAATGGTGATGCAAGCGCAGATGCCCTATACCGTTTTGCGTGACGGTGTGTTGACGCAGCTCACGATGACGGAAGGGTTAAATCTGCTGTTCTCAAAGCTGTAAGGCAACCAATGCACGCACCCGGTCTGTCCAACACTCACATTCAAACTCAACAACAATAGGACTTATCATGAATAAACTAGATGGAAAAGTTGCGCTTGTCACTGGTGGCACTAGCGGTATTGGTCTTGCCACATCCAAACACTTTGTCGCTGAAGGTGCCTACGTCTTCATCACGGGTCGTCGTCAGCCTGAGCTAGATGCCGCAGTGAAGGGCATTGGTAAAAATGTCACAGGTGTTCAGAGTGATGTCTCAAATCTGGCAGACCTCGATCGTCTTTACGCCACGATCAAGCAAGAGCAAGGTCGTCTGGATATCATCTTCGCTAATGCTGGTGGTGGCGAACTTGTCCCACTCGGATCGATTACCGAAGAACATTTTGACAAAACATTCAACACCAATGTCAAGGGTCTACTGTTCACCGTGCAGAAGGCACTGCCGCTGTTACCAGAGGGCGCTTCCATCATCCTGAATGCCTCAACTACTTCCATTATGGGCACCCCTGCCTTCAGCGTGTATAGCGCCACCAAAGCTGCTGGGCGATCGTTTGCCCGCAACTGGATACTCGACCTCAAAGAGCGCCAGATCCGGGTGAACGCCATTAGTCCTGGGGTGGTGCTAACTCCTGGTTATGATCACCTGGGGCTGAGCGACGAGCAATTGCAGTCATTTGTGGACAGCCAAGCTGTCACCATCCCGCTGGGACGAGTCGGCACGCCTGATGAAATTGCCAAAGCTGTTGTCTTTCTCGCGTCCGACGATAGCAGCTTCGTCAACGGCATTGAGCTGTTTGTTGATGGCGGGATGGCACAGATTTGAAGCATTCTAAAAACTCATCACTAAAGCCATCAAAACATCCATTATTGCTATGAATACAACCAACGGCATTGCCAGTCAACCCAGTCCCTATTCAGTCACTGAAAGCATTGATCGCTTAGTCACCATCCTTCAATCAAAAGGCATCACTATTTTTGCCCGCATCGATCAATAAGTGGAAGCCGAAAAAGTGGGGCTGAGCTTGCGTCCAACGCAGTTGTTATTGTTCGGCAACCCGCAAGCCGGAACGCCGCTCATGGTCGCGGAACCGACGATTGCCCTAGATTTACCGTTAAAAGTGGTGGCATGGGAAGCGGCAGATGGCAAAGTATGGTTGGGTTACAATGATGTCCATTACTTACAGCAACGGTACTTGCTCTCCGATGAGTTGGTGAAGCACATTGATGTCATGGCACCGCTCATCCATCAAGCACTTCTTTAAGCAGCGTTTTAAGCCATTCATTTAGATACTTAACTATGATGGACTACACCCTTAGTGCTAAGGACATTCGCGGTCCATCACCATTGCTTGCGATCGTCAATGAAGCACCGCCCAGGCTAATTGTCGATCCACCACTTCCCGAACCGTTAGTTCAGGGTCGTGTTTTTATCCAGTACCGGACGGAGAATTTGCGCGTGGTGCCAGTGTTCAGCAAAGGTGCCCTTGATGTATCGCCGCGCCTTGGCCATATTCATGTCACTGTTGATGACGCACCGTGGCACTTCGTCGATGCTAGCGGCGAAACCATCATCTTGGTCGGACTGGAACCGGGTCAACACAAGGTGCTGATCGAACTGGCCGATCCTACGCACAAAGTCATCACTAGCGAAACGGTACATTTCACGCTGCCCGATCCTAAATCATGAGTGGGCACCCTTTTCTTCCTCCTAGTCAACCTTCGCACCTAACACAAACAAGATTCACGCCATGAACGTCTTCATTACCTAGTGGATCTGGGTTCCTTTACAAAGGCAATCTGGTCGATCAGAATCTCGAAGGTCAACATTTTGCACATCGTCATGATGATTGATGTTGTTGCACCGTCAATCCACCAAGCGCTTCTTCAGCAACGCTTTGATCCATTCGTTTGAATACTTGATTTGAAAAAAACACGTTTAAAGCTTGCTGGCTTGAGAGCCGATCGTCTCCGTATGCCTGCTTCTTTTTTTAGTATGGTTCTCGGTTTAGTGGGGTTAGGAAGCTGTTGGCGAGTCGCTGGTAAAATTTGGCCTCTGCCTGTCTGGGTTAGCGAAAGCATTATGCTGCTTGCCGTTGTCATCTGGTTTGTGTTGTTGCTGCTCTATATCAGCAAATGGCTGTGGGCGAAAGAGGATGCTTTGGCTGAGTTCGAGCATCCCATTTTGTGTTGTTTTATTGGGTTAGTGCCGGTGTCTACGTTGCTGGTGGCGCTAGCGATCATGCCCTACTCCCATACGATTGCTGTGGCGCTATTCGTGGTCGGCGCGATCAGTCAGTTGGGTTTTGGTGTGTATCGCTCCGGTCAGTTTTGGATGGGCGGACGCAAGCCAGCAGCGACCACGCCTGTACTTTATCTGACAGGAGTTGCAGGGAGTTTTGTCACCACGATCGTTGCCAGTGCTCTCGGTTATCGAGAATGGAGCGTGTTGTTTTTTGGGATGGGGATGTTCTCATGGCTAGCACTGGAATCCATCATCATGCAGCGACTCTACCTGTTGGAAGCGTTGCCCAAACCCCTACGTCCAACGCTCGGTCTTCAACTGGCACCCCCTGCTGTCGGTTGTGTCGCCTACTTGAGCATTACCAGCGGTCCGCCCGATACCTTCGCCCAAATGCTCTTCGGCTACGGCTTGTTGCAGGCATTAATTCTACTGCGGCTGATGCCGTGGTTGTTTCAACAACCCTTTACCGCCTCTTATTGGGCATTCACGCTCGGTATTGCTGCCTTGGCGCTAGCACCCTTGCGCTTTGTTGAAAGGGGTACTACTGGAGTGATAGAAGGATTAGCAGTGCTGCTCTTCATTGGTGCCAATATTGTGATCGGCAGTATTTTCTTGGGGACAGTACGACTGTTGCTGCGAGACAAACTCTCGCCGCCAGCGATGCCTGCAAAAGCGGACTGAACGCAATCGATCGTCGAGAAGATTTATAAATCGCAAGTGCGTTACAAGTTATTACTCCTTTAGAGCGGCGATTGCAGTAGAAAAGCATGAAACATGAACCATCGCGAGATTCTCTAGCCAATTTACTGTTGCCGCTTGCCCTGATTTTGGGCTTAGTGTTGCTGCTGAGCCTGAACACAGGGCAGGCGGGTGGAGTATCGGAGACGGCCAGTCCGCTAGAAGCATGGCTGAAAATTATTGTCGGCTATCTTGCAGCAGGGGCGGAAATTGCAGCGGCAGTGGTCATTGGTGGTGCGATCGTCCGAGGGAGCATAAGCTATGTACGCCAGCTATTCTTGCGTAAGCAACCGCTTGATGCCACCGAAGTGATTCGTCTCCAACTAGGGCGGGTGCTGGCATTAGGTCTAGAATTTACGGTTGCTAGTGACATCCTCCGCACGGCAGTAGCACCAACGCGCCAAGATATCTTAAATTTGGGCGCGATCGTTTTATTGCGAACACTGCTTAACTACTTTCTAGAACGTGAAATCCAGCAGGGAGAGCAACGCCACTCACCAGAGCAACCAGTAATGAGAGAACGATGAGCCAAAATCATTCCAGTTCAAAGCCGCTTCAAGGTGCAAACGGTTCTTCTAGCCAACGCTTACCGCTCAAGGGAAAACAGTTGCTGGCAAACGCTCCGACACTCACCGCACTAAAAGCTTGTTGAAGAATCACTGCACACTTTTGTATCAGCTATCGGCAGTCAGAGAAAAGCTGGCTAACTGACCGCTGGCAGCTAGAAAATGTGCCATTGTTTCTTTACAGCCGCTAAATGTTGGTACTCGTTGAAACGCTGGGTTGGCAGTGGCTACTGTTTGCGTTCCTCTCTCCATCGCTTTTCTGATTGATCACAAGCGGCGTGGAATTGACCCACCGAGATTAGAACCACAGACTTAAAAACGCTTATGGGCTAAGAGAAGGGGTATTTGTCGGCTTCTCCTAGCCCATAAGCGTTTTCTGTTTTACAACACAACCCTACTATCACTGCATGGCTGCTACAATTTCATCTGTAGACAAAACGGCATTGGCGATATACCCAAAGTTGATCAATGCCGCTTTGTAGCCATCGCCCAACTCTGGATGCCGAGGAGCAGCTGTTGCATCTTTGACAACAAGCACCTCAAATCCTTGTTCGATTAAGTCGCGCAGGTGAGCTTCAACACAGATGTTGGCTAGCATTCCCAGCAGAATGACTTTGCTGATATTACGCTTCCGTAGTTGCAAAACGAGGTCGTTGCTCTGTGGTCCATAGGCTTTGTGGGGACTGACCACGATCGTCTTGCCATCTTCAATAAAGGGTTTGTAGCAATCAAGCCAGTCAGCACCCGATCCTAAGAAACCATCAAGTGTTAAAGGTCCACGGCGATCGAACTCTTTGACCCCCAGCATCATCTGCTCCAAGGTGCCGGTAATTCTCCAGTTGTAGTCAGTGGGATAGTAATAATGGGGGGAGATAAACACCTCAAAGCCAGCCTGCTTAGCAGCTTTGAAGACTCGTTCGATGTTCTCGACGGTCTTGTTGTCTTTGACGCTTTCGCCGACTAAATCCCAGGAGACTCCCGTTTCACTTAAGACATCATTCTGTGGATCGATCACGACGATCGCGGTGTCATTCTTGTTGATATGCATGTTTCTCCTTGTTCATGTTCACATGGTTCTTCTCGTTAGGCGCGTTGCACTGAACGGTCTCAATCTCTTTCGCCTGTTCAAACGCAAACTATGAAGTCGATCGCATCTGACTTACCCAATAAAGATTGAATAAGTCAGAGTAGCCTCAAGCCTGTGATCGCGAATCCCTGTCTGCAAAGCACGATCGCCACATTCCAGCAAAAGCGAGGCTTTACTGCAACTTGCAATCCAAACAACAATCGGTTTCTATTGCAGATGTTTCTTCAATTCAGCGGCTGCGTGGACAAACAGCGAACGTACTGCCGGAACCTCGGCTAAACCATTTAACAGCCCAAAGTCATGAATCATACCGTTGTAACGCACGGTTGTCACTTTCACTCCAGCCTCATCGAGCTTGCGTCCATAGGCTTCGCCACCATCACGCAAGATATCGCTTTCGGCAACTTGAATCAACGCCGGAGGCAAGCCTTGCAGTTGCTCAACCGTAGCCTGTAAGGGAGAGGCATAGATGTCTTGGCGTTTTTCTGGGTCAGCGATGTACATGTCATACATCCACTGCATCAACGGCGTCGTCAGAAACCGCTTCTCACCAAATTGATGATAAGAATCTGTTTCAAAGCTAGCGTCTACGATCGGCCACATCATAATTTGTAACTTAATGTGCGGACCGCCTTTTGCTTTTGCCATCAACGCAGTGACAGCCGTCATGTTACCACCCACACTGCTGCCGACTACTGCCAGATTTTTGCCGTCCACCTCAATCTCCTCTCCATGCTCAGCAACCCATTTCGTCGCAGCATAGATCTCGTTAATTGCTTGTGGGTACTGAGCATCTGGTGTGCGAGTGTAGTTGACAAAAACACCCGCGAACCCTGAAAGCACAACCAGATCGCGAACCATACGCTTGTGGGTTGGATAATCACCTAGCACCCAACCGCCACCATGAATAAAGATGAAAACAGGCAGTGTGCCTTTGACACCTTGCGGTCGCACGATATTGAGTGTTATTGGGTAGCCATCAGCAGTAATCGTCTTCTCCGACTCCTCAATGCCTGAGAGATCGACGTTAACAGAAGCTTGTGCATCCACTAGCACTTGACGCGCGTCAAGTGGCGGTAAGGTCTCCAAAGGCACGCCCCCTGCATTCAGCAATTTCAAAAATGCCTTTACTTCTTTAGAAAGGTGCGGATCATCTGCAACCTCCAAGACTTTTACTGCTGGTGGATTTACTTGGGCAACCATGACTTTCTCCTTTTGATGGGTAGTAAATAATCTGTTGAAATGGCACTATTAAGTTAACTAACTTGGCAGTGTGAATTGATGAGCGATGATTGTGAACTGGCTTCACCTTTTAGCGACCTTGCTTTCTAGGCTTTCTAGCCGAAATCATTTCCTGCTAGTCGCTAGCATGATGTTTTCCTTTGCAATGTGAGCGGACATAAAGTGACGAATATAATCTGAGATCGCGTCCCCCTCTTCTTCCAACGCAAAATGCCCGGTATCGAGTAAATGGAACTCAACGTCTTTCAGGTCGCGCTGATAAGGATAGGCACCCTCAGCGGGAAAGATGTAGTCGTTCTTGCCCCACACAATTAGGGTCGGTGGTTGGTAGTTGCGGAAATACTCCTGCCATTGTGGGTAGAGCGGTGGATTGGTGCCATAGCTATGTAACAGCGCCAGTTGAATCTCACCGTTGCCGGGGCGATCGAGAAACAATTGATCCATCGTCCAGGTGTCTGGGCTAATCGTTTCAAGGTTGCGAACACCATTGGTATATTGCCACTTGGTTGCTTCGAGAGTGACAAGGTGAGTGAGCTTACTCGCATTCTCAGGCGACTTGTCTTGCCAGTAAGCTTTGATCGGTTCCCAAAATTCGCGCAGCCCTTCCTCGTAGGCATTTCCATTTTGCACAATCAACGCTTGCACTCGCTCCGGATATTTAGCGGCAATACGATAGCCAATCGGGGCACCATAATCCATCACATAAAGGCTGTACTTCTTGAGATCGATCGCAGTAATAAACTTTTCCATAATTTCAGCCAGGAGATCAAACGTGTAGTCAAACTCATGCACCGTGGGCATTGAACTGTTGCCATATCCTGGATAATCAGGTGCGACGAGATGGAATTTATCAGCAAGGGCGAGAATCAAGTTGCGAAACATGTGAGAGGAGGTTGGAAAACCATGTAGCAGCAGAATCGTGGGATTGCTACGAGAGCCAGCTTCACGGTAAAAGATGTTTAAACCATCGATCGAAACTGTGCGATAAGTAGTCATGAAATTACTCCTTGTCGTTTGATAAAGGTAAAATGATGATGTTTTACGGTGAGCTAATCTATCTCTCACCCTGACGGCGACTCTGCTCCTGGAAATAGTCGCGCCAACTTCCGGGTAACGGTTCTAATTGAGCAGCCCGGTGAAGCAGCTCTGGATCGGTCTTCTCACGAGTATACAGTTGTGTAATATCAGCAACCGTGATGTTGTTATCATCCTGGCTGACCAACTCTAAAGTGTCTCCGGCTCCGACCTCGCCTTCTTGCAAAATGGAGAAGTAAAAACCAGTGCGATGACTGGCAAGAAAGCGTTTCACCATATCTGGTCGCCCAAACCGATGCCTAGCTTGTAGCAGGGCATTCGCGGCTGTGTCACCATTAGTTGAACCGTACCGACCTGGAAGCGCTCGCCAATGTTCAGTGCTTCTTCCCGGAATCCAGTCACCGTGAAATTCTCACCAAAGCTGCCGAGCGTTAACTCTGTATCAGGTAACTCATTGCGCCAGTAAGCGTAATGCTCAAAAGGATAAACATAAACAGCTTTCTCTAAACCACCATGAACAGTAAGATCAGCCTGTCCATCACCATTCAAATTGAGCGATCGCACCATCACACGATCGCTCACTAGCTCTTTGAAAATGCCAGTCCTCACTGTTTTTCCTTTCCAGTTCACTTCACGCGGAAGTCCAACGTTGACAGAGATGAGTTCCATGTTCAACTCCACAATATTTGGTTCTAAAGAGGCAACAATCCTTTACGGTTGCCCATCTTTGCTGCAACGCTGTAACCGTTTGTATGACCTTAATTTAGAAGACCGACCCAAATTTGTCGTCCATTCCAGGTCTATCGTTTAAGTAATCAATCGATTACGAATTGATTGATCCGAAGTATAGGCTTTGATCCAACTTAAGTTCATAATCTCGATCAACCTTAAATTGGTTATAGGAAGCTTAGGGACTGGTAAGCCCACGTTTCATCGCAATAATGGTTGCCTGTGTGCGGTCTTTCGCGCCCAACTTGCTTAAGATACGGTTGATGTTGGATTTGACGGTGCTTTCCGTGATCGTCAAAGCAACACCGATCTCCAAATTACTCATACCTTGAGCAACTAACTGAAGGACTTCCAACTCACGATCAGTCAACGCTGGATTGTTCATGCGCTCCACTAACTTAGCGCCAACATGTGAGGGAATATATTGCTGACCGCCGTACACGGTGCGAATCGCTTCACGTAGTTCGCTGGGTTTAGAGTCTTTGAGCAAATAACCTTTAGCTCCAGCGCGTAAGCCACGATAGATGTCCTCATCACCATCATAGGTGGTTAAGACAATCACACGCGCCGTGTTAAATTCAGTGCAAAGCGCCGTAATGGCTTCCACCCCTCCCATTTCAGGCATCCGCAAATCCATCAAGGTAACATCCGGTTGCTCCTGGCGAAACAACTTGATCGCTTCAACACCATTCTTTGCCTGACCAATCACAGTCATATCTTCTTCTTCATTAATGAGGGCAGCGATTCCTTCTTGAACGATCAGATGATCATCCACAATCAGAACCCGTATGACTGCTGGTTGACTCATGACAACTTACTCCCGACTCACAATCACAACGACTTCTGTGCCCTGTCCCGGCTGACTCTGGATGATTAATTCACCGTTTATTCGCTCCGCGCGCTCGCTCATGCCGATTAAACCAAAGCCCCGCTCTAGAGAAACTTGAGAAACATCAAAGCCCTGCCCATCGTCTTTCACTCGTAGAAAGCACTGCGTTTCCTCATACACTAACTCAATGTGAATGGTAGTAGCGTGGGCGTATTTAACAGCGTTGGTGAGAGCTTCTTGCCCAATCCGTAAGAGATGATTTTCAACGTGGGGGGCTAAAGGATAGGTAACCCCAATGATTTCACACGTGAGCTGAGTCTGGTTGGAAACTTGCATTTGAGCCGTCAGGTGTTTGAGAACACTTGGCAAATCGCCTTCCTCTAGAAGCTTTGGACGCAAGGCAACCACCGATCGCCGTGCTTCTGCCAGTCCAGACCGCGCTAATTCATCCACAGTTTCCAGATGTGCTTCTGCTTTCGCTGGCTTTTTCACCATGATTTCCAGCGCGGCTCCCACATGCAGCAGGATGCCCGTAAACGCTTGTGCTAAAACATCGTGAATCTCTCGTGCCATGCGGTTGCGTTCATCTAGCAGGGTGGCTTCTTCAGCGCGTTTGCGATCGCTAATATCTTGTCCAATGCCCACAAAGAGATGATTGTCGAGCTGAACATTTGCCCAGGCGGTGTTTACAAAGCGATCGTCTTTAGTTCTAATTTTTAGCTCTAGCCAGGTGCCAGTGGCGGCTAGCAGGTGGTCTAAAAGCTGCTGCCGCTGTGCTGAATCAGAACTACATTCAGCGATCAGATCAATGTTCTGCATATCAGCGGTTGACCAGCCCAAAATTTGCTCAAACTGACAATTGACAAACTCAATGCGCCCCATTGCATCGTAAAGCGTAATCATTACTGGAATATGATCCACGATCGTTTGTAAAAGCTGTTTCTGCTGGCTTAAAGTCGCTTCCGCCTGTGTTCGTTCAACAATTTCTTGTTCCAGGTTTAAGGTTCGCTCTTCCACTTTTTGTTCCAAAGTACGAGCATACTCCTTGAGATTTCCCCACAACAGATACCCATTGCTGGTAATGGCAGATCCCACAAGCGCCAGCAGCGGCGGGATGATGATAACCCACCAACCCAGCAAAAAGCACCCATAGGCGCTACCGGTTAGGGCAATTCCCAACAGCACCACTTTCGAGATGGTTTGTTGTGGTGAAGAGGCTGTCCAACCGATAACGGCTCCAATGGTTGACCAGGCAATGATCCACAACCATGCTATCGGCTCTGACCAAGCATGCAATAGCGGTCTTCCATCTAAAGCAGCGCTCAACAATTGACTGGCTAGCAAAGCGTGGACTTCCACCCCAGCGGGTGCAGCAATGGAGGTAGTTGTATAGGCGGTGAAGAATTTGTCATTCACGCTTTCTGCGGTTAAACCGATGAAGACGATGCGATCGCGCACTAAATCGCGTGGCAAGCGATCCTGCAAGACATCCGTCAGCGAAATTGTGCGAAAGCCTTTTTGGACTTTGGGAAAGTTGGACAGAATTTGATACCCTCTCGCATCCATACCCACATAACCACCATAACTTGACTGCAACGGCGTAAAGACGGCTCGCCCCAACCGAAAATGCGTCTGCTCAGGGTTAAGGGGCTGACGGCTGATACCCTGCCGATCAAGGTACAAAAACGCTAAACGTGCGCCCAACGTAAAGATCGATCGATTATCTTGCGTTCTTAAATACAGCAGGCTACGACGCACCCGACCGTCGGTATCGAGCAACAGATCGCTTGCACTCACCTGATCACGCTGCTTGAGGAGGGGTGGTGCAGGAATTACCTGACCATTCGCCGTTTGAATGACCTTTTCAATGCCGATTAAGTTGGGCGTGGTAGTGAAGACGTTGACCAAAGCCTGATGACCCGGTTCAACGGGCAGATCACGAAAGATATCCAGCCCAATGGCTTTGGGTTGCTGTTGTTTCAGCAAGGTGATGGTGCGAGCTAAGGCAGCATCAGACATGGGCCATTGTCCCAGTTGTTGAATATCTGACTCATCAATCGTGACAAGGACAATCCGAGGATCAACCGCTTCCACGGGACGGAGGCGAAACATTTCGTCAAGTGCCACTAATTCCATGAGTTGTAGCGTGCCTGCAAAGCGCAAAAGCAGCAAACCTCCGGCAATGCTGGGAATTGTGACTAAAACGCCACGCCAGCGCCAAAGCTGCTGTTTCAAGGTTATCCACATAGGGTAAGTACGATCGCTCAACGTGTGTTCGCGTTCTCTGGATTGCTATCAATGATGGTATCGACTCCCGCTGCCTGTAACAGTTCACGCCAAGCGGTAGTGATGCCTGGATCATTACGTTGACTGCGTTTCAACTGATATAGGACAGCGATTGCATCGTACCAAATGTCTGCTTTCTGGTAGAGTGTCGCCTGTTCTCTAGGCGATGCCTGCTGAATTTGGCGTAACCGAGTGGCATCGAGTTCGATGCGTTGCACCATACCTCTGACAAAGCGATCTTCCAGGCGATCGTCCGCGTTGCAAATAATGGCAAACGACCAGGTATAAGGTTTACCCACTTCTAAAGGCATTGCTTGGGCTGGCAGAGTGATACTGATCAGATTGGGAGTCGTGGTCAAAGCAATCTTCGTGTGATAAATGCCCTGCCTCATCCGATTTTGGAGGCTAAACTCGGCGTTTTTCGCACTGGTCTTGGGCACGTAAACGAGAAAGGTAGGACGTTCTGCCAACGTCAAGCCTGCTTTAGCTGTGGGACTAAGGGCAGTCAATAGCGGGTTGGGTGCCGCTCCCGTATCTTGAGGGCAATTAGCTGGATCACGTCGTCCCCCTGCCGATGAGCTACCCGGATTTGATGGCGGCGGCGGCGGATTGCTCTGCGCGAGTTGTGTCTTTTTAACGTTAGAGAACAAAGATTGTTCACTGCCATGACGCTCTATAGCTGCGCTTGGTGCGATTGCGACAATAGTATTGACGATCGTCAGTTCTAAAACGAGAGCAATACTGTATTGAGTCCATTTCATCATATTTTTTACAACCAATTTCCTAAAAGAACAAACGGTGCCCAGTAATAAGGAGACGCGTAATCATCTTGATGCAGTAAAGCGATCTGAGCACGACGCAGCGCTTCGGCTTTCGTCACGCCGGGCTTGCCTAACTTACGGTAAAACTCAATCATCAGTAAGGCAGTGGAGCGATCGCTGACTGACCATAATGAGGCGAGGGTGCTGCGTGCTCCGGACCGGACCGCTACCCCCGCCATGCCCAGCGCCGCTCGTTTATCCCCGGTTGCCGTTTGACAAGCACTGAGTACCAGCAATTCGATCGGGTTGAGCTTGCCTTCTCTGGAACGGAGCAGTTGATCCAATCGTTTGACGTTGGTGCGTCCATCCCACGTCAGAATAAACGTGTCATCAGCCTTGGAACTAAACTGACCGTGCGTTGCCAGATGCACAATGGACGAAGACGTAGAATCAAGCTGGGTTTGCAGCGATCGCTGCGTGAAAGCTTGATTCAGCAATACCTGGGAGGGTAGTTCTGCTTCAATTTGCTGAATTTCAACCGCCACATTTGGTAAAGCCGCAAAGCCTTCGCGCGCCTGACTTAAACCTGCTAACAGCCCTTGCAGCCGAGCGCGCTCGAGCGCTCGGGGTTGCAGCAATTGTAAGCCAGGAGTCAGCACCACACTGTATTTTTCAATCAAGTACTGCTGACCGTCGTGGAGTGCTGCCATTGGCACACTCCGGAGCAACCCATCGGGCACAAAGATGAGCGTTTTCACGCCACTGGTTGCCAGTTCAGTTTCCACAGGCTTAAGGAGCAGAGTGTAAAGCTGTTGAGCAACGGGTAACTGATCTTCCACAAAGGCAGTTGGGCGCAGCGCCTGACGCATTTGGGTGAGGAGGCGATCGACGTCTGCTTGCAGCAACTGTGTCTTGTGATAACGTAAGGGCTGCTTGGGCAACGCCACAATCACCGCCAACTGGCTAGGCAGAATGATCGGATAGATGACAGCAGCTTGCGGATCAATCTGGTCAATGTTGACCGGACGCACATTGGTACAGGCTTCTCGGAAGAAGTTGTCGAGTTCTGCCAACTGGAGCGCTTCGATCACCTGCCGCGCTTGTTTCAAATTTTCCTGGCTGGGTGCGTCGCTGTCAGACTGCAACAACAATTCCACAAACTGGCGGTAAACAGGTTCAACGCTTTCGCGAAATGAAAACTGCACGTCTGGATTGATCGCCGCCAGATCACCGCGAAGCGATTGCAATGTTTTGACCGCTTCGGTATAAGCAGCTGTGGCATTTTCTAAAGCTCCAGTAGCACAGAGCTGCGTACCTCTACAGAAAACTCGCCCTAGTTGCCACTGCCACTGATACGCAATATTAGGCGCGTTGATGGACTGAGCTAAGCTGAGTGCCTGTCCAGTCAATGTTTTGGCATCATCCCATTGCTGGTTTGTCTCATACAAATTCCCTAACGTACCAAGGGCATAGGACTCAGTACGCCGATCGCCTACGCTGCGACCTTGCTGCACCGCCATAGCAAGTCCCTGAGCCGCAACGCTGAAGAACTTAGGTGGAAGCGGGACTTCCCCCGGCTCCTTTACTCCACCTGCCATCTTGCCCTTCAGCCTGATTAAATTCTGAGCCAAATTAATTTGCCCATAGGCTGACAGACGGCTGGGAGGCAAATTAGTAAGCTGAGATTGAATTTGTAGTAACAAGCGTTGGGCATCCGCCCGTTGATCGGCTTCCACAAGCAAACTCAACTGCATCAACTGAATTTGAGTTTTTGCGGTGAGCGATGGAGCCGTCGTTGCTGCCCGTTGGTAAAACGCCAATGCTGTATTTAGCTCTCCTTGAGCGCGAATCGTGTTTCCCAGACTCAAGAGAATGCCACTCACCTTTGCTGCCGATCGCGGTGTGTCGTCTCGGAGTTTCTCAGCGATCGCTAAGCTCTGCTCTAGGACAGTGCGCGATTGAGCCAAGTTGCCCACTAATCTCAAAATCTTGCCCAGATTGCGTAAACCCGTTACCTTTAACTGCTCATCCGGCTGGTTTTGCAAGGAGTGTTCCACTTGTGTCAGCAGGGCTGTGGCTCGTTTGTAAAGCCCCTCAGACTGTAATGCTCTGGCTTGATTAATCTGGCTACCAAGACTACCAACGGTATCATCTGCTTGACGATAAGCCACTTCAGCCGTGTGCCAGGTTGCAAACGCCTCTGACGCTTGACCATGAACGAGCTGTCGTTCTCCTTGAGTGGTTAACACTTGAGCCAGTACGGCAGCAGCCTCTCGGTTAGCAACCGGGTTCTGAGCGTTCACCAGTGAGATGGCTTGCTCGATCGCACTCTTTGCTTGTGTCCCCTGTCCCAGATCATCCAAAGCCGTGGCGAGAAAGCTGAGCACTAACGCTTGATTCAGGTGATCGCCATCCTGCTCGTAACGGTCTGCTGCCTGCTCCCAAAGGGCAATCGCTTCTGTAAGTTGCCCTGCTTGATAGTGGTCTTCTGCCTGCTGCACAAGCTGGGCTGCGGTCGATAGCGCAGATGGTGGAAGAGACTGAGCCGCGTCTGACGATTTCCCCCTCTGTTCTGCCTCAACCCCAGCATGCGGCTTACCTGTGGCAACGGCGAGACCAACATGAAGGCTAATCATGAGGAACAGCCCTAGCAGAGTCCATGAAAGAACGCGAAACCATCTTCTGTTTAAGATGAAACGCTGCCATTCAGACTTTTTCTGCTGTAATCGCCTATATCGATGCTCCTCATTCATCTGCTTGTGTGGCTCCTTCCAAACCTGCTGTCAGGAGATAGGGTTGATGAAAACGAGTGTCTCTAGCCCGTTTCGTCTTGTTATCGCAAGTTTTGCAGTAAAAGACCAGAATAGATAGGTAAGTTAGCGTATCTTAAGCAGTTTAGTGTGTGCCAGAGCACGCGATCGGCTGCTTTAACTGATTCTCCACCGTTGGGACAAGCGTAGTGCTAACCAGAAGGACTTCGCCAGTAGGAGTGATTTGCCAGCCAGTTGCTTCAGTAATTGAGGTGTCGGGTATTGGGTATCGGGTGTCGAGGAAAGCTTTGAGTGCTGTATAGCCTTCGGCATTCCAGAAACGCGAAGCGTTTCCGAAGGGAATATTTTGAGTTCTGAGTTGTGAATCCATTCCAACTCCTGGCTCCTGACC
>NZ_JACJOZ010000091.1:0-30914 GCF_014695795.1 Phormidium sp. FACHB-592
CGGCTAATGTCTGGCGGGAGGGTTGTGACATGGCGGAGAATACCATCAATGCGGTAACGCACGCGCAAGCCAACCTCAGTCGGTTCCAGGTGAATATCACTAGCGCGGTTCCTCAGTGCGCCGGCAATGATGGCTCGGATGCGCTCAATCTGGTTGTCTGTTTGCGAAAGATAGAGTTCGGTGGTTTGCGTAATGTCTTCTTGCTCAAACTTGCCAGTGAGGGGATTGGCAAAATTTGTGCCGCAGATCCGGTTTGTATCCAGGTTTTGTAAGCGAAACCAGTCACGGTAGCTTTTCTCGTGAATAGGAATGATTTTGATCGCGGTTGCCAGCCGATCGCTGATCCATTGCACTGCTTCAGCCGACATCGGCAGCGGGCTACCCAGGTAAAAACAGTTGCGCCATAGCAGCAGTGGCACCACTGGATGCAGCGAGCTGCGATCAGAAATCTGGCGAAAGAAGCGATCGCTGACATCACGATCCAGTAGCTCAAGATTGATCATGCCTTGAGGGTTGACCAGCAGTTGTTGGGCTGTTTCGCAGGTAATCTCTTGGCGTTTGAGTTGCTTGAAGGCAGAGTTGGTTTGGACTAGAGCTTGAACCATAGGTTTGAGCAAGGAGTGAATGGGGATAACAGTATGATGCTCAGAGGGCAACCAGGTTACCCGTCGTCTTCTACCGCACTGGAATTTCTTGAATGGGTGTTTGTAACCCTGGAACCTGTTGCCAGAGGTCAGAAGGGGTTTTGTAGACTTCGATAGGAGGTTTCTGAGTCTGCCCCGGAACCAGTTTCACTGAAGGGTCAAGCACGTTGTCTGGCGAAGAGGGCTGCCCTCCATCACTTCCTTGGTTAGGGTCAGGTGCTTGTCTAGAAGGTTGCTGTGACACAGGTTTCTTGTCCTTGCAAAGTTTGTTCAGATTGATGACAGTGCCATCACTTTTTTTCATAAAGCATAAGGGAGTGTCCTGGCTTAAAGCCACACTACCGGCAGTTAGTAGCGCAAGGGACAGGGTGCTAACGGTAAAGAATTTGGTGAACATAGGTTTTAGATTAGTGGAATAAGGATGGACCGAGAAAGGGCAAGTCTCAATGAATGTCTAGGATTGTTGGAGTAAATGGATACGTGAAAGAGACATTCCCAAAGGGAGACCGATCCACGTATCCACCCCTAATGATTAAGTGGGAGGAACCGCCGAAGGATACTTACAGCCTTAGCGCCCACCGGTTTGTCGCAATTGCCGTAACATGGGCATAAAAGCATCCAAGGGGACCGCACCATTAACCCGTTGCCCATTCGTGAGCAACCAACCACTGGAAGAATTAATGCCCATGAGCCGAAGGTGATTGTCCGCAATCCGGGTGTACATATTGGAACCGGATGTGCCCGGGGCAGTGTCACAATCGTGGAACAAAACTCCCTTATCCAGCCCGATAAAACGGCAACCGGCATGTTGAGCTGGAGTTGACCCCCGAACATCACCGGGACGCAATTGACTAGCAGTAGGCCAATCATTGGGATAGCCAATGTAGTTAGTGACGCGACCCATCATGCTACGTCCTCCATCGCCATACCCTTCATTGCCCAACGAACCAGTGAGATTACCGAGATTAGTCGTGAACCGAATAATTGCCCAGTCTTTCGCAAAATCATTTGGAGTGGAAGGGCTATGGTGCAGTACCTTCCAAACTCGGTCCACGTTAGCAGATGCAAAAGAGCGGGCAGTGTTGTTGGGGTTTTTCCCATGCCTTGCTGCGTAGGCTTTGACTGAGCGCACCAAGTGACCTTTCTCATCCATAACGCAGTGAGCGTTGGTCAGTCCCAAATTGGGTCCGACGACGGCAAAGCTGCACGATTGATAGAACCCGTCTTGACGTTGGCTTTCGAGTTTTCCAAAAGCTGCACGTTGTTGACCAGGGCGAGTCAGCCAATTATAGTCAGGCGTAACACGATTGTCTTGTCCTACTACCAATGCTTTAGCTTGAGGTAAAGTTCCAGGTAGAAAACCCAGTGAACTGCTCACTGTCGCTGAGATGGCAGCCGTTAATAGGGCCGCTTTTTGTACACTATTGCTCTTCATAGATTCTCCTTACAAATTGAGAAATGGATACGCCCAACTACAGAAGCTCAACTGAAAGAATTTTTAATGGTCTCTGCCGCTCTTGAATTCCTTCTGCTCTTCTGTACCGCCTTTGTATCGCAGTGGGGACAAAATGGTCGTTAAGGATAACTGTCCCGTTTTCGATGCTTGGATTGTTGTCAATGAGCAGGCTGTCATGTTGATTAACCTCATGAATTAGTTTGAGAGATGCTTCTTGCAAGCCTGTATTGATTCAGTTGGCTTACATACATGTCTCGCGATAGCAGTTCGAGTTTTATGCAAAACCAGTCACTCTTTACAAAACTCAATGACTAGCAAGAATGAATTAGTTAACTAGAGAACTGGCAACAATTACAGCGGTTATCAGATGCATAAGTTACAGTGAGCGAACCAGCCAAGGGCATCATCATCGGCAATGCACTCATTGATAATCTGGGTTAACGCTTGGTCAAGTGCTTCTGTCGTTCGAGCTTTAGCGGAGCGCAACAGTTGCTTGAGTTTGGACCAACATAACTCAATGGGTCAAAGGTCGAGGGAGTAAGGTGGCAAAAACACCACTTTTGCTCCGACCGCTTCGATTGCCTCTCGAATGACCGAGGCATGATGAACGGGTAAGTGATCCATCACAATGATGGCTCCGGTCCATAATTGAGGAATCAAGATCTCCTGACTGTAGAACAAAAACACGTCGGTATTGACACTGCCGACGATGCTCATGGCAGCAATCAACCCATCGATACTCATGCCACCAATCAACGAGATGTTCCGTCCCCCATCACCAGGAACCTCACTGTCATACAAACGCTCGC
The DNA here is from genome assembly GCF_014695795.1 of Phormidium sp. FACHB-592. Lineage (NCBI taxonomy): Bacteria > Bacillati > Cyanobacteriota > Cyanophyceae > Oscillatoriales > Oscillatoriaceae > Phormidium > Phormidium sp. FACHB-592. Next base: position 2,910 of record NZ_JACJOZ010000091.1, read on the forward strand.
CAATGGGAGCACGACCGTACAAGCGTGTCATGGCTAGATGAATGCCTGTTTCATCAAGGAAGACTAAGTTCCGAGGGCCGATGGTGAAACTCCACAAGCGATAAGCAAACCGCAGGGCCTTGACCCGTTGCGTGTCTTGTTCAGCCGCAATTAGTGTTTTTTTTGACGCTGAGCTTGAGCTTGCACACCGCTTGTTGCATGGTCGAGACGCTGACCGCTACCCCCGTTTGCGCTGCAAAGCGTGCGCACAACTCTTTGAGGAGGGCATCTGGTTGCGCCGTGACTAAGGCTGCGATGATGGGCAACTGCTCCTTCCCTAACTTGGCAACGGTCTCTCCCCCGTGCGGTTTCGGTTGCACACTGCCTGTTTCTCGATAGTGCCGCAGCAAAGCTCGGATAAACGATAGGCTGACCTTGAAGCGCTTTGCCAGTTGTCGTTGTGCTCCTTCTTTTGCCTCGTACGCAGCGATCCTTCTTTGCTGTAAATCAACCGACAGAGGGGCAGGCATGGATAGCGCTTTCCTGATCTTGCAAGACTCTCTTAAGCTATCAAATTGTGGCTTACTCAATCAACAACCGCTGTAAGACTCAAATGGGTTCCATACACTATCTAAATAGCAGACCAGTGCCAAAACTTTTGTAACAAAAGCAAAACTTTGCAGAGAAACTCCTATTTTTGGTTGAGAAGGGGTAGAAGGTTCTGCAGTGTAATTGTTTTCTCAGTCACAAATGAGTTCAGCCATGCTTGATGCATCAAATGACTAACTTGGATGAGCAACTAAAGCAGCTAGCTATCTCAGCCCAGCAGTCTCCAGCCCTAAGTGATGGGCGACAGATTGCTTTGAGGCAACTAGTGAATGGAATTTTGTCATCCGGCAGGCTTTGTCACCCCCAGCGAGGGTTGTTTTCAGGACGCTATGAGGAAATTTATGATGAGGCCATGCAAGATCTGATGCTCTATGTATGCCGAAGCATTGATAAATATGATCCAGAACGAGCTTCGGTCATGGCATGGGTCAATGTTCTGCTGGATCGTCGATTTTTTCGGGAAGCAGTTCCCAAAGTTTTAGGACAGCCTAGTGTGCAACGTGTCACTTTAGACAACCTTGACGAGCTAGCATCGGCAAACGAACCGCCAGCATTAACTGAACTTTTGAGAGAGTGTCTTGAGACTGATCCAGCCGGTCTTTTCAAGCGTGAGTGCCTTGAAGGACGCTCATCGGTCAACTTTCAGACAGTGGCGCTTAGGCGGCTAGCAGGCATGTCCTGGCAGGAGATTTCGGCAGAATTTGACGTGAGAGTTGGAACAGTGAGCAGCTTTTATAGTCGATGTTTAGCCAAGTTTTCCCAATACATGAAGGCATATTGTCAGGCAAGTTAAATAGGAGGTCAGCAAGGATGAATTTAGATCAATCTTCGATATTTATTGCCCCACTAGGAGCACCCGTACATCGTTTAGCGCAACGATTTTACAACCAACATGCGAATCCTCACATTGCAAAACGAGTTTACTTGAATACATTGGCTGTGTCTGCTGTGCAGTTCTACCTGGAATGCATGGGTATTGAGAGCGATCGCGAAACCAGCCACAGCTACAATTCAATTATGCAAGCCATGATGGATGTAGCAGATCTCAACCTACCAGGGATGGGACGGTTAGAGTGCTGTCCCGTTTTGCCAGAAGCACAGACTATCCAAATTCCGCCAGACGTTTGGTCAGACCGAATTGGCTACGTAGCTGTACAGCTGGAGCCGTCGCTGAAGAATGCAAAATTACTGGGTTTTATCCCATCACCAGGGGATGGGGCCGTTCCCATCCAGAAATTACGATCGCTCGATCAGCTTCTAGAGCACTTACGACAACTAAAGTTAGCCAATCAACCAGCAACTCTCAGCCACTGGCTGCAAGGGCTGTTTGAGACAAGCTGGCGATCGCTCGATGTCTTAATTGGCACTGCGCAGCCGATGGCACTCAGCTTCAGAACTGATGCCTTGGTGAGTGAGGCGACCGTTAGGCGGGCTAAGCTGCTAGATTTAATGCTGCAACTCGACGAGCAATCCGTTGTGCTATTGGTAGCCGTAACTCCTGAAGCAGAGCAGCAATTGGGAATTAGTGTGCAAGTGCATCCGGTTGCTGGAGAGCAATATTTACCCGTTGATTTTACGCTAAGGTTGCTGACAGACGCAGGAGAAGCACTCCAGGAGGTGCGATCGCGCCAACAAGACAATTTTATTAAACTAAAGCGGTTCCGAGGCCGTTCAGGAGAACGCTTTGATATTCAGATTGCTTTAGGTGAGAAAGTCAGTATTACTGAGTCTTTCGTCATCTAACGAGCAGAGTTGAGATAGCGATGAGCCAGCGAGTTGTTTTAAATTTGGGTATGGGAGATTTGTACAGCGGTTTTCCGGCTGTAACGATTCATCTATGGGAAGCCGATGATCCTCATCCGAGTAAATTTGTTGGCAGCTTACCTGCTGCTCCTGAAATTCCTGAGCTCTACCGCTCTTGGCAGTTGGTCTATGAAGCACTGCATGATCGATTAGATTGGCACCCTCGGATTGAAATTGAAGTGGCTGATGTAACAAATGTTTCTGAGATCGAGTTTGGCAAGTTGTGTCAGCGGTTGACTGACCAGATCAATACTTGGCTAAACTCAGAATCCTTTCGCAGCATTGACCAACCACTCCGAACGCGACTCAATGCGACCGATGAAATTCGATTGTTGATTGAAACAAACGATCGCCTGCTGCAAAAGCTACCCTGGCATCTGTGGAACTTTTTTGACCATTATCCTAACGCGGAAGCTGCCCTGAGCACTCCGGAGTATCAGAGAGCGGATCAGGTGCCTACCCAGTCCACCAGCAAGGCTCAGATTTTGGCAATTTTAGGCAACAGTCGAGGCATCGATCTCAATCAAGATCGGGCGTTTCTTGAACGAGTTTCTAGCCAAGCAGAGATTGAGTTTTTGGTGGAGCCGCGTCGAGAACAGTTGAATGCTCGGCTGTGGCAACGGTGGGACATGCTGTTTTTTGCCGGACACAGTTCTAGCAAAGAGCAGGGAGTGATTCAAATTAATCCAACCGATAGCCTGACGCTAGAGCAGTTGCGCTATGCATTGAGACAGGCAATTGCTCAAGGTTTGAAGTTGGCAGTATTCAACTCTTGTGATGGGTTGAGTTTGGCACAGCAGCTAGCAGATCTAAATATTCCGCAAGTAATTGTGATGCGGGAACCAGTGCCAGATCTTGTCGCTCATACCTTTCTCAAGCACTTCCTCAGTGCATTTACAGGCGGACGATCGCTATATGCCGCAGTCCGGGAGGCGCGGGAACGGCTTCAGGGGCTAGAAGATGAGTTTCCCTGTGCAAGCTGGCTACCCGTTATCTACCAAAACCCGGCTGTAGCACCAACAACTTGGCGAGAGTGGTGTGGACGGGTAGGAGAGCAGGAGAGCAGGGGAGCAAGCGAAGCACGGGAGGGGATCAGGAGAAAGCTCGAATCTCGAATCTCAAACATTTTACTGAGCAGTGTAGCTGTCACGGCTTTAGTCATGGGAGTGCGTTGGCTAGGTTGGTTGCAGGCATGGGAATTGCAAGCCTTTGACCATTTGATGCGATCGCGACCCGCCGAACCCCAAGACCAGCGACTCCTCATCGTCACGATCGCTGAAGAAGACTTCCAATTGTCGGAGCAGCAGCAACGCAAAGGCTCATTGTCAGATCTAGCTTTAAGTCGGCTCTTAGAAAAGCTAGAACCCCATCAACCGAGAGCGATCGGATTGGATATTTACCGTAATATGCCCGTTAATCAAGCTTTGCCGAAGTTAGCAACTCGTGTGCGACAGAACGATCGCTTTTTCGCCATTTGCAAAGTCAGTGATGTGGAGAATAAACACCCTGGAATTGCCCCTCCGCCTGAAGTACCGCCAGAACGCCAAGGCTTTAGTGATGTTGTGAAAGATGCAGATGGTGTCTTGCGGCGTCACCTACTTGGCATGAACCCAGATCCGAATTCTCCCTGCGCAGCCCCTTACGCGCTTAGTGCCCAGCTTGCTTTCCATTATCTAGAGTTCGAAGGCCTTTCTGCTCGGTATAACTCAGATGGCAATTTACAATTAGGGCAGGTTATTTTTGATCGCTTGGGCCCTCATCAGGGTGGTTATCAGCAAGTAGATGCGTGGGGCTACCAGATATTACTCAATTACCGCTCCTATCGCTCAGCAAATGAAATTGCTCCAACCGTAACACTGAACGAGGTTTTAACCGGCAAGTTAAAGCCGCATCAAATCAAGGACCGTATCGTTCTCATTGGAGTGACCGCACAAAGCGCCCATGACTATATTCCGACTCCCTACAGTGCTAGTCACGGATTCTATCAAGAGATGCCAGGCGTAATTGTGCAGGCACAGATGTTGAGCCAAATTTTGAGTGCAGTAAAGGATGGTCGCCCCTTATTAAAAGTTTGGACGTTTTGGGGGGATGCTCTTTGGGTTTGGAGCTGGTCTATCGCGGGGGGGGTGTTGGCGTGGAGGTTACGATCGTTGATCCAACAAGTAATCCTGGCTGGGGCTACATTTGGAATCTTACACATTCTTTGCTTTATTCTTCTAATTCAGGGGAACTGGGTTCCTTTGGTTCCGTCAGTTTTAGCATTTTTTGTGACTTATGGAGGTGTAGCGGTCTATATTTCTTTAAAGAAACAGAAGCACTCGTTAACTTCGAAACAAGATTAACTTAAGAACAGATGGAGTTTGGTATGAAGTTGCATTTTCAAATCACTAAACTCGCTTTTGCAATTAGCTTAGTTGTAACTGGTAACACACAGGTTAATGCAAAAGAAACTGCTTCCTTAATTGAGCAAAGCCTGCCCGTAGCCTCAAGTAAACCATTGAATGAACCAATCTTCGCTGCACCACCCTTACCACCCGGTACTGGCGCACCTGGTCGTAGATCGGAGGCTGGCACTCGTGGTTGTGAGATGGCAGGGAAACCAGTTGCATCATCCCAACAGAGGCTGTTTAATGCCTTAGCTCCAGTTTATAAGTCGGTAGATGTAAATTCAGGAGTAGATTCAGAAGTAGTTTTGGGATTGACAACGGCAGCTCGTCCGACATTTTGGTTCTATGTTCCCTATTTATCTCCTTCGACCTATGGAGAATTTGTGTTAGAGGATGAGGCGGGAAAATTATCGGTTTATTCGGTTGCGTTGAATCAAATACCAGGAATTATCGGTCTTACCCTATCCCCGACCGCTACATCCTTGGAAATTGGTAAGCGTTACCGTTGGTACTTCAATGTCTACTGCCAGAAGGACAATGAGTTATTTCGCTTTGTGGAAGGGGATATAGAACGGTTACAGCTAAATCCGAGCCTGCAGAATCAGTTAGAGCAAGCAAGTTTACAACAGAAAGTTCGCCTTTATGCCGCTAACGGTATCTGGTATGATTCATTAACGATCGCTGCTGAGCTGCATCGTAAAAGTCTAAATGACCCGAATTGGGCTACTTTGTTGAGAACTGTCGGCTTGAGTGAGTTTGCTCAAGAACCGATTGTTAGTCACACAACTCTAGAGAAGAAATAGGCAAGATAGTGCTTCAGTCCTATTCAAATGAAGCTTCTACAACCAATTGCCAACCAGAATGTACGGTGCCCAGAACATTGGGCGTTGAAACTTAGGATTCTTGAGTAACGCTAACTGTGCTTGACGAAGCGCCTCAGCTTTCGTAATTTGTTTCTCTGCTAATGCTTTATAGAATTGACTCATTAATAGGGCAGTGGATTCATCATTCACATTCCAAAGAGACGCGAGTGTGCTGCGTGCCCCAGCTCTAACAGCAACTCCGGCAATTCCCAATGCAGCTCGTTTATCGCCAACAGCCGTTTGACACGCACTCAGAACCAGCAGCTCGATCGCTTCCGGTCTAGTTTCGTCTCTGCCTCGCAGAAGATTACTTAACTCGTTGACGTTAATAGGCTTATCCCAAGCGAGAACAAATGTTTGATCAGCATTAGAACTAAATTGGCCATGAGTTGCTAAATGAACCACCAGGAAGGGCTGCGAGTTCATCTGTTTCTGCAGCATTTGGCTCGTAAACTGCTGGTTGAGCAGCACTTGACTGGGCACCGCCGATTTAATCTGCTGCAACTCACTGGGCACATTCGGTAGTTCCGAAAATCCAGGTGAACGACGCTCACTGACTCCAGCCACCAAAGCTCTTAACTGTAATTGTTTCAGTGGCTTAGGGTCAACTAGCTGCAGTCCTGGAGCCAAGGCGAGGCTATATTTCTCAACAAGATACTGATTGCCATCGTACAGGACTGCCATCGGAATGTTTCTCAAGTCTCCATCTAAGATGAACACCAGAGTTTTGACTTGACTTGTGGCTAGAGTCTTTGCGATCGGTCGAATCAGCCAGTTATAAAGCTGTTCAGACGAAGCTTGAACTGACTGTAAGGTGTGAGGCTTTCTTAAGTCCTGTCGCAGTTGATTGATCGTGGTTTCAACTTCCCGTTGAGAAACACGGGCTGTGTAATGGAGTAGTTCCTGCTGCTGAGGTAGTTTGAGGATTACTTCTAATCGATCTGTCAAAATGATTGGATAGATGGCTGCTCCTGCTTGAGCTTCCTGATCGATCACTTGATCAATCTGACGCTTGGCAACTAAACACGCTTCCCGGAAGAAATTGTCGAGTTCTGCAAGCTGCAGGGATTCAATTACCTCACGGGCTTTCTGAAGCTTTTTCTGGCTGATAGCCGCCTTGTTGCTAGCTAAAGACTGAGACGCTTTCTCTGAGCCGCTAGGCGAGTGCAATAGCAACTCAACATACTCTCGATAAACAGGTTCTATCTGCTCTCGAAATGAAAATTGCACATCTGATTTAGCAGCAATTAAGTCATAGCGCAGCGACTGAAGCGATTGAACAGCGACAGCATAGGACGCGATCGCCGCTTCAATTTGCCCTTGGTCCCTCAGCAATCGCCCCAATTGCCACTGCCATCGGTAAGCCACGTCAGGCATATTAATTGCTTGAGCAATCACTAAGGCTCGATGAGTCAACGCTTGAGCATCTGATAACTGCTTGTTTCGTTCATACAGCTTGCCCAATGTGCCAAGCGCGTAAGATTCTGCTCGTGGATCTGCTAAGGCACTCGCTTGCTGAACCGTTGTAGCAAGCAGCTGAGCAATTTGTTCAGAATTCGGGTTTGTTCGGCTGCTTAACTTTATCAAGCTCTCAGAGAAATTGATTCGAGCATAAATTGTAGACCGATTCGCTGGTAACCGCTCAATTTGAGTTTGAATTTGAGGAACCAGTGCTTGAGCTTCTTTTCGTTGATTATTTTCTATTAGCAGACTCAGTTGATTTAGCTGAGCCTGAATGCGGGTAATTGCTGAAGTAGAGGTTGCTGCAGCCTGCTGATAAAACGTTAGAGCAGATGAAACATTCTGCTGATTACGAGATTGAGTACGAGCAGCGTTACCCAAGCTGAGCAGCGCATCACTGACAGCTTGAGGGTCTGATAATTTTTGCGCGATCGCCAAGCTCTGTTGCAGCAATTGTTGAGACGCTTCCAAATCACCCGTCACTCGTAAAACGTTGCCTAAACTACGTAACCCTGTCGCTTTAAGAGAGCTATCCGGTTCCTTTTGCAGGGCTTGCTTTGCTTGATCGAGTACTTTCTCTGCCTCACGGTACAGTCCTAGAGCTTGTAAGGCTTGTGCTTGATTAATCTGATTGCGAATGAATTTAGTATTGTCACCTAACGTTGTGTAAATCTCAGCAGATTGTCGCCAGGTTGTCAGCGCTGGTTCAGCTTTTCCCTGGCTTAATTGAAGCCGCCCTTGCACGTCTAGCGCCTGCGCCAGAATCTGCAGGCGATCGGAGTTTTGACTTTGGTTAGATTGCAGTAGATTCAAACTCTCGCTCACGGTCTGCTCCGCTTCTTTCCACTGACCGAGCTGCTGGTAAGCCAGAGAGAGATTACTCAAGGCCATGGCTTGCTGTAGCGTGTCTCCATTGGATTGAAGAGCAGCAATCGCTTGTTGCCAAATTTTCACTGCTTCAGAGAAGCGCTCTGTCTCATAAAGCTGTCTCCCTTGCTGCTCTAAGCTCTGAGCGTCAGGTAAGTGTTGTGCGATCGAAGGATGGGTGATCGCATGAGCAAACGTGGGTGGCAATAGCGCTGTCCCCAGAAACAACGCCAAACAAATCAGCATTCTGCCGACGCGAAGCAATGCTATGGAGAACACACGCTGCGATCGACACCGCACTTTAGCGGGAGTAACAAACCGTCGTCTTGCCATCTTACCTCTCAAGGTTTAGCTGCGATTTGCTGCAATTAACCGCCGTTGGCTGAGGGCGATCAGGTGTAGTAGCGGGTGCTTGAGCAACAAGGATAACGTCTCTATTGCTATTGATGATCCAACCTTGAGCTTCCACAATCTCTTGAGGAGCCGGTCGAGTTGACGGTGTAGAAACGGTTGGATTAGAACGATTGGCTACGTTTGGACTCAGTGTCACTAAATCCATGGCAACAGCATCCCCGCTTAACGCTTCACTGGGATTTGGGGGCAGCCCACCCCGACCGGTGATGACGAATCTGCTCGCTGCTTGATTGCCAGTTGTTTGACAGCCTTGGGCGACTTCTGTTTCAACTGGCTCGGTTGGCAAAACAACTAATCCTCGGTTGGGGTCAACATCGGGTGTGTTATTTTCCACAACCCCGTCTATGCCAAACTCGGAGCTGGCATCAATGTCATTGGTGCCATTGCCCCGAATGGCTCTGCGCTCCTCTAGCCCAAAGATGCCTTGAGCTTTGATCTGAATTCCGCCTCCCTGTCCTTGGAAGGCATTGGCAATAATGTCACTATCTTGATCGGGAGCGGCAACGATAAAACCAGCGGAGCTGTCGATCGCAATATTGCCGCCCTTGCCTGTACCACCCGCCTGAGCTGAGATCAGGCTTCTGTTGCGTAACAGGATTAGATCGTTCACCGTTAGATCAATATTGCCGCCTTCGCCACTGGCAGTAGACGCGAGGAGCGTGCCGCGATCGAGCAACAGTGTTCCAGCTTGCAGACTCAAAATTCCGGCATTGCCTTGCCCTTGGCTATCCACAGCTATCCTGGCACTATCTAGAACGCTGACCCGAATTGGGTCAACAAAAATGCTGCCACCCGCACCTGTAGAGTTGGGTGTAGTGCTGGCAAACAAGCCTGTGCCATTGCCGGTGAGCAATAGCTGATTATTGGTATTCACAACAATATTGCCTGCCGCCCCACTGCCAGCGGTAATGGAAGTCACTTTGGCTCCCTGGCTAAGGTCAAAGTTGTTGGCTGTGATGTTCACGTTACCTGCCTTACCACTAGCAGAGGAAGAGGCAGAGACTTCAACGCCATTAGTGAGAGTCAAGTTTCCAGTCGAAATCTCAATATTCCCAGCATTACCGCTGCTGGTAGCCTCTACAGCCAGCTTGCCGGGACCACTGAGGGCGATCGAACGGGGAGCTTGAATAATCAAATCACCACCATTGCCACTACCAGAGGTGGAAGCCGAGATCTGAGAACTGGGAGCCAGAGTGACGTTCAAATCCGGTTGATTGTTGTAAGGATTGAGCCTGAGTGTCCCTGCCGGTGCTTGCCCTTGGGTTTCAGCAAAGACGCCCACAATCCCTGCTAGATTCATGGTGGAAGCGTTGAGGGTAATGCTACCACCGCCATCCAAATTGGTAGCGGTGGCAGTAGCGGTGGCGGTAATGCGGGCTTGATCCGAAAGCGTCAGATTTTGAGTGTTCACAACAATGTCTCCTGATCGGCCCGCTCCACTGGTTTGTACTGAGAGCACGGGGGAGAAATCGTTGACTCGCCTCAGGTCTACAGCCGTTGGTGCAGTGACAAAAATGCTGCCGCCAGCCCCACTGCTGGAGGTTTCGGCTAAGACTTGAGCATTGCCAGCCACGACTAGAGTGGGAGCATCGAAGCGGATACTGCCTGCCTGCCCGCCGCTACTGGTTCTGGCAGAGATGGTACTACGATTGGTGATCTCGATGCCTCCATTAGCTTGAAAGGTGATATTGCCTGCAGGATTACCGCCACGAGTATCACTTTCGATCGCGCTATTGCTAAACGTGAGATTGCCTATGCTACTGACTTTCACATTGCCTGCCTGTCCTCTGTCACCTAAATTGATTCGGAGAGGTCGATTAGGGGGACAAGAATCGAAAAGACATACTTCTACTTGTTGAGCTGTTAGGATGCGAGTATTGGCAACCTGGAGATTGTCAAACCCGGTTACCTCTACATCTCCAGCGAGATCACTAGAGGCAACGGTATTGACTGTCAACCCAGACACTTCGCTGCCCGCTTCCAGAGTCACCTTACCGCCATTCCCTGAACCTCCCTGCTGAGAAACAGCAAACGAATTTAGAACGGAATCTCTACCAGAAACCGTTCCACTCCTAGCGCTTAAACGAATAGCTCCTCCGTTCCCCGCAGTGCCTGAGGTCGAGGTCGAGGTCGAGTTCAAGTCCGAGCCGGAGAGGGAGATATTGCCGAGGTTGGTAGAGAACAAAATGGCTCCCCCATTTCTCGCAGTGCCCGAAGACGAGGTCGAGTATGAGTTCGAATCCGAATTTAAGAGGGAGATATTGCCGAGGTTGGTAGAGAACGAAATAGCTCCCCCGTTTCCCGCAGTGCCCGAAGACGAGGACGAGCGCGAGAACGAGTTTGAGGTCGAGTTGATTAAGAAGATATTGCCGGAGTGGGTGGCGAAGGAAATGGCTCCCCCACTCCCCGCAGTGCCCGAGAACGAGGACGAGTTCGAGTTTGAGAACGAGTTGGTTAGGGAGATAGTGCCGAGGTTAGTAGAGAACGAAATGGCTCCCCCGTTCCCCGCAGTGCCCGAGGTCGAGGATGAGGTCGAGAACGAGAACGAGCCTGTTAGGGAGATAGTGCCGAGGTTGGTAGAGAACGAAATGGCTCCCCCGCTCCCCGTATCGCCCGAAGACGAGTCCGAGGTCGAGAACGAGAACGAATTGGTTAGGGAGATATTGCTGGAGTGGGTGGTGAACGAAATGGCTCCCCCATTCCCCGCAGTGCCCGAAGACAAGGACAAGGATGAGGTCGAGGTCGAGGTCGAGGTCGAGGATGAGGTCGAGAACGAATTGGTTAGGAAGATATTGCCGGAGTGGGTGGTGAACGAAATGGCTCCCCCATTCCCCGCAGTGCCCGAAGACGAGTCCGAGGACGAGTTCGAGCGCGAGCCTGTTAGGGAGATAGTACCGGAGTTGGTGGCGAAGGAAATGGCTCCCCCGTTCCCCGCAGTGCCCGAGGTCGAGCGCGAGCGCGAGAACGAGTCCGAGTTTGTTAGGAAGATATTGCCGGAGTTGGTGGCGAAGGAGATGGCTCCCCCGTTCCCCGCAGTGTCCGAAGTCGAGAACGAGGACGAGGGTGAGGACGAGGACGAGAACGAGTCCGAGTTTGTTAGGGAGATAGTACCGGAGTTGGTGGCGAAGGAAATGGCTCCCCCGTTCCCCGCAGTGCCCGAGGTTGAGTCCGAGGACGAGGGTGAGGACGAGGACGAGAACGAGTCCGAGTTTGTTAGGGAGATAGTACCGGAGTTGGTGGCGAAGGAGATGGCTCCCCCGTTCCCCGCAGTGCCCGAGGTTGAGTCCGAGGACGAGTTCAGAAGAATAGAACTGGATGGGACGGGAGGGGCGATCGTAATATCTCCCCGTCCATACACCCGAATGTCGCCTCCATTTCTTTCAGGAACCCTTGTACTGGTATCCACATTCCCCCGAATGGTTATCGTCCCCGGCAAGTTGTTGGGACTGAATTGATTGGTCAATAACACCAGTCCCCCGGGTTGCTCAATCCGAATGCCTTGCGAGAAGCGAGAAGAATTAAGCACTTTGCCATTCAAGGTTATATCCGCTCTTACCGCTGTACTCGTGAGGTTAGGAACAGGCGTGACCGTGCCTGCCAAGCTAGGACCAGTGGGTAAGCCGCCCAACTGCGCCCAATCTACTCCCGCTCGAATGTCCACCGTAGGCTGCTGGCTCCCATCGATCGTGATCGGCACCAGCACCGAATCAACACTCCTGACCGTGCCATCACTATTTAAGGTGGCTCGATACTCCGTCAGGTTAAACCTTGCCAAGTCAGCATAGCTCTTGCTGCCATTAAACAGCTTCGTATTGTTGGGATTAATCGTCGTGGCAGTATCCCCTGTCCCAGTAATCGTGGCAGTGCCCAGCGTGACACTCCCCCCTGCCAAAATATGCAGCGATGCCCCGATGTAGTCGCCCAGCGTTACATCACCATTGGTAAAAATAATTGGGTCATTCGGACTAAGTAGACTACCAGGACTGCCATCCAATTGCTCTACCCGAAAATTACCCCCCGCATGAAAATGGGCATCTCCGATCGCCGCATTGCTCGATCGCAACACCAAATCTCCCCCTGACCAGAAGCCGCTATTGGGATGGTTTAGGGCAAAAATATCAACGTTGCTACCCTGTACCTGTAATCTGCCACCCGCCACCGCAATCAAAGGATTGGTTGCAGTATCCCGTACCTGCACCGTGTCCTGAGCTTGCAACGTCAAGTTTCTGCCAGCCTGTAATGTCCCCTGCACATCCAGATTGCCTGCTGCCAAGGTCAGGTCTTGCCCCACCGACAGATTGGCGCGATTGGCGATCGTCGCCGCAGTGGAGCCATACTGCAATCCAGGTGTCACGTTTACTGTTAGCAGTGGAGCCGCTTGCGGATTCGTAGCGCTAAACTCACTACCGTTGGGAAAGGTGAAACGATTCGCGGTACTGGCAACAAATGAACCATTCACATCTAAACGAGCATTCGGTCCAAAGACAATCCCATTGGGATTGATCAAAAACAGGTTGGCATTGCCCAGCACACCCAGCCTGCCTAATATGTCAGAGCGGCTATTACTAGTGACTCGGCTCAGAATATTCTCAATGCCAGCAGGATTGGTGAAATAAGCGCCTCGGTTCTCGTTGATACTAAATTCACGAAAACTATGAAACAGATTACTGCCGCGCATGGCTCCGCCATCGATTTGGTCACTGGGAAGACCATTCACAACATTCGGTGTAATAACTGAGCTTTCACTCCCCAACGTGTTATCGGGTACAGGCTGAGCCCAGGCATAATTTGTAGAAGAAAAGATTCCTGAAGAGAATTGTGCTAACGCTCCAGCGATCGCCAAGCTTAAGGTCCAACCCCAATGTCTCTGGCTTTGAGTCATGTTGAAACAGCCTCTCCAGTGGCAGCAGTTGATAAATGGTAGCTGGCAGTCACTTAGAATAAGTGACTCCCGTTGCTTCTTCTCAGACTGAAGCACTCGAAAACTCTGCGATGTTCACAAAACAACACAGTTTTTGGAGTTGCCGAGTGAGTTGTGGAGCAAAGAAATGTAGGGTGGTAGGCAAAATCGTCCCAACTTTATTAGTCCCACGTTAAGTCTGCTGGTTGTGCAGCCGTGTTGCCAATTCAGGTAGGGACCCAAATCTAATTGAAATTTTTCACCAGTAATCAAGTTGTGCAGAAGCCAAACCGTTTTCTTGCTATTCAGTCCCCAGCATTCGATCGAGATGCTTGGCAGTTTGCAAATAACTGGCTGGAACGATGGGGTGTAGCAGCGGGCGCTTGGGCTATGAGCATCACATCGCCGCTCTGATCAACAATCCATCCCTGCGCTTCTACAATCTTTTCGGGGTTCGTTCGAGTGGAAGATAGGGAGGGAGCAGGACTTGATCGCTCCTCTGCTCTTGAATTAAGCGTCACCAACCCCACATCCACAGCATCACTACTGAGTGCTTCACCTGGATTGGGTGGTAAACCCCCTCGCCCAGTGACAACAAACCGGCTGGTCGATCGACTACCAGTCTGACAGCCTTCTGCCACTTGTGGGGTGGTTGGTTCTACGGGTAAGGCAACTAAGCCACGGTTGGGGTCAACCTCTAGCGTATTGATTTCCACGACCCCGGCTACTCCAAATTCAGAACTGGCGTTAATGTCACTTAAGGGACTCAGGCGTTCCCGAAACTTCAAGCCGTAGATTCCTTGGGTCGTGATGTTGATATTTCCTCCCCGACCACGAAAGGCATTAGCAATGATGTCGCTGTTTTCATTTGGAACAGCAACGATGAATGAAGCATCGATTGTAATATTGCCACCATTGCCATTGTTACGCGCTTCAGCGGAGATCAAGCTGTTGCGGCGCATCAAGACTAAATCCTGTGCCTGCAAATAAATATTACCACCCTCACCAAATGCAGTCGTAGCTCGTAGCTGACCTTGATTGTCTAGCAAAATAGAGCCAGCCCCGACAGTTAAGTTGCCTGCATTCCCTGTTCCTTCGCCGCTTACACTTACTCGTGCACTATTCTGGACACTCAACTGTCCGGTTTCAATTCTTAGGTTCCCAGCATCTCCTATTCCTTGAGCCTGGCTAAACAAACCACTCACCTTACCTAGCGCTGAAGTACCGCTCACCTCTACAGATTCTGAAGCGGTTATGCTCAAGTCCCCCCCAGCCCCCTCGCTGTTACCAAAAGTGCTAGTACCTACCTCTGCTCCATCTTGGATAGACAATCGCCTAGTTTGAATCGTCAACTCTCCCGCATCTCCATCCCCCTCAGTATTAGCAAACAATCCACTAGGAAATCCTCTCTCGACTGAAGTACCAATTACCTGCACTGAATCTGAAGCGCTCACCCTCAATCTGCCTCCATCTCCTGCACTAAGAGTACTTGCTGAAACCTGTGCCCCATTCTGCAACAGCAAATCTTTAGTCGTAATTGATAGGTCTCCTGCATCTCCAGTTCCTTGGGTGTTAACAATCAAACCAGTCGGAAACCGACCTCTCGTACCACTGAGGTGTACCGAATCTGAAGCCATCACAGTCAAGTTTCCACCCTCTCCTACTCCAGTGGTACCGGCTGCAATCTGTGAGCCATCCTGAAGCATAAGGTATTTGGTATTGAGCGTTAGGTCTCCTGCAGTTCCCGTTCCCGAAGTTTGAGTAGTTAACTGGTTAGAGCGCTGATTGTTGGCTGAAACACCCACCAGTTGTACCGAATCTGCAGCCTCCACAGTCAATCTGCCTCCATCTCCTGTACCAAAGGTAGCGGCTGCAATCCGTGATCCATTCTGTAGAAGCAATTTTCCAGTGTCGATTGTTAAATTTCCCCCTTTCCCTTCACCACGAGTGCTAGCTGAGATCTCGGCACCATCTCGGACAACCAACTGTCCAGTTCGAATGGTTAAATCTCCAGCACTTCCAGTTCCCCCCTCAGCTTCGGTGGACAAGTTGCTGGGAAATCGGCCGGTGGGTGAAGCACCAATTATCTGTACCGCACCCAAAGCCTCCACTGTCAACCTTCCCCCTTTCCCTCCACCGCGAGTGCCTGCAGAGACCTCTGCACCATTTCGAATAATCAAAGTTTCAGTTTGAATGGTTAAATCCCCAGCATCTCCAATTTCCCCAACGGCACTGGTATACAATCCACTAGGAAAGAAAAATTGACCATTCGAGAAGAATTCACTCACTTCTACAAGCTCTGTGGCAAGGATGCTCAAGTTCCCTCCAACTCCATCACCAGGGCTACCGGCAGAGATAAGTGCTCCACCTTGGAGTCGCAACTGTCTGGTTTGAATGGTTAAGTCCCCGGCATCTCCAGTTCCACGGACGGTCTCGGTAAACAATCCACTGGGAAAACCATCTGCTGAGAAACCACTCACTGCTACAGACTCCACGGCAAAAACGCTTAAGTTTCCTCCGGCTCCATCACCAAAAGTACCGGCAGATACTTGTGCACCATCTCGAATCATCAACTGCCTAGTTTGAATGGTTAAATCTCCAGCATCTCCAGTTCCAAACGTCTGAGTGAATAAGCCACCGGGCCCACTGGCAGTAGTGCCGCTTAGTTGTACCGATTCAGTGGCGTTCACACTCAAATCTCCTCCTGTTCCCGCCCCTAAGGTACTATTCGTCATCCAGGCCCCTTCACTGAGCGTCACAGCTCTACCATGCACCTGAATACTGCCGCCGCGAGTGCCATTAGCATTAACGACAGCTCCGTTGATGAGCGATATATCTGCTCGTGCAGCACTATCGGCAAAACTCAGACGCAAGTCACTACCATTAACACTCAGTCCAACGGTACCAACACCTGCCACACCGCCTAACTCAACCCGTCCCTCTGGAGCTGTCAACCGCCCTTTGTCTAACCTCACATCACCACCCACTAGTAGCAGGCTTTGTCCCCTGTCCACGGTTAGTCCTGTAGAGTTTGCTGTCGATCGATTAATGATGGGTTGAGCCGCAATTTGATTGAACAAAAGCGCAGAAGGATTCACTGTCAGTAGCGGCAGATCATCGGGGTTGGAAGCAAGACTAAAGAAGCCTTGGTTACTAAACTCGACCCCATTCGCTGTCGTTGCAATAAACGAACCACGAATATCTAACCGGGCATTGGGACCAAAAATAATGCCACTGGGGTTCATCAGAAATAGACTGGCTCGATTGTTACTACTAATCGTTTGGATCAACCCATTAATGTTGGAAGTAGACCCTCCAGTAACACGGCTGAAGATCGTAGTAATATTCGGCGCATTAAGCAGGTCGAATGTGGCAGAACCCCCTCTGGGAATGGAAAACTGACCAAAACTGTGGAACAAGTTATTGCCTCTGGCAGTGCCGTTGGTAATGGTAAATCTGTTCCCAGCAGCATTGACCGTGGTATTAAGGGTGCCATCAGGGGTGACTTGGGCAAGGACAGAACTTCTGGACCAGAGATCTGCAATAGAAGCCTCTACTACCGTTGCACCAGCACTTAAGCACGCGATTAAACCGAGTTGATAACTCCAATACTTCCAGCTTCGAGCCATCTCAGAATTTCCTCTCCAAAGCAGTTGTTGAAGTAATGACAGTCCTAGCCCTAAGAATATACGAGAACTAAGATAAGTGTTGTGCCTACCATACAAAATCATTCCTTAAGACTAATTGCAGATTAATCTGCGATTAGTCTTAGTAACTTCTCGAACTAAATATGCAAAAATCCCTATCGAGGCTATCACCGGGTGTCTAGCCCGAATAAATAACTGCTTGACCCGCTCAATTTATCGAAAGGGCAACATACCAGCGACGTTATTGTTCATCCAAGCGACTCAGATAAAGATTCATTTGAGCATGCAAGTCTTTCACCGGATGTGCTTCTGATGTCTGGCAAATTGGACAGCAGCATTGATGGACTAATCGTTCGGACGTTGTTCTGGAAATTCATCTCAAGGTTGAGCAATATTTTACCCAGAAACTGTGAAGTTATTTCTTAACGACACCTTGGGCTAGATACTGTTTTGCACAAGAGAGAATTATGAACTTTTGTAATGTATGCAGAGTTTCTCGCGTTTGCAGCCGAGAGGTTTATAGAAGTTGCAACATGATGACTGCCTCAAAGAGCAATCATTCGCAAATCACTTCCTTCGTTCAGTTCAATATTGCTCACTGTTGGATCAGGTGAACTACTGATCGCTTCTCGTGCTGGAATGTCGTTTTCAGGAGCACTGTTCCCATGCAAAATGCTGTAGTACAAAACGCTGAAGCATTACTAGGTCAGGTTTTCAAATTTATTGAAGCAAACTATCACCAGTCGATCGGCTTGAATGATGTTGCTCAAGCAGTTGGTTATTCCCCGGCTTATCTCACGGATCTTGTTCGTCGCCAGACCGGACAACCTGTACATGGCTGGATTATTGAACGGCGGCTGACGGAAGCCTGTCGCTTGCTGCGAGAAACCACCGATTCAGCCAGCCAGATTGCTGAGATCACGGGCTATCAAACAGCCGGATATTTCTTTCGTCAGTTTCGCCAACGATACGGCACCACTCCACAAGCCTGGAGAAAGATTCAACAGATAAAGATGCAGTCATCTGACCTCGATCGTGCTGCACACGCATAACCCTAAAGGAAGCCCCCTGACTATGAAGATCTTACATCGATTGTTCCAGCCCGCAGCCTGGTCAATGACGACACTGTTTTCAGCCGCCCTGTTGGGGGTCGCGCTGGCGCCCATCTTTCTCCTGACTGTCTACCGTCCGTTACAGCAAAGTCACTCTGCTGTTTGGATGCTAGGCGCGATCGCCACAACTATCTCCTTGTTCCTGGCAAGATGGTTAGTTCGACCCGTGCGACTTTTAATAAAGGCGGCAAAGGCAGTAGAGCGTGGGAACTTTGTGCCGCCAGGATTGGCTGAAATTTCTCAGGCGCAAAACGACATTGGCTACCTGGCACGGGTATTTGCCAAAACGGTTGCCAGAGTCAAAGCAACTCAGGAACACCACATGAGTCAGCAGGTTACTGATGTGGTGCTACGGGAGTTAAATGATGGTGACATCCAGTGGTTAGGCACAGTAGGGCACTATCAAGAAATTAGTGCTGGAACGGTGCTGACTCAAGCTGGACGATCGATCGACACCTTTCATCTAGTGTTGGACGGCTCCCTAACAGTGACAGCTCAATTTACCGGAAATCATCTCGATCGCATCTATGCTCAGGAAGACTGCATTTCGGAATGGGAAATTGCCCGGTTGGGTAGTGGTGAAGTGGTTGGAGAAGGTCTGTTAACGGGCACTCACACCACTACGACAACCACTGTCAAAGCGCTTAAACCCTCTCTGGTGTTGTCGATTTCTCAGGCTCAATTAGTCGCTCAATTGAAGCAAGATGCCGGATTCGCAGCGCGGTTTTACCGAGCGATCGCCATTCTCTTGTCAAATCGATTGCAGACGCTGATGAGCCACATAGGGTGCAATTCGCTCACCCAAGATCAACCCTTGCGAGACGTGCTGTCGGTTCTGGGCGCATTATATGACAGCGATATTGATTGGTTAGTGGCGATCGGTCAGCGCCAGAAAGTTTCAGAAAATTCAGTTCTGATTCAGCAAGGTAGACCGATCGATGCTCTGTACATTCTTTTGGGCGGCACCCTATCAGTTTCCACCTTTGATCAGGTTTGTAATCCTTTTATGCAAGCATTTTCAGTGCTGGATATCAGTAAACCGGGGCAGGAAATCGCCCGTTTATCGAAAGGTGAAATAATCGGCGAAACGCTCTTTCTAAATGCTCACTTACCCCCTACCACAATTACGGCGTTGCAAGATTCGCTAGTGTTGGCAATTCCTCGATCACACCTCGCCATCAAACTGGAACAAGATCTTGGTTTTGCCTCTCGCTTCTACCGAATGCTAGCAAACTTACTGTCTAATCGCCTACAAGAGTTACTTGATCGCTTGGGCTATGGTCAGCCGGTGGACAATTGCGTCACATCGCTTAACGGTGCAATTCAAGCGGAGGATGAATTGAATTTTGGTGCGCTGGATCAAATGGCGATCGCGGGCACTCGCTTTGATTGGCTGCTGAGACGCTTAGGCGGTACTGAAGTGGCTTAAGCGATTGGATAGCTGGCTATTCAGACCTCCGAGTTCTTCAAGAACTCGGAGGTCTTTTAGTGTTCACTTAACAACTACTTTCAGGCTTGCAAACTTTTAATTTTCAACTCATTCAAATCAAAATATAAATCCATATAAAAACTAGTTCTACATCTAAATATTGTGCATTGTGACCTATATTTTAATCGATTATATTCGTAGTATCAGGAAGCAAAGAGAGATGAGAACTAGTTCTCTTAAAACTCTCAAAAACCTGTGAAACACCTAAAAAGGAGAAAGAACAATGGATAATTTTGAAGAACAAAAGTCAGTTGTGCTAAATGACCAAGCTTCAGATGAGCTAAGTTTTGAAGAGCTTGAAGCTATTAATGGAGCTGGCTTGATTGATGACATAGGTAATGGTATTGGTCAGGCTGCCCGAGCTGTTGGCAAGGGCATCGCTGATCTTAGTCAAATTCCTGGTCGAGTTGGCCGAGAATTGGGCCGGGGATATCGTGAAGGACTACGCGACTGATTCTATCAAATAGTTTCCCGAAAGGTGTTAAAAGCGAGTGGTCAATTGGCATCTTCACAAAGTGGGAGTGTTTACATTGTTTAAACCCATGTAATTAACTCCCACTCATCGCAACAGTTTTCAGACACAAACAATTCAATTAGGAGCAAGTATTATGTCTTTTGAGTTTGAAAGTGTCAATCATTGTCGGTCAGATACTTCAGGTCTAAATATTACTAGTTCTCATTTATTAGAGGATGAGGACGGTCTTTCAGATGATGAGCTGGAGCAAGTTAGTGGTGGAATAGCACCTTTAATTCTTGTTGGTGCTGCTGCACGCATCGCGGCTCCTTTTGTTCTAAGAACCGCTGCTAAAGTTGTAGCGAAAGCTGCGAGTGTGGAATTTGGGCAGGGATTTGCTGAAGGACTGAGGGAATGATTCTGTCAATAATCTTTACAAAGATGTTAAGAGAGATAGGTTGAACAAAAGTAGGGTGGGCACCGCCCACATTTTCCAAAACGTCCACGCATAGACTTTGTGAGCATTGCCTACCCTACAGTACTGTCAAGTCATTAGCCAGTGAAACCCAACGCTAGAGAAAGTAGGGTGGGCAATGCCCACCCTACTACTTTTCTCAATCAAGGAGGTTAAAAGATGAACAGAGCAAAAGAATCGTTCACTTCCATCTACAAAAAAAGCAGAAACCGAATAAATTTCTGAAGAGAAGATTCTCACAGATGAAGAGTTGGATGTGGTCTGTGGCGGGATCATTCGCCCCTTCAAACCATCTCCTTTTTCTGATCCAACTTCGGAAGGTTGGTGGAATCATAGAGGACTTAGAGCAAGATAGTTGAGTACCAACTTTCTGTAGGGTGGGCAGTACCACCAAAAGCTGAAACATTCCCTAAATAAGAATATGTAGGCACTGCCCACCCTACCTTCTACTAATACGTCTTGAACTATGGAGATATGAAATGCAAATTCAACAGCGATTAGATTATCGACTGTGTAGCCTGAGATAACGAAGCGGTTTACATGGAAACTTACCCAAGATTAAACATCTATTGCTGAGTGTTTTTCTGCTTTATCGCCGAGGATTCGCTGAAGGTTCTCATTGGATCGCAGAATATTATCCCGAAAAAACTTCTCTAAAAGGCTCAACAAAAGTAAGTAATTGAAGGTGATTGAAATGGTGGCTCAAAAGCGGGAGCTATTCCGAAAAGAATCGTTGGATCGGTTAGCATCACCGGAGCGGTTAGACCAACTGATGCAGGTGGTGAATCCGAAGAGTTGGTTGCCGTTAGCGTGTTTAGGTTCGTTAGTTGCAAGTGCACTGGTGTGGAGTGTGTATGGACGGATTCCAGTGACGATCGAAGGTCGAGGCGCATTGGTTTACCCCAGTAAAGTGGTGTCGCTGCAAGCCAAAAGTGCAGGGCAATTGGTATCGCTCAAGGTCAAAGTGGGCGATGTGGTGAAGAAGGGCGACGTGCTGGGAGCGATTGACCAGTCGGAACTGCGAAAGCAACTGCAACAACAGCGCACCAAATTAACAGAGCTACAGTTTCAGGATCAGGCGGTGGGTTCCTTGCAGGGCGTGCGGAATACAGAAGAACGGCGATCGGTGCAGCAGCAACGTCAGTATCTCCAGCAGCGGCGGCGGGAATTGCAAGAACTGTCACCCCTGTTGCAAACCACTAGCGGTGGCTCAATTCAGGAACAACGACGGAGTTTGCAACAAAAGCTACGTCAAACTGAGGCAATGGCTCCCATCCTAGCAGAGCGGCTAAGGGCACGGCAGCAACTCTATGCCGAACGCATTATCACCAACGATGTGTTGCTGGATGCCCAGGTGAAAGATAAGGAAAACCGGGATGCGATCGCCGACATTCAAGCCCAACTCAAACAACTCGCTGCTAAAGAAACTGAGCAGGAAAAGAGTAACCGCGATAACTTTACGTCGATTGTCGATGTGGAAGCGAAATTGAAAGAGCTGGATAGCCGCGAGGCGACGCTGGCACAGCAAGACTTGGAAGCTTCCACCACGCGCACCAAAGAAATTCAGGAAGTCCAGCGGGAGATTGCCAAACTGGAACTGCAACTGGGCAACAGCAGCCAAATCATCAGTCAACATAACGGACGAATGCTGGAAATTGCCGTACATCCTGGACAGGTGTTGGAACCAAGTACTCGGATTGGCAGTATCGACACTGAAATTAGCTCCAGCAACCTGGTCGGCATGACCTACTTCAGCATCAGTGACGGCAAAAAAGTTCAACCTGGAATGACGATCCAGATTACGCCGCAAACGGTCAAACGCGAACGCTTTGGCGGCATTGTTGGCACGATTGACAGCGTTTCCACCTTTCCAATTACCACCGAATCGGCTGCCAGCATTGTTGGCAATCCAGAAGTGATGAAAGGCTTGGTAGCGGACAAGCAAGACGGGGTGATTCAAGTCTTCGCTAAGTTGAAACCCGATACAGCCACCGCCAGCGGCTATCAGTGGTCATCCTCGAAAGGTCCCAACCTGAAAATTTCATCGGGAACCACGACCACCGTTCGAGTCACAGTGGAAGAACGCGCTCCCATTACCTTTGTCCTCCCGATTCTGAGGTCTACCAGTGGTATTTTCTAATCTGTCTCTGTCCCTCCCCCCCTCGCCCTGGCAAAGTTTACAGCAGTTATTCCAGGGTCGACGCGTCAAAACTCCTACTCTGCTGCAAATGGAAGCTGTCGAGTGTGGTGCTGCCTCTTTAGGGATTATTTTGGCCTATTACAATCGCATTGTCCCCCTACCCGAATTGCGCCAGGAGTGCGGCGTTTCCCGCGATGGCAGTAAAGCTGCCAATATTTTGAAAGCGGCTCAAACCTACGGGCTGCAAGCTAAGGGTTACAAGAAAGAATTAGAGCAATTGCGAGAATTTCGCCCGCCCTACATCGTGTTTTGGAATTTCAATCACTTCCTAGTGGTGGAAGGCTTTGGCAAGCAGCGGGTGTATTTAAACGATCCCGCCTCTGGACCGCGCACTGTCTCTCATCAGGAATTTGATGAAGGCTACACAGGTGTAGTGCTGGTGCTGGAACCCAGTACAGAGTTTGTCAAAGGCGGTCGCAAGCCCAGCATGGCTTTAGCCCTATGGGAACGGTTACGCAGTTCTAAAGGGGCAGTTGCCTACTGTGTGCTGGCAGGCTTTTTGCTGACTCTCATTGAGCTAGTTGTGCCAGTCTTTAGTCAGGTCTTTGTGGATGAGATTTTGATTCAGGGACGACAGCAATGGCTACGTCCCCTGTTAATCGGCATGGTGGTTGCTGCTATTCTCCAGGGGTTATTAACCTTGTTTCAGTTGCGTTACCTGCGACGATTGAAAATTAAGTTATCTGTGGGACTGTCCAGTCGCTTTCTTTGGCATATTTTGCGCTTACCCGTGGGCTTTTATGCTCAACGATTTGCTGGAGAAATCACCAACCGCACCACGTTGAATGACCAAGTGGCAGAGGTGCTTTCAGGAAAATTGGCAACAACGGCGATCGATGTCGTCATGGTGGTGTTCTATGTCCTAATCATGCTTCAGTACGATTGGGTCTTGACCTCAACAGGAATCGTGTTTGCTGCTATCAATATTTTCACCTTGCAAGCGCTCTCCCGCCGCCGCATCGACACCAACCAGCGCCTGGTCCAGGAACACGGTAAAGTCTCTGGCACATCGATTTCCGCCCTCCAAAGTATCGAAACCCTGAAAGCTTCCGGGCTGGAGTCCGATTTCTTTGCTCGCTGGGCAGGCTATTACACCAAAGCGATCAACTCTCAGCAAGAATTGGGCTTAAGCAACCAGACCTTTTCCGTGCTGCCAACCCTCCTCTCCGCTCTCTCCGCCATGCTCTTGCTAGTAGTCGGTGGTTTACGGGTGATGGATGGCTACCTCAGTATCGGCATGCTGGTGGCGTTTCAAGGGTTGATGCAAAGCTTTCTTGCTCCCGTCAACAACCTGGTTAGTTTTGGTAGTTCGTTGCAAGAACTCGAAGGGAATTTAGTGCGATTAGATGACGTGCTGCGTAACCCGACAGATCCGCAATTGGAAGCAGGAGGCAGGCAGCAGGAAGTAGGAGGCAGAGGGCAACAAGCAGAATTCAAACCTCAAAATCCCCGGCTCCAAGGCACGATCGAATTACGTCATCTCACCTTTGGCTACAGTCGGCTGGCGGCTCTACTGATTGAAGACTTGAACTTGCGGCTGAAACCGGGAGAGAGAGTCGCTCTCGTGGGTGGCAGTGGGTCTGGCAAGTCTACCGTCGCTAAGCTGGTGAGTGGACTGTACGAACCCTGGTCCGGGGAGATTTACTTTGATGGTGAACCAAGGGCACAAATTCCGCGCCAGATTTTGACCAACTCGGTGGCGCTGGTGGAGCAAGATATTTCGATGTTTGGCGGCACGGTGCGAGAAAATTTGACGCTGTGGGATGCCACCGTACCAGAGAAACACATCATTCAAGCGTGTCAAGATGCGGCAATTCATGAGGTGATTCTGGCGCTACCAGGCGGTTATGATGCCGAGTTGAGTGAGGGAGCCGTTAACCTGAGCGGTGGACAACGACAACGATTAGAAATTGCCAGAGCCTTGGTCAACAATCCCGCCATTCTAGTCATGGATGAAGCGACAAGCGCGTTGGATACGGAAACGGAGAAAATCATCGATCGCAATCTGCGGCAACGCGGCTGCACCTGCCTGATTGTGGCGCATCGCTTAAGCACCATCCGCGATTGCGATGAAATCATCGTCTTTGAGCGTGGCAAAGTGGTGCAACGTGGCACTCATGAAGCACTTTGGCAAGTTGATGGCGTTTACTCACGCTTGATTCGCACGGAAGGGGAAGCACTTTGAGGTTTTCAGCATTGAGTGTTTGTGAATCATCTAATAACTAAAACCAATGATTAAGAAGAGGAAACTAGTATGGTCAGCCAACTAGAGACAAAAGCACAGGAGCAAGCATGCAAGCTTCGCGGCAATCAGCCGATGTTGCTGAATCAGCCAGAAACAATGTGGGTGATTCAATCTGGCTCTGTTGCCCTATTTGCAGTCATGGTCGGACAAGATGGGCTTGAGGGCACTCGGCACTATTTGTTTAGTGCCAGTTCTGGAGAGGCGCTATTTGGGAGAACTCCCAGTTCTGAGCCGCATCAACGTCAGCTTTTAGCAGTACCGATCGAAGAGACGGAATTGCTGCAAGTTCAGTCAGGCGAATTGAGGCAACGGCTGGTGAGACAGGATGAACCGACGATTGCCCAAATCGACCACTGGGTGAACCAATTAGGTGCCGCGCCGTCTCAGTCACCTGTGCCAGGGATTCATACCAAAGCGGCAGGTGCTGCACGAGTTTCACTGACCCGACAGCAAACGTTGCAACCCACAGGTGGTACTGTCGTTTGGATGCAAATCCAGCAGGGTACAGTGCGCTGGAATGGGTCTGAGGAGTTGCTGCTGAATCCATCGACAGGGTTAGTACCATTCAGCGATCGACTGTGGATGGAAGCCCTTGATGATGTCCAACTGGTAACGCAGTCTACTGAGGACATCCAGAACCTCGATGCGCTGCTGGTAGGGTTGTCGCAGTTGCAGACGTATGTACTTTCCGGCATCGATCGCCTAGAGCAGCAAGCGGCGCAGGCAGAGTTGCAACGGCTTCAAGCGCAGGCACGGCTAAATTATCAGGTGACAACGGAAGCCTTGGGCGAACTGGCATCTACCCTAGGCACTTCAGCCGCAGACTTTTTTGCGGACGATTCGCCGCTGTTGGTGGCAGCCCGAGCGATCGGCAAAGTGTTGGGAGTAACCATCCATCCCCCCGCTGCATCGGAGGATTTCAAGCGGGTCAAAGAACCGCTCGAAGCCATTATGCGAGCCTCCAGGGTCAGAATGCGGCGCGTCTTGCTGCGGGATCACTGGTGGACAAAGGGCAGCGGACCGTTAGCTGCTTATACTCGTGAGACAAACCAACTGGTCGCATTATTGCCTGTTTCTGCCACTTGCTATCACCTGTTTAATCCCGTCGATCGCACTCACACTCCAATCGATGCAGACATCGCAGCAACCCTGACTCCCGTTGCCTACATGTTCTATCGTCCGCTGCCGGACAAAGCCCTTAAGACTCTGGAACTCCTGCGCTTTGCGCTGAAGGGATGCGTTAAAGATTTGCTGGTGATCTTAGTGACTGGGATTGCGGCGACCCTATTGGGGATGTTCACGCCGCAAGCAACCGCGATGTTGATCGATAACGCCATTCCCGATGCCGACCGGGGATTGTTGCTCCAGGTGGGACTGGGACTGCTGGTAGTTGCGCTAGGCACAGCCGCCTTTCGGATTGCTCAAGGACTTGCCATTTTACGGGTAGAAACCGTCTCGGATGCGGCAACTCAAGCGGCAGTCTGGGATCGGCTACTCAGTCTACCCGTCTCCTTTTTCCGCCAATACACCACAGGCGATCTGCAATCCCGCGTCACCTCTATCAGCCAGATTCGGCGGCAATTGAGCGGCACGACGGTGATCAATCTAGTGAGTGCCCTGTTTGCCTTGCTTAACCTGGGGCTACTGTTTTACTACAACGTTAAGTTAGCGTTGGTCGCGATCGCCGTTGCGCTGGTCACGATCGCTGTCACGACCCTCTCCGGCATCATGCTCATCCGCAAAATTCGCCCCCTGCTGGAATTGCAAGGCACCATTTTTGGACACACCGTTCAACTGATTAACGGCCTTTCCAAACTGCGGGTGGCTGGAGCAGAAGAGCGAGCGTTCGCAACCTGGAGCAAGCGCTACAGTCAGCAGGTGAAGCTCAATCTCAGTACTCAACACCTTGAAGATGGGATTGCCCTGTTTAACACGCTACTGCCCACGCTGACTTCAGCAATCCTGTTCTGGCTGACGATGCAACTGTTAGCAGAAGCAAAAACGGCAGGCACAGCCGGGTTAACGGTCGGCACCTTTCTCGCTTTCAACTCAGCCTTTGGCACGTTCATTGGCGGAGCCACGAATTTGAGTAACACCGCCACCAATTTGCTGCAAGTGATTCCGCAGGCAAAACGTGCCCAACCCATCTTAGCGACCGTTCCCGAAGTAGACCTGAGTAAAGCCGATCCCGGTCGGCTAACGGGCAAAATTAGCATCGACCATATCACCTTTCGCTACCGAGACAGTGGAGCCTTGACCCTAGATGATGTTAGCCTTCATGCAGAACCGGGAGAATTCATCGCCTTGGTCGGTGGGTCTGGTAGCGGTAAATCGACGCTCTTTCGGCTGTTGCTGGGGTTTGAGACACCCGAATCGGGAACGATCGCCTACGATGGTCAAGACCTGACGGGATTGAATGTGGAGGCAGTGCGGCGGCAATTAGGCGTGGTGCTGCAAGGTGGACGATTGCTCTCAGGGTCAATTTTTGACAACATTGCCAGTGGCGCACAGATCACCCTCAATGAAGCCTGGGAAGCGGCTCAGATGGCGGGTTTTGCTGAGGATGTTGCTGCAATGCCGATGGAAATGCACACCGTCATTAGTGAAGGCGGCGGCAATCTCTCTGGCGGGCAACGGCAACGCCTTCTGATTGCCCGCGCCCTGGTATTGAAACCCCGGATTCTACTATTTGACGAAGCCACCAGCGCTTTAGATAACCGTACTCAAGCAATCGTGAGTGAAAGTCTCGATCGTCTGCAAGTGACCCGTCTGGTCATTGCTCATCGGCTTAGCACGATTCGTAACGCGCACAGAATCTATGTCCTTCAGGGCGGTCGGGTAACTCAGCAGGGGTGCTTTAAGGAACTTGCTGCCCAAGCAGGGCTGTTTGCCGAACTGATGAAGCGGCAGATGGGATAAATTGAAAATGAGGTAGTGCTCAAGATGTAATGATAGAGAAGTAGAGTTGTTCTCCTCCTATGCCTGCTTGCCCCCTTTGTGCGTCCGTCAAAACGGTCAAGAACGGACGTATCCACAATGGTAAACAACGGTTCAAATGCCACGACTGCGGACGACAGTTCATCGAACAACCGACGAAGAA
>NZ_JACJOZ010000092.1:0-16162 GCF_014695795.1 Phormidium sp. FACHB-592
GCTAGGGGTATTCTACCCAAGCGACTACCCATTTCTTTGGGTAGAACAGTGCTGCCACCCACAACGAACCAGACGTTTTCAGGGTGTTTCAGCAACTAACCTTAACGACAGAACAGGTTGTTAGACCCTCACTGTGGAGTGATCGCTGTCCAAGGCAGTCCCTTCAAAATTGGTGGCACTGTTTTGCCGTGGTGCCTGGTGCTAGCGCTCGCCACCCCGTGGCAGCACTACCGAGCACTGACAGCTCCGTCAACGCTCACTCCCTACGGCTGCAAAGGCCTCGTGAACGACCCCATGACACTCACAGGCAAAGTCTTCTAAGCCCGTCCGATCCACCAGCGTCATGCAGCCACGGTGGTAACGCAGCAGTCCCGCATGATCGAGGGCACCCGCGGCAATGGTCACACCCGCACGCCGCACACCCAGCATTTTACTGATGAACTCATGCGTGAGGAGAAACGTGTCTGCTCCCACACTATCACTGACTAACAAGAGCCAACGGGCCAGACGCTCTTCGCTCGGCACGATGCCCATTACGTTCCTGCTCATCGGGCGCAGAAAACCCTTGCATCGCAGTAATAATTTAGATTCGTTCCGGTGCAACAGGCTTGTTGGACGGTGATCGCGTTCAATGTGAGTAGAATCTGCTTAATTTTGAACAATCATCGGGCTGTCGCTTAGGCTGTACGTAAACGTTCAATATCTCTTATGGGCGGAGCACCGAACATCCGAGCATATTCCCGGCTGAACTGCGAGGGACTTTCATAGCCCACTTGATCAGCAGCAGCGATCGCATCACAACTTTCAGTGAGCATGAGGCGACGTGCTTCCATCAGTCTCAACTGTTTTTGGTATTGCAGCGGACTCATCGAAGTAACTGCCTTAAAGTGGCGGTGGAACGACGAAGCAGACATATGCGCTTGCTCTGCCAGTGCCTCAATCCGTAGCGGCTTGGCGAAATCTGCCTTGAGCCGTTTAAGCACTTCAGCAATGCGCTGCATATTGCTGCCAGCAGTAGCAATCTGACGCACTGCTTCGCCTTGCTCACCCATCAGAAGACGGTAATAGATTTCGCGGATGATCATCGGTGCTAGGAACGGAATGTCTTGCGGTGTCTCTAACAGCTTTGCTAGCCGAATCGCACAATCTATTAGCGATGGCTCGGCATCACTGACAAACCAGCCTCTGACTGATTCTTTCTGAACGATTTCTAGGTTCGTTTGAGCAATGATGTCACAGAGTTGAATGGGGTCTAAATTCAACTTAAAGCCCAGGAAGGGCTGCTTGAGTGATGCCTCTATCACACAGCCACTCACCGGCAAATCCACCGACAAAACCAGATACTGAGCGACACCATACCGAAAGGTTTCCTCGTTCAGCAGCACTTCTTTTTTGCCCTGAACCACAATCGCAAGCAGCGGTTCGCTGACCCCCTGTGTGACTGTGAAAGCATCCGATTCTCGCATGAACTCTAAGGGAGTGATCGGGGTTGCATGAGCGCCGTTTCCCTTACCATCAATGTGTCGATCGACTAACACCGCTAGTTCTGCACATTTATTGATCGCGCGCTCCTGGTGCCGTGTCTCGATCATCATGCTGTTCTAACTTAAACTCTGCTTCTGCACTCATTATAGAAAGAATTTCTCTTGCCAATCCGTGGTTTAGGAGGATTAGGCAATCATTTGCCAGCTTTATGTATTTGTGCGAAAGCGCTTTAAACCTAGGATGAATTCATCACTTGAGAGCAGACTGACAATTAAACGTTAAACCATTGGATTCGTCAAAAGTAGAAACTGCCGCTGAACTGTGCCGTTAGGTCGCTTCGGTTATCAAAGTTGGTTTCGACACTTTAGGAGGAAATTTATGTTTGTCGTGTTTGGCGCGACCGGACAAACGGGTTCTGTGGTTGCCGATATATTGCTTGAAAAACTTCCGGTGCGCGTCGTGTTGCGATCAGACAAAAATGCTGACGCTTGGCGGGCAAAAGGCGCGGACGTTGCGTTCGCTGATGTCACTGACGCGATCTCGATGACTAAAGCGTTGAACGGCGCGATCGCCGTTTATGCGATGAATCCGCCTGCTTATCATGCTGCTGATATGTTCACCGTAGCCAAAAACATCGGCGCAGCATATGTTGAAGCGATCATGAGATCAGGGGTGCAAAAAGTTGTTTTACTCTCTTCGGTCGGCTCGCAGCACGCTACTGGCACGGGTAATATTCTGACAACTTACTTTTTGGAAAACATCTTCGGCGATTTGGCGATTCCCGTCGTGTTTCTGCGGGCGGCGGGCTTTATGGAAAACTGGAACAGCGTGGCGGCGATTGCCGCCAAAAAAGGCATTTTGCCGAGTTTTTACAGTCCGCTAGACCGTAAACTCCCGATGGTTTCTGCCGCCGACATCGGACGTGCTGCCGCCGAAGCGTTGACCGAAAATTGGACGGGCAAACGCATTATCGAACTGCACGGCGCGTTAGATTATTCGCCCAATAATGTCGCCGCCGCTTTCGCTGCCGCGCTCAAGCGCAACGTGCAAGCCGTTGCCCTTTCCGAAAGCGAGTGGCAGGCGACAATTGCTGGTTTCGGTTTCTCGCCTGCATTCTCCAATAGTTACAGCGAGATGATGCGCGGCTTCAATTCCGGTCATATCGTTTTTGAAAACAACGGCACTGAAACTCGTAAAGGACAAACCACGATCGAAGCTTTCGCTGCCAACACTGTAAAAGCGCAAAACCTGATTTAGAATTTCGCGCCCAAAGACGCAACGAAGAATGTTTTATCAAAGCGACACCGAACAATTCAACCGAACCGTTCAATGGGCGTGAGAGCGAAACAGCTACTTTGTTAGGGAAACTTCAGGAGGTTAAAAAGATGCATCGTTTGAGTCAGGTTTTAATTGGTACGGGGTTAATTGGGCTGCTGGCAGTTCCGGGGATGACGAAAACGCCGACTCAAGCAGAAATGTCTCAGGTCATGCAGTCCAGTCCAACAGGCGCACAAAATACTGAGACGATCGAACAGCGCAACAAGGACATCGTCCAGCAGTATTTCGACAACTGGCGAAACAAGCGTGGCAGCTTCTTCGACCTGCTCGCACCGGATGCAACCTGGACGATTACGGGCACTGGTGCAACTGCGGGCACTTATCGCAAGCAAGCGTTTCTCGATCAGGTCGTTAACCCAACCAGTGCGCGACTATCAGCCCCGATCGTGCCAACTGTACGCGGTATCTGGGCGGATGGCGATATGGTCATCGCTTTGTGGGAGGGAGCGGCGACCGCCAAAGACGGCAGACCTTATCGGAACACCTACACCTGGTATTTCCGAATGCAGGACGGCAAAGCGATTGAAGCAATCGCCTTTCTGGACATGCAAAAGTTCAACAACTTGTGGACCAGAGTTTCACCGAGGAATTAGTGCTAGTCGCAATGTCGTTGAGCTAGAGCGACTTTCACTGAGAGAAGAGCAATCACTTGCTTAGAAGCTCCACTTGAACATAGGAGAAAAAATGAAAGCAGTCGTGATTCACGCATACGGCAATGAGAGCGTTTTGCATTACACCGATGTCGAACGTCCAGCAGCGAAAGTAGATGAGGTTTTGGTGAAAGTTCACGCCGCGGCAGTCAATCCAGCGGACTGGAAAATTCGCGATGGGATGGGCGAACAGTTAGGCTTCAAACTGCCGCTCATTCTGGGCGGCGACATCACCGGAACCGTCGAAGCGGTTGGCGGTGGCGTTGAAAACTTCAAGCAAGGCGATGCCGTTTAGGGGATCACCGTGTCCAGCCTGTCTGGTGGCTACACTGAATACGCTGTCGCCAAACCGGATGCCATCGCGCCCAAACCGGACAGCCTCAATTTTGAAAATGCGGCATCGATTTCAATCGCTGCACTAATCGCGTGGCAGTCGATGTTTGATGTGGCAAATCTGAGCAGCGGACAAAGCATCCTGATCACCGGAGCGTCAGGCGGAGTTGGCTCGATGGCAGTTCAGCTTGCCAAAGCGAAAGGCGCGTTCGTGATCGGCACGGCTTCGGGTAAAAACGAACCATTTGTCCGTGCTTTAGGCGCGGATGAGTTCGTTGATTACACGGCGCAACCGTTTGAGGATGTCGTCAAAAACATGGATGTCGTTTTCGATACGATTGGCGGTGACACTTGCGAGCGAGCGTTCCAAACTCTGAAAAAAGGTGGCTTTCTGGTTTCGGCGGTGGAGCCTCAAGCCAAAGAGAAAGCTAAGGAGTTCGGTGTCCAAGGCTCATGGCTCTTCTGTCAGCCGAGCGCAAAGCAATTAGTCGAAATCAACTGTTTGATTGAAGCAGGCAAATTGAAAACACACGTCGAAACGGTTCTGTCGATCGCGGACGTGAAAAAGGCGCATCAACTTTCCCAAAGCGGACGCACGCGCGGCAAAATCGTTTTGCAAGTCAGGGCATAGATTTGAAGCGTAGTGACAATAATTGCACAACCTAACAGGTCATTGAAGCGATCGTGGTTCAGCGATCTTTTCATGCACGAGACTTCAGTGCAGATTTGTTGAATCACTTATCTCAACAAGGAGAATAACCATGACAAACAACACGAAGATCGCGTTGGTTACAGGCGCGAGCCGAGGACTGGGCAAAAATACTGCTTTGGCACTGGCTAAAAAAGGAGTCGATGTAATCGTGACGTATCGCAGCAGCGAGGCAGAAGCAAGTAGCGTTGTCTCTGAGGTTTCCGAACTAGGTGGTAAAGCGGCTGCCCTGCAACTGGACACGTCCAACGCGAAAACCTTTGATGATTTTGTGGCACAAGTCAAACAGACACTTCAAGACAACTGGCAGACCGAGCAGTTTGATTTTCTGGTGAACAATGCGGGTATTGGGATCAATAAGCCATTTGCCGAAACCACTGAGGATGATTTCGATCGCTTGATGAACATCCAATTCAAGGGCGTTTTCTTTCTCACCCAAAAGCTGTTGCCACTGCTCAAGGACGGCGGACGGATTGTGAATCTTTCGTCGGGTCTTGCTCGCTTTACGCTGCCGGGCTACTCAGCCTACGCCAGCATGAAAGGCGCGATCGAGGTGCTGACCCGATACATGGCAAAAGAACTGGGACACCGACAGATTGCCGTAAATGTCGTGGCTCCGGGCGCGATCGAAACTGATTTTGCCGGTGGCTCCGTGCGTGACAATCCAGAAATCAACAACTTCATCGCTTCGCAAACGGCTCTGGGTCGTGTGGGTCTTCCGGATGATATCGGCAGGGCGATCGCAGCATTGCTTTCCGAAGACAATCGCTGGGTGAATGCCCAGAGAATTGAAGTCTCTGGTGGTCAGTCGATTTAATTCCAATCCACCTCAACAGTCAGAAGAACCATCATGTTGAATGTAGAAAACAAAGTCATTGTCATCACCGGAGCCAGTAGCGGCATCGGCGAAGCTACCGCGAAGCTGCTTGCTCAGAACGGTGCAAAAGTTGTTTTGGGGGCACGGCGGACAGATAGGCTAGAAAAGCTGGTCGAGGAGATTCACGCATCCGGTGGCACAGCAGCATTCAAAGCGGTCGATGTTACCGATCGCGAAGATGTCAAAGTCTTCGTTCAGTTTGCGAAAGATAAATTTGGTCGCGTTGATGTCATCTTCAACAATGCAGGCGTGATGCCCCTATCGCCGCTGAATGCCCTGAAAGTCGAGGAATGGGACAACATGATTAATGTGAACATCCACGGCGTGTTGAATGGTATCGCGGCAGGTTTGCCAATCATGGAAGCGCAAGGTGGCGGACAGTTTATCAATACTGCGTCCATTGCTGCCCATTGGGTAGGTCCAACCGCCGCAGTCTATTGCGCGACCAAGTATGCGGTTTGGGCGATATCTG
Source organism: Phormidium sp. FACHB-592 (assembly GCF_014695795.1). Taxonomy (NCBI): domain Bacteria; kingdom Bacillati; phylum Cyanobacteriota; class Cyanophyceae; order Oscillatoriales; family Oscillatoriaceae; genus Phormidium; species Phormidium sp. FACHB-592. Next base: position 5,865 of record NZ_JACJOZ010000092.1, read on the forward strand.
AAGGGCTACGGCAGGAGTCGCAAAACATTCGCGTGACCATCATATCTCCCGGTGTCGTTGAGACTGAACTTGGCTCTGATATTACGGATGATGCATCCAAAGGTTTTCTGCAAGAACTTCGCAAAACGGCGTTGACTTCAGAGGCGATCGCTAGAGCCGTTTTGTATGCTGTATCCCAGCCAGATGATGTCGATGTTAACGAAGTGATTGTCCGCCCGATCCGCCAAATGATGTAAGCATTGGACAATATCATGAAACCCTCCAGTCGTTCTGGCTGAACTGTAGGATGGGACACGGAGATAAACACAAGCGATTGCTACTAAAAACTGGAACGATCAAGATTTCACTCGCACCCACTTTAAAGCAAAGGTAAGCATGGTCACACTTGAAAACAAAGTTGCCTTAGTGACTGGAGCCACGTCAGGAATCGGTAAAGCGACGGCTCTGGCACTCGGAGCCGCAGGAGCAAAGGTCGTTTTTTCAGGCAGACGCGATCAAGAAGGAGAAGCAACCGCTGCGCTGATTCGCGATGCTGGCGCTGAGTGCTTATTTGTCCGGTCAGATGTATCCAGGGAAGATGATGTTAAAGCATTAATGCAGAAGACGATCGAGACTTATGGACGACTCGATTGTGCTTTCAACAACGCAGGAATTGAGTCATCCCCAAACCCTCTTCACAAACAATCCATTGAAGACTTTGATGAACTGATGGCAATCAATGTGCGAGGACTGTTTTTGTGCATGAAGTATGAGCTTGAGCAAATGCTGTCTCAAGGGTCTGGAGTAATTATCAACAACTCTTCAATCGGTGGTTTAATTGGTTTTCCAGGAGTGTCTCCTTACATCGCCAGTAAACATGCAGTGATGGGGCTGACGCGATCGACAGCGCTCGACTATGCCAAGCAGGGCATTCGGATTAATGCGATTAATCCTGGCTTGATTGCAACTGAGATGATGGAGCGCTTCGTTGATGGAACGGACAGCACGGCGGATAGTTTTGCGTCTATCGTGCCAATGGGACGCATGGGACAGGCAGAAGAAATCGCTCAAGCGGTCGTCTTTCTCTGCTCTGATGCTGCCAGCTATATGACGGGACAACCTTTGGTCATTAATGGCGGCTTCACAGCGAGCTGATTCAGAATAGCGTCTGCAAACGATGACTTAAGGCAGTACCAGCACCTCGTGAATTGTTGTCGCTGCATTGCCGCCTGTTTTGGTGCCGCCACCAAACACAAAGATGCGGTTGCCAATTGTTGATGCTCCTAATCCGTGTCGTGGGGTCGGCAAAGGCAACAAGGCTTCCCAAGCGTCGGTTGCCGGATCGTATACCCAACTTTCGGCGAAAACTTTTTGCTCTGGAACCCACTGTTCGCCGCCAAACACGTAAAGCTTACCGTTGAATGAGGTTGCAGCCAGACCCCCTCGGGCTTGAGGCAGCGGCGATCGTGTCTCCCAGCGATCGAGCTTTGGGTCGTACACCTCAAGCTTTGGCACGTTGACTTGCTGCGTCGTGCCATCGGCATTTTTGACAAACTTGCGACCTCCCACCACATAGATCTTGCTATCAATGACAGCCGATGCTGCACTGTTTCGCGCTGTGGGTGCATTGGCACGGGCTGACCAACGCCTCGTTGTGGGATCAAAGACTTCATTTCGCACACTATCAATGTGGTCATTGAACAGCCGAGCATCCTCAGTGGCTCGAATGCGCCCACCAATCAGGTATATCTTGTCATCAACCACTGCGGCTACGCCCTCGGCACGAGCCGTTGGCAGGTCAGTTCCTCTAGTCCAAGTATTAGAGGCAGGATTGTAGATGAACATTGTCGGCTGTGCGCGCCAGTCTGGAAACCCACCTGTGAAACCACCCATACCATAGAGCAAGCCCTTGGCTGCCGACAGCGTAATGTGATGACGTGCTTCAGGTAGCGGTCTCAAGACTGTCCATGTATCATTGACCGGATCATAAGACTCAAAATGTGCTGAGAACCCGGTGGCTGGGCTGAGTAAACCGCCAACTACATAAATTTTGTTGTTCAAAACTTCTGGATAAAGCTCTTGCCGAGCGACCGTTGCGGGTGCAGCTTCAGTCCAATAGGGCAACTGGCTTTGTGCTTGGCTGAGCACGGGCGAACCCAGCGCTATAAGCGAAAAACCCAAGAGCGGCAGTGAAATCAAATATCTAAACCTACGCAGCATGATACATACTCCATTACTCGACCATCTTCAAGTGAGAGATTGCACTGTACAAAATCGTTCAGTGTCTGTGCGGGTGCGGGTGCTGTTGGTAGTGCTGCCGGAGTAGATCTTTACCGTAGTCGTTGCCATTCGGCGTTCGCACCACACTGTGGATATGCTCGCGTGTAGGTTGACTACGTTCTAAATACCGCAGGGCGATCGGCGTCTGATGATCGAACTCGATCAAAATCACCGGGCTGTGGATGCGGTAATAGAAGACGCTGTTCGGTTCTGTCCCGCCGATCCAAGCGAACCGGGTCTCGTCTAGATGTTGCCGCACCTCGGACATCTTGACCGTCGCGTGACCGTCGCGCATGTTCCTCACATACTCACCAATCAAATCGAGCAATTGCTCCTTCTGCTTGGCCGTGAACTCCGCGGCGCGAATGCCAGCGTAGTCGAGAACGATGTTGTCACTGAACGCTTCACCTACGCTATTATTGCGGGTCTTGGAGGTCTCGATGATAGCCTTCTCGCGCTGCGCATCATTGAGCGCGTTGACTAGCGCCAGACCCTTGTTCTGTTCGTTTTGCAGCACGATTGTTCCTTTGTACTTGCCAGAGGTAGCTCTCACTGGCTCGGAACCCATGAAAGTGGGTGTCATCACCACCTGGTCACCCATCACGAAATAGTTGATGATCAGGTGGTGACCGTCGAGTTGCCAGCCCCATGGCTCCTTGTCCGAAGGCTCGCCCATTACCGTAAGCCAGTAGCGCCCCTCGCCGTACTCCTCGAAGTTATTGTTATTTAGCTCGCCCAGTGTGTGGTTGAGCCGCATGATGTCTTGCGACTGCCTCAAGCCTTTAGCGCTGAGCGAGGCGCGCAGCAGGTCGAAAGCTGTTCGGCGCTGTGCCTCAGTCATCTCATAGAAGCTTGTGCCCTGACGGATGTAGAAGTGCTGGTTCATCCACTTGCGCCATTCCGGGTCGTCAACCGCAAACACCGTTTTGGAGCGCTGCTTTGGGGTTAAAGTAGCGAGGAAAGCCGTGGCGGCACTGTGGACAGGCGCGGTGGAGACTCCGGTCGAGCGGATAGGGAACAAACCAGAGACAACTTCTCCATCTGTGGTGACTCCCTTAAACGGCTCGGCTAGCCCACGGGCTTCAGCCTCTTGCGACCTGCGCCGGAATTGCTCGGCGAGAGCACCCGATAGCTGCTGTGCATGGGATCTGACACCATCTGCCAAGACACTAGCGAGACTAACGACGACGCTGGTGCCTGCCATGATGCTCAAGAATTTACGACGTTTCATGATCATAATGACCTCTTCACATCAAGCGGATTGCGGATTGCTGCTTCCACCTGCACCAGGATTTCATCCGGTCTAATCTTGGGGACTGAGATTTCTTCGAGAATTGCGTCATCGACACTTTCGTATTGATAGATTCGGACTGCCTTCATTGTGCGTTTCCTTGCCTATCTGGGTCTTGAAGCCGGCGGCCATGCACCAATTTGATGCAGCATTCCAAACCAATCCTCCAAGTGCCAAGTGTGCGAAATGCGATCGTGATCGAAGTGATGAAACTCATGCAGCGCGATCGAGACTGGTTTTCCCGTCGGTTGCAAGCCAAAGATTTCCCCTTGATGGGTCCCGAGCATCCGCGCCCGCACACCAGCACGGTTTGGTTGTGCGATTACGTCGTCAATAATGATCTGCACATCCGGCAACGCAGTGAAGAACATTTGCATCAGCGGCTTCATGCCCTCAGGACCAGGAGCTTGACCGGGCGCAAGCGGAATGTCCTGCCAATCTGGGGTCACGGCTTCGTCGAGCAGGCTGGGGTTTTTATTGCTAAATGCTTGGTAAAACGTTTCCAGTGACCGCTTTTGCGCCACTGTCAAAGCTGAAGTCTGAATCGTCGCTGATGAATGCATGAAATCCTTGGTTGATGACAAACACGAATGCAACTATGTCGATCATGGCACGCTGTTTATGATGTGTCCAATGCATATCAAATATAGGTCTTATATCAATAATGGTATAGTAAAATTATGGCTCAACAGTTCCCTAACCTCTCCCGCATCGACCTGAACCAACTTCTGGCGTTACAAGCCCTTCTGGAGGAGAAACACATCACTCGTGCCGCCATCCGCATCTCGCTCAGTCAGCCCGCCATGAGTCGGGTGCTGGGTCGGTTGCGGGCGGCGATCGGTGATGATCTGCTCGTCCGTAGCGGCGTGGGGTACGAACGGACACCCCGTGGCGATCGCTTGCTGCAAGAATTAGAAGCTCTCCTGCCTCGCCTCAATGCGGCGATCGGCAGCAACGACTTCGATCCTGCTCTTTCGCAGCAATACTTCCGCGTCACGGGCACCGACTACGCAGCCGCCGTAATCGTCAGCGGTGCGGTACGACTTTGCCGCAAGCTTGCTCCTAGCGTTCGCGTCGAGGTCGTTGGCTGGACACCAGAGAGTTACCGTCACGTAGAAACGGGACGCTGTGACTTGGCGCTCGGTGTGGGCAGCGTCCCGACCCCGCCCAAGGGATTAAAGGTAGAAGTGCTGTACCAGGAGCACTTTGTCTGTCTCATCAGTGCAGACAACCCCTTCAAGAACGAGCGGTTTTCTTTGGACGAATACCTGCGTCGTCCCCATGCGATCGTCGCCACCGCCGAAGGGCAGCAAACGATGATCGATCGTCCGCTAGCTGATCTGGGAAAGGCAAGAGATATCGTGTTTCAGTCACCCTACTTCATGGCCACCGCGCTCAATATTGTGGATACCGACCTGATATTCACCGTCCCCATGCGGGTCGCACTCGAACTCTCCAAGTTGGCAAACCTTCGGCAAGTATTACCCCCTCAAGAGATTGGTGACTTTCCCTACACCATGATCTGGCATCCTCGGCTGGAGGGTGATGCTGGACAGGCATGGTTCCGTGACCAGATCCGGGCGACGGTGAGACGAGCGTGAAAAGGTTGTGGTGCAAAAACTGATGCGTCGTTAGGGAGTATTTTAGAGGTTTTCTGTCAGCCCTAAACACAAAATCTAATCAATCTCCTGAAGTCCGAAATCTCACAATGAGCGAGTGTAGCTCCAGGTTGTTCACGACTCCAGTTCAGGTTTGATGATCCAACCAACCCTCAAAAAACTGTGGCTTTGCATATTTTGCTTGTCTTTATTGACTGTCTTGACTGTGGGTTGCACGAGCAATCACTTCACCCACAGAGCAGACAACCAAGGCAGCCAAGTCAATGCATCGGTTGCAGTCTTTGACACTAATAGGGGTGTAATCAGGATGCGTGTAATTCAGTGCCACGAGCGCTTGAAACGCCTGTTTCTACGTGATCTCTTAGGAAGGATTCTTGATGGAAGAGTGGATTCTGGAAGTTCCAGTGGGTAAAGGTTTCAAAGGTTGGTGGCACTAAAAACATTTATCCTGATTACACCCCATATTGTGGCAATCGCTATGTGGCATCTCAACTAGGAAGAGGATAGTTAAACCACAGCTCATTGCTGCGCTCAACGGGGGAAGGTTGGGAAGCCGAAAAAGGCGATCGCTAGAGCGGCGACTGAAGGGGCATTCCTGTAAAAGTGAAACAGACAACAAATCTGTTTCATTGGTTGCGCCAAACTACGGCTCGATTGCATGTCAACATTGGTCAACATTGATGCCGCGATCACCAGACAGACAGGCGAGGGTGTAACAAACCGCTGCAAGCCTTAATGCAAGAGCCTTTTAACAGCAATCAACTTGCTAAAAAGCACCCTAAGACTTTATGTCTCAAAGTGGACTATATCTTTTCGAGGGTTTAGGCAAAGAACCCTAATGTTGTAAACGAAATGAGTATAGAACAAAACACAAAAAGGCTGTTCAGACGCTCCTCGTTCATCCGATCAGTCGGTGGATCAAATTAAAGACAAGATAGCTTCGCCCGAAATCCTTGCACCGCGTGAAAACTGTCTTCGGTTTAATTACGCCTACCTGCTTACAAACCGTTCATATCACCTTTGGCAGACGATATTCAGCTCTGGCACCTTAGGCTTAGGGCAGTCCAACAAAACGAAGGAAATCCCAGAATAGCCCTTTCAAATGTGGGTCGATTTTGGGTGAGTAAGCTTAAACAGTCAATAGATCAAGAGAAGTTGATTCAGTTGATTCGGATGGGATGTGCCCATGACGATTCAACGTTTTTACAAATAGCAGCCGAAGGGGAAAAGCCTGAAATTGAAGTCTTGCTGGCTGTTTGATGAACAGATAAAGCCCACTCACAAATGAGGACATTAAGATGACTCAACCGATCACAGTCGAAAGAACAGTAACCATTGAAAAATCCGCAGAAGACCTTTATTGCTTCTGGCACACCTTAGAAAACTTACCACACTTTACCAGGCATCTTAAAAGCGTGAAAGTCTATGACGATGGACGATCGCACTGGGTGACTAGCGCACCAATGGGCAACAGCGTTCAATGGGATGCCAGAATCACTGAAGATCGTCCGAATGAAGTGATTGCCTGGACTTCAGTGGAAGGGGCAGACATTGCGAACTCTGGTTCGGTTCACTTTCAACCTGCTCCTGGTGATCGGGGGACTGAAGTAAAAGTCATCACAACCTATGATGCACCTGCTGGAGTCGTTGGAGATGCGATTGCCAAGCTGTTTGGTGAAAACCCAAAACAGCAAATTGGAGACGATCTTGCCCGCTTCAAAATGCTGATGGAGACAGGTGAAATTGCCACTAATGAAGGTCAGCCATCAGGACGACGAAGCTAAGCAGAGTTCAATCAAATAAAAGATTTTGAGTGATGCAGTCACAGCCCGAAACGCTGCATCAACACCATATTTCAATCTTTCAATCAGCGTCATGGTTTACCGCTAACGCCATTTTCAATTCACAAAACAATTACTCAGAAAAAGGGAAAAACAATGAAAGCAGTTTGCTGGCAAGGTGCTAACAAAGTGGAAGTCGAAACGGTCCCCGATCCCAAAATTATTAATCCCGGCGATGCCGTGATCAGAATTACATCCACTGCAATTTGTGGTTCTGATTTACACCTCTACGATGGATTCATTCCGACGATGGAGCAGGGTGATATTCTGGGGCATGAATTCATGGGAGAAGTCGTTGAAGTCGGTAGTGAAGTGAAGCGAATTAAGGTTGGCGATCGGGTCGTCAATCCATTTCCTATCGCCTGTGGTCACTGCTTCTTCTGCAAACAAACGCTAACATCCCTATGTGATAACACCAACCCCAATGCCTTTATGGCAGAAGCCCTGATGGGATATTCGCCCTCAGGCATTTTTGGCTACTCCCATATGTTAGGGGGCTATGCAGGCGGTCAAGCAGAATATGCCCGCGTTCCTCATGCTGATGTCGGTCTATACAAAATTCCCAACGGGTTGACAGACGAACAAGTGCTGTTCCTTTCGGATATCTTTCCCACTGGCTATATGGCAGCGGAAAACTGTGATATCAAACCCGGTCATGTAGTTGCCATTTGGGGTTGTGGCCCGGTAGCCCAGTTTGCGATTCGGAGTGCGTTTTTACTGGGAGCAGAACGGGTGATTGCGATCGACCGTGTGCCTGAACGCCTCCAGATGGCAAAAGACGGCGGGGCAGAAGTTCTCGATTTTGAACAGGTTGATGTTGGCGAAGCCCTCAAAGAAATGACGGGCGGTCGTGGCCCTGATGCCGTGATGGATGCAGTGGGGATGGAAGCCCACGGTATGGGACTGGAGGGACTATACGACAAAGCGAAACAAGCAGTCCGTTTAGAAACCGATCGTCCCCCTGCTTTGCGGCAGGCGATCCTTGCCTGTCGTAAAGGTGGTACTGTGTCCGTTCCTGGTGTTTTTGGTGGTTTTGTAGACAAGATTCCCATGGGGGCTTTTATGAACAAAGCCTTGACTATGAAAACAGGACAGACCCACGTTCACAGGTATTTTGCCCCGCTACTGGAGCACATTCAGAAGGGCGATATTGATCCTTCGTTTGTGATTACCCACCGCTTACCGCTCGATCAAGCCCCGCATGGTTACGAGATCTTTAAGCACAAAAAGGATCACTGCATCAAGATCGTACTCAAGCCAGGACAGAGTACCTAAAATCCCAGCGAGGCAACCTTAGAACTACCAATGATTCAGCCAGTCCAGAGTCATTGGTAGTTCAATCGCTCCTATCTGAGCGGGTTGGAGGATTGCTGGACTGCCTATCCAGAAGCGATCGCCTGGCACCTCAGACGGCACTAGGCGAGCACTGAAGGAAGTGGCTCAAGCATTGGCTGTAGGACTCTTGGTGCAGTAGGAACTTTCTAGCGCCAACCCATCTTGCAGTGCCGCTGATCACTATGGTTTGCCCTCAGTCTAGTTGTCTACCTCCTTGGGAGATCATGATGCGAATCGCTTAAGTTGCTTCCCTGTGGGAACAAGTACCGCCGACTGTGTAGGAGGCATTGAGTTGGTGGTCAGTCTCCTGACTGAAGAACTCATTCGTCGGGGTCATGAAGTGACCCTGTTTGCATCGGGTGATTTGAGTAGTTCTGCCAAGTTAGAATCTGTTTACTCATAAGCCTTGAGGTTAGACCCTACCGTTAAGAAAGCAAGCGTTTACGAAACCCTCCAACTCATGCAAGTGTACGAACAGGGGTTCAGAGTGCAAAAAAGAACCCGATCGTTCTGACCGGGTTAGATGTATATCTGTTGGTTTCAAGGTGCCCATCGATAAGCATGGCTAACGATCGACTGGTGCTGCCAGTTCTGGACTAGCCTCAAACTGGCACAATTCTTGAAAGCACTATACAGCAGCAGTTTTGCTTTTTTAGCCACTTGCACGTCTGCTGCTTCTACAGCGGACCCCACTAAGCTTTCAAATGGACTCCCTGTCAACGAGTACCAAGCCACCAGTGCCACGTACGTCCTTACCCACCACCACGCTGCATGTGGAAATAGTGCTTGAAGTCTCTGGTACGACAGGCAACCGTTAACGGTGGGTCTGAGTGAGTTAAGCGATCGCAACCAACCCCTATGGACACACAACCGTTTCAAAACATTGCCGCAGACTTTACCCGTCCGTGGTCTGAACGACGCGGGTGCGAGACCATTGACCGCAATGCTACAGTGGTGCTGGTGAGAGCACCGTTAGACGCTCTCGTGCCGTTTCTGAGCGCCCAAGCAAGCGCCGTACAACAGGACGTTGTGGGCACACAAGTGGAGATCCAGGGCTCGTTTGTCTTCACGTACCAGCTTGAAGGACACGACTGGTCAATCCTGGTAGAGGGTTATGTTCCTGCGTTTGGCGCTCCACCTGTGCTGCAAGCCAGTCACCTAGCAGCACTGTCCCAGCACTTGCAACAACCACTGATCAAACTGCTGGTCGGTGACACGGGGGGTCGTATTGGCTATGACCTCTTTGAGCAGGGGGTACTGGTGGAGTACTTCAGAGGCACCGAAGGAAACGACACCAGTGACTCGCATGAGTACGGTGTGCAGCCCCAGCGCTATGCGATCACTTCACGCCCCAGTGCCGCAGCGCTTGAAAACCTCAACCACGTCATGCCAGGCATTGATCCTAACTCGCTAGTGTTGTCGCAAACAGCTTACTTCTGGTCAAGCCGTCGCCAAGTCACCGCCAAAACCATGGGCAATATTTGGCAGTTTCCTAATCAACTGTTGCGCGACTACGAGACCTATGACCCTGCCCTAGACGACCGCTATTTCTTGGGTGGCTACAACATACTCCAGCGAGGCGAGCGTTACCGTGTGCAGAACCCAGGTTGTGGCCTGAGACTTCCTCCTGATCAAATGGGACAGAGAGGAACTGTGACGGCTGTACCGCCGTTAGTGAGAGTGGATTACTTCTGTTTTGGGCACTGAGACAAGCAGCTACACAGGTAAGCTTGGTAGACTGTGGTTTATGACTGAAGCCGCTGTAGACATACTGGAAAGACTGCTACAACAAGTGCCAGCAGCAAGAGTCGCGGTTGTACATATTCTTCGTACAACAACACCGCTTGAACCGTCGCTGCTAAACCAGGCGGAGACCCAGGTGGTGTGGGCTGCTTTTCAGCGTCAGTATCGAGCGGTAGTTCAAGATCTGACCGCTGCTTGGGGTGTGCCGAG
>NZ_JACJOZ010000093.1:0-31761 GCF_014695795.1 Phormidium sp. FACHB-592
AAAAAAGGTGTGCAATATCCAGACGCGATACGATGGTTTCCATAGCTGAGACCGTTACTTCAAAACCAGTCTCAGCTTTTCTTGTGTCAATTTCTGTTCGTCGAACTCACGTTGATTTAGAAGAACTAGACGACTTCCCAGTCTTCCGCCACGCAGTTGTGAAGCTTGAAAGCGAAGGCGAAACCCTTTACCTTGACGGCTTTGGTCTGCATACAGAAGCCGAGTTCAGAGCCAAGTGGGTCCTTCCAGACGAGCAAAACAACTTCTAAATCGACGTTGAACCGCTTACCCCCGAAAATCTAGACCTTGCCGTCAGCAACTAGGGCGCTTACTTCCACAAAGGGACGGTTGCAGTGCTGACAGAGCTCTGTCGAGAAGGACTGAAAGCCGAAGCAGCGCAACTGCAAGCAGTTTTCAGTGAAGTACAGTCGCCGAAGCCAGCACGTTACTTGATAGACGCTGACTCGGAATGTTGCCCACAGTCAGATTCTACAGACGTCCAAACACAGACGTGTACTTTGACCCAGAGAGCCATTAAAGAAGGGCAGAAGCGAGGACACGAGCGCATTGAAATTATTGTCGCGTCGCTGAATGACTACCCAGACAACCTGAAGTGTTTACAGCCTTTAGTAGCAGCGGCTGAGGCTGGAGTAAGGAAAGAACAGGTGAGTAGTGAAATCGAGGGCAAAGCCCCGTTTCAAACTGAAGTTTATGAAAGCCCAGACGCAACGTTAGACCTGCTGAACCTCAAAGGCAACTCTGATAATCGACTCATTCTGATCAGCAACGGAAAAGGGGTAGGGACTCAACAAATGGTGCACCATGCTGAGAGCTTGGGAGTGAAGGTCATTGGGTACAACCTAGAGACAAAGAAGTATATTGGTGCGCCCTCACTAGCAGTACCTACGCCTACGAAGTCGGCTAAGGTCGCTAAAGACTCCGTACGTTAAGCCTTAACCTCAACTCCTCCCCTCACTTTGCTCATGAGGCAGGCAGAATCTCTCAAAACACTGCCATGCCTGCACTCACCCTTAGAAACTGCAACACAGACATACGGCTGGTACAAGCACTGGAGACGTCTAAGAAAACGTTAGCCGAACTCATTTACACACCCGGTCTTGCTAATGCCGTACTCGAAGCCAACGGTATGGCGGCGAGGCAAATTCTTGAGGTGACGCCTGACCTGGAAAGCACTACCGTCAACATTGCGTTCTACGCCTACGACGACAGCCGTCACTGCAAGACTGTTCCTTGTGAGGCGTTCTTAGAACCCTTCCGACTGCGACGCGCCTTGCGTAGCGGTGCCTACAAGCTAGCTTCCATTAATCCACAGCAAGCAGACCAACTCACGGCGCTCGCTAGGTGGTTGCCGCTTGCTCCTGAAGCAACCATTACAGCGGTTTACGAGAACAAGCATCGACCGGCACACTTAGTTGTCTGTGAAGCAACAGCAGACGGACAGACGCGCTACCCTGTACATGCCCTGACGCTCAAGCGCAATTAGCGGTGCTGCCAACCCACTCAGCACTCTGGAACGCTATGGGTCAACAACCGCTCTGCAAGCACCGACTCCGACACGAGCGGCAGTAAGCGCAAGGGTGAGGAGGAATACTCTCTTCTTCCTCCTTCGCCCCTCCTCGCATTGGCGCAGCACGTAAACGCTCGTCTAAGAGTCCCATGCCAAAACAGAAAACAGACAAACCAGGCAAAGTCTCAGAAACAACCACAGACATGACAGCACCTCTAGCAGCCCTGACAGCCGTGAGCAACGATTCTAAACCAGTGTCACTTTATGACGCTGAAACAGCCATGGTGCTACTGGAAGACGCTTTAGCACAAGCAGCAGAGGATAGCACTAGCGTTACAGAAGAGCAGTTGGAGACGGCTGCTAACGCCTTTCTAGAGGCCACAAATGCCGCTAAGGACGCTGTTGAACGCTATTGCTGGCTGATCTTCAATCGGTTAGCGCGCAGTGACGAACGCAAAGCCCAGGCGAAAGTCTGGGAGTCAAAGGCTAAAGACCTGAAGACGATCGCTCAACAGGACGAGTCTCTGGCAGTACGGCTGAAGCAAAAGCTTTTAGCCTTCCTTGATCGACGCGAAATCGCAAAGCTGGAAACCACAACATTCAAGCTCAGTGCTCGTAACAACGGTGGCAAGCAGCCGTTGGCTGTTGACGAGGACTACCCGATTCAGGACATCGCGCAATTCTACCCCAACTTGCTGAGGTTAGAAGTCGATAAAGACGCAGTCAGAGAGTTCCTGGAGAACGGTGGCGAACTCCCGTTTGCCCGCCTCGAAGAGCGGGGACGCAGCTTAGTCATCAAGCCGTAAAGCTGGTTTCCTTAAAAGACGAAAGGGCAGTTGAGCAAAAACTGCCCACAAATGACCCAAAGTGTCCCACTTTAAGCCAATTTTCACCCAGAATAGCCCGAATTGTCCTAATTTCACCCATGATAGACCAGACTGGGACAGTTTAGACCCAACGTGGCTAAAAACAGCCCAGTTAAGCCCAATTACCTATCTGTCACCCTCTTCCCCTCTCACCTTTCCTGTCCAGTAAGGGGGAACTTCATTCTTCAGACCTTCTTCCCATGGCTAAAGCAAACTCTAAGACTGCGGCAAGCAAAACAACCGTAGTGACCACAGCAACTAGTAAACAAGCAAAGTTACCAGTGACGTCTTTTTCATGTGGCAACCTGTCGCTTTTAAGTCTTCTGACCCGACCTTATACACGAGCAGGTTCAGCGCTCATTGGTCTGGAGGAACTCAGTCCCGACGAACAAACAATGTTTCTCAAGTTTCTTGAGTTTGCAGGCAAGCCACTGCAACCCCTCGACCTTACGAAAATTCTTCGTGTTTCGGTCGAATCCGACCCTGAGACGGGTGTACTGGCGCTGAAAAAGATCTCTTCCTTTTCAGTTGCGAAAGACGGAGACAAAATGGTGCTGACTCTCGGTGCAAACAACTGGGAGATCAAGCAGAAGAACACTGAAGCCGGTGCTGTATTCCAAGTCGGCAAGCTGACCTCACCCTTAAGCTGCAACAGCCCGAAAGACAACGAGTCTGTTGCTGCTTGGTTTAACTGGCGAGTCAAAGACACGACGGCTGGACAGGTCTACGAGTGGTCAGACTCTAAAGTCTGGTTACTTACCGAAGAACACGGCGAGGCCACAACTGTGCAAGACCTGCGTGGGGTCATGACTGATGGTGACGACCTTCTGCCACTACTGGCACTCAAACTTGTCTTACCAGAGCCGGTGTGGAAACTGGCTTACCCTGGAGGAGACGACACTCAAGAACAGCTCATGCTACCCCTAGAGTTTGACATTACTGGGGTGTCCATTAAAACGTACACGGGCGGCAGCGGCAGCGCGTCTCGCGTTGTCCATTTGAAAGGAGCACCGTATGAAACGGTTGCGGTCAGACGGAATGCTGCAAGCACAGTAGACGCACTAGTCAAAGCGGGAAAAACGACCTTTGAGATCGGTACTTACAAGCTCCAGATCTTCAGTGTCGAAATTGACAGCGAAGGCAAACATTTGACAGGACACCAAATCCTGCAAGGAAAAGCCGTTACGCTTGACATTGAAGCTGAAGAAGTGGAGTACGAGGAAGAAGACGTCGAAGCAGAGTACGAAACCGAAGTAGAAGACGTCGAAGCAGAGTACGAAGAGGAAGAACCTGAAGAAGCGGATGAGACCGAAGAGACCGAAGAGGAAGACGAGTACTAAACCGCTCTGTCCGCAGGTGTCCGTCCCCACAAGCTGAACGTAACTGGCTCTAGTCCTCGGATTAGAGCCTTGTTTCATGTCAACGACGGCATGAAAAAAGGGGGAGAGAGGGGCGGTCTTTCAACGAAAAAGTTATGTCAGTAGTTACAACCTGTGGTTCTGAGTCCGGGGTATGACGCAGGCTCCCGACCGCTTTCCCTCACCCTCAAGCTCACCACAGGCGACTGCAAGGGCAACTTTCAGCTTTAACGCACATGCTGCAACAATTTAAACTGACCAAACCCCAGACTCAAGCCACTAAGCCAGTCGTACCAAACACACATCTTGACCCAGAGTGGTTGCAACGTTCCAAGACCATGCGGCAAAAGGTTCGCGACACACTCACAGCCATTGAGACGGTCAAAGCGCTGCAAACAGGCAAACAGGAACGGACGGACACTGACGCGCAACGTCTGAGCCGTTACTGGGGCATGGGAGTGATGACGCCGTTGTTCAAAGTGCCCGTAGAAACAGCGTGGGTGAAAGACGCAGAGCAGCTGCAAGCACTACTGACCGACGAAGAGTACGCCAAGGTACGCTCGACCATTAACACGGCGTACTACACGCCCACGTACCTCATCGACTTCATTTACCGGGTGCTGGCACGGTTTGGCGTCAGGGGCGGTAACTTCCTTGAGCTTGGTTGTGGACCCGGTTGGTTTCTCGGACTGGCTCCTCAAGCGTGGAAAGTGAAGTGGACAGGGGTTGAAACAGAACCCATAAGTGCCGCGATCGCAGCACAGCTTTACCCACAAGCTGTAGTGGTCAATCGTCCGATTGAACGGACACGGTTAGCTTTTGACTTCGATGTGGCAGTAGGGAACGTCCCTTTCAGTGAAGTGGTGCCCTACGACCCACAGAGTCAGTTGCGTTCTCTCGGTGGTGTGCATGACTATTGCCTCATGCGCGAGATCGAAGCACTCAGACGCGGCGGCCTTGGGGCAGTGTTAACGTCCATTGGTACGCTTCAGTTCAAGAAGTCGCAACCCTTTCGTGAGTGGGCAGCCCAACGGGTGAGACTTATTGCCGCGCTCAAGCTACCAATGGGTGCCTTGAGTGAGAGTTCCAACACAGACGCAAGTTCCGACCTGCTGATCTTCCAGAAGCTCCAGGAAGACGAAGAGGGTAATGCTGATGAGTGGGTGAACCTGGTGGAAAGCCCGATCGTGAATGAAGAAACGCAAGAGCCGTTTCTCATGAATCAGTGGTTTCAGTCGCACCCAGAGCACCTGCTAGGCAAACTTGGGCGCGACAAGCTCTACGGTGCGGGACGGTTAGCGCTTGAACCAGAAGGCGATATCGAGGCCTTACTAGCAGGTGTCTTAGAACGCCTGCCACAGCAGCTCTATGAAGCACCCCGGTCACAGAAGCAGTACCAGGAACCAGACACAAAGGCGATGCCGCTCGACATGCAGGAGACTAAGCCCTTTGCCTTCGTATGGCACGAAAACGAACCGTGGCAGTGCCGGGACGGCATACTGAAGCGTGTGAAAGTCAAGGGCACAGTACGTAAGCGCTTATGGTGGCTCATCATGATCAAAGAAGCCGCCCGTAATGTTGTGCAAGTGCAATGGGAGTCTGACGACGACGAACAACTAAAAAAAGCACAGAAACGCTTAGAGCGGCTCTATGACGAGTTTACGGGTTTGAGCAACATGGGTTGGTTGCACAGTCAGGGCAACAGTAACGTCTTTGGGAACGACCCAGACTACCCATTACTGTTAGCCTTGGAGACATGGGATCCAGACTATCCAGAACTGACTCGCAAAGCAGACATTTTCAGCAGACGCACGATTAAGCACGTGCAGTCTGTGGACAAAGTAGAGTCTGCTGCAGAAGCGCTCGTTCAAAGTAACCTCGAACAGGGACGCATTGACCTAGAGTACATGAGCCACATCTACGGCAAGCCTGTAGATGAAATTCTGGTTGAACTTCAGAAAGAAGAGCATCCACTGGTCTTTCATGACCCGGTAACGCAGCAGTGGGTGTCTGAGGACGAGTACCTCAGTGGCAACGTCCGGGAACGGCTGGAAAAGGCAGAGCTAGCAGCTCGCACGGTCCCGAACTACCTGTTCAACGTCAAAGCACTCCAGGCAGTGCAGCTTAAACCAGTGGAACCGGGCAAAATTTATGCCCGACTGGGTTCCCCATGGCTACCACCAGAAGTCATTGTCGAATTCATTCGTTACGTGCTGGAGTTGCCAGCAACCCACAAAGTAACGGTCTACAAGAACCCGCGCTCGTCCAAATGGACGGTAGAAGGCGCTGACGTAAGTAGCCTGCTCAACACCAGTGAGTACGGCACCGATCGCGTGTCAGCAGCCAAGCTGATTGCTCAAGCCCTGAACCAAAAAACGCCCGTCGTTTACGACACACACCACGATACAACGACCAAGAACCAGGCTGAGACCCGTAAGGCAATGGTCAAACAGGACAGGCTCAAAGACCTGTTTAAACGGTGGGTGTGGCAGGACTGGGAACGTGCGACCAGACTGGCTGAAATTTACAACCGTGACTTCAACTGCTTCCGACGTCGCAAGTTCAATGGTTCACACCTGATTGGCAAGATCAAAGGGATTTCAGAGGTTTGGCAACAGCGGTTGTCTAACCCAAAACGGCTCTACCAGTACAACACCATTTGGCGCATGGTCAAAGCTGGCAACACGCTGGTACAGCATCCTACAGGCGCAGGGAAGACCGCAATCGCTATTGTGGCGAGTCAGCTCATGCGGCAGTACCAACTGTGCTATAAGCCCTGCCTAGTTGTCCTGGATCACCTGGTGCTACAGCAAGCAGCAGAGGCAGTCCAAATTTACCCTGGTCTACAAGTACTGACCATTAGTACGAAAGACTTAGAGGGTGCTCGCAAACGGCAGGAGTTTCAGGCTCGGATTGGTACAGGTGCCTGGGATTTAGTGGTTTGCTCTCAGACCGCGCTGAAAATGCTGTCACTACTGCCAGAGACCATTAACAAGTTTGTGGAAGACGCTGTTGAGGCAGCCGAAGACGGGTTCTACAACTCAGGGCGGAACAACAAACGCGGTGCCACTAAGAACCTGGAAAAGGCGAAAGACCGCGCAAAGCAAAAGACTGAAGCAGCAGTTGAAGGCGGCAAACGTGACCAGATCTATTTTGAGCACACTGGTATTGGTCGTCTGTTCATCGACGAGTCTCAGGAGTACCTGGGGCTGCAAACAAACACCCAAATGACGGGTGTACTGGGTGTTATGGGTTCTGTGTCCCAGAAGGCACAAGACCTGTATTACAAGTCCCGCTACCTGGCAGAAACCTACGGGGAAGGCAAGTGCATGTACTTGCTAACCGCCACACCGATTCGTAATACGCTTGGTCAGTTCTGGGTCAACCTCAAGTTCTTGTGCCCACAAGTGTTGGAACAGCGTGGTATTGCGGCGTTTGACGACGCGATTAGCGTGTTCGCCGAGGCAAAGACTAGTGTCGAAATTACTGCTGCTGGCATTCTAGAGCTAAAGACCCGACTGGCAAGCTGGTCAAACAAACCTGAAATGCAGGCGCTCTGGTTCCTGGTCAGTGACTTAGTGAAAGAGTCTGAACTGGACATTGAGAAACCAGAGTGCGAGTACATCATTCGCGAAGTCCCTGCCAGTCCCTCACAGCTGAAGTTCTTCGACTCTGTAGCAGAGCGTGCCCGCAGCTGCCGTGGGAAACGGATTAAGAAGGGAGACGATAACATTCCCTGGATCACCAGTGACGTGAAGCAGGGAGTCATTGACCTGAGACTATTGCCACAAGGGACGTTGAGACGGTTCCTGACTGACGAGGAAATTGGTGGACTGGGTGACGAGTTTACCAAAGCCCGGCTGCTACTGGAGGACGTCTATGAAAGTTGGGCTCATCCGCAACACCAGGAGGAACAGGCAACTCAACTAATTTTCTGCGACGCGGGCACCCCGAACACAGAAGGACGCTTCTCGAGCTACCGCTGGTGGAAGCAGCAGCTCATTGAGAAGGGTGTACCGGAGTCTGAAATTGCGTTCGCACACGACGCCACGACTGACCAACAGAAAGCTGACATGACACGGAAATTCCGAGAGGGCGTGATCCGCATTCTGTTCGGTAGCACAAGAAAACTTGGTGCTGGGACACACTTTCCCGATCGGCTGCTAGAAGTGCGGCACGTGGACTGTCCGCTGCGACCAATCGACCGCTGGCAACGGGACGGGCGGCAGATCAGACCAGGGAACCGGTACAAGAAGGTACGCAACTACAGCTACGTCACGACTGGGAAGCCGTACCAGAACGAGAAGCACAAAACCATTCAGGGTCTTAGTCCGGACTCGTACCTGTACGAAGTGAACTTGCGAAAAGCCAACTTCATTCTCGCTGGCTTCTACGAAGAGTCCGACGAGCGCACAATGGAGGACATTGACGAAACGACGCTAGATTTTGCCACGCTGGTAGCGACAGCAACCGGTGATCCACGGTTTAAGGAGAAGGTCGCACTGGACAACACCATTAGCGGTCTGCTGCTGGAAGAGTTGTCCTACCAGGGTACTCAAGCTGTAGTGAAGCAAAAGCTGCACATGTTACCCCGCATGATTGACGAAGCCCGCGCACGGTTAGAGCGCTATGAGTCCGACCGGATCACACGCCAGCCGACCAGTGCCAAGCAGTTCTCAATCACACTCAACGGTACTGTTTTCAAGAAACGTGCTGAAGCCGGTGAGGCTCTACAGGCAATTGCTGACGCGTCGTACAAACAGAAGCGTGACGGGTACGAGGACATTGGCACGTTCGCTGGGTTTCAACTCATGCTGCAAAACTTGCCAGTGAGTAACCAAACCTTGCTCCACCTGAAAGGGAAACAGATGTACACCTCAGTCGTACGTGACACTCCTAAAGGGACGTTGCAAGCGCTGGAAGCGGCTCTGGACAATATTGAGAAGCAAATCACCGAAACCACGGAGCAACTTGAACAGTATCGGGCTGAACAAGTAGCACTGCAACCGATTGTCAACAAACCGTTTGAGCAAGCCGCCGCACTGGAAGCGGCACTAAAACGACAAGAGGAGCTAAACCGTGAGTTAGGCGTGGTGGAGCAAGGAGCGGAGGACGCCGCAACGCCAAAAACGGCACCAACCGCAACGGCAGTAGCAACAACAGCGGTAGCAGTAGAAGCCGCGGTAACGGTATAGCACTCGTTACCACGGCTTCTACTGTCTAAAGGGAAGGCAGTCACGCTGCTTTCCCTATCACAACGCTCTTTCCTCAAAACAACATAGATGAACACGCCTAGGCTCGAAGCGTTCTGCCGCAGCGTGGGGCAGGCTTGGTATAGTCCCAATGATCAGGTCAATGAAGCGATTCAGTGGCTGTTGGAGTATGGGTATCCAGTCCTACCGATCGCGCCTCAAAATGAACAAACTATAGTTAAAGGCAAACTGCTTTACAGCGGCAAAAATCCGTCCTACCTAGACCGTTATGCCAAAGCAGTTTTAGTCAACCACATACAGTTTCAGCACCGTCTGCCATGCCAGGACGAACTGAAGCGTTGGTTTGCCCATGCAGCCACAGGTGTAGCTACTCTGGGCGGTTGGCAAAACACAGTCTGGATCGACATTGACCGTAAGCATTTTGCCACCACAGAAGCTTGCAACGCCGTTGCTAGACGGTTATTGCAGCAAGCGTCGTTAAAACACACTTTCGTTGAACGAACCCAAAGCGGTGGCTACCACATTGGGGTACGGTGTCGGCAACTGCCTGACTTCACTCGGTGTTGCTTGAGCCACTCCCAGTTAAGGCTAGGTGAACTGCTGGGCGCTGGCAAAGTGTGTGTTATGGCACCAACCCAAGGCGTAGACGGTAGCTACCAATCGCTAAGTCGGGCTGAACCAGTCTGGGTGAATCAAATTACCGATCTGGGTATAGCCCCAAAACGACAGCCAAAGCCACAACCAAAGGACTGGAGTGCAAACGCCAGCAACATGTCCCACAGCCTTGGGACAGGCACCGTTAGCTTGGAACGGCTGTTAAGCCGACGTGTCCAAAACCTCGTTCTTAACCAGCCCACTAAAGGCGATCGTAGCGAAGCCTTGACCGCTGTTGCTAGAGAAGCGTTTGGTTGGGAATGGTTTGCCAGCCAATACGGCGTGCAGGTTAGCCCTGACGCTGAGTCTTTCTGTTTGGCACTGGGTCACCGCTGGCAATTAGACATTGGTCGTGTGCAACGCATACTTAACAGCACCTCTTACGGCAGACCAGTACGTGATTCCACACCAAGTCTTTACACAATCTCAGGAGCCAGCGCCTGTTTAGGCAAACTCCGTTGGGCCAGACACCACCATTAGGTGAGGCAGCTAAAACCAGACACAGACAACTCTCCCACCCATTTCCCTACTCCCCTTCTGACGAAGCGGCAGAGCAGTTGTTTCGTTTAACGGGTAGACGGGAAATCCCCGGTCTTCTACAAGCCGGGGATGAGAGGCGCGGCAATGAAGCGAAGCGAAGTTGCTAACTAAGTTGCCGGGGAGTCCTGATTTTGAATGTACTGTTTCAACACTTCAATCGGTGCCCCACCAGTAGACGCAACAAAGTATTGATCACCCCAAAGCACATCTTTCCAATAAAACTTACTCAATTCGTCGACAAATTCTTGTCTTAGAATGCGACTAGAAGCTGATTTGAGGCTACCCATCAAGCTAGAGATGTTGTTGTTTGGATGCAGATCAATCAAGAGATGGATGTGGTTAGCTTCTGCACCACACTCCTTAAGGGTGCATTTTCGCGTTTCCAATACTCGCGTAAAGATTTCCTCTAGCCGTTTGACCATTGCTGCATTGAAAACGTGCTTGCGATACTTGGGGACAAAAAAGACGTGTAAGTGAATTGAGAAAACACAGTGTGAAGCTTTCCTGTAGCCAGTCTTGGGCATGATAACTCAAGCTATAATAACCTCGTGATTGTAACCCGCAGAATTACTTTCAGGCTGTATCCAAAACCCGCTCAAGAGCGCAAGCTGTATGAGTGGCGACGGTTGCATTGTTATCTTTACAACTCTGCTTTGGCAGACAGAAAGGATAGCTATCAAAAGCTTGGCAAGTCTGTAGGTTACTTCGACCAACAGAACCGCCTGCCCGAGTTTAAAGCAGTGTGGACTGAGTTCATTGAGCTTGGATCACAGGCGTTGCAAGCTACGCTTAAGCGGCTTGATTTTGCGTTTCAACGCTTCTTCAAGGGCTTGGGTGGTTACCCTCGGTTTCAGTCCATCCGCAACTATTCAGGTTGGACGTACCCTGCAACAAGTGGTTGGAAGGCTCATACAACGGGCAATAACGGGTATCTGGAACTGTCTAATTTGGGGCAGATTCAGATGCGCGGCAAAGCGCGCACCTGGGGCGTTCCTACTACTTGCACCATCGTCTATCGACATGGCAAGTGGTACGCCTCTATCACGGTCAAGTGTGAGCCTGCAAGAAAGACTGAAGACGGTGCGATAGGGCTTGATTTTGGCACACTGACGGCAATCGCTTTGAGTGATGGTCAAAAGATTGAAAACCCCCGCTATCTGGCTGCTACTCAAGCAAAAGTCAGGCAAGCATCAAAACAGAAACGGAGGAAGAGGGCACCCCATCGCAAGCTTAAGATCAAGGGTTCGCGTCGCTGGAAGAAAGCCCAACAGCGAGTGTCAAAGCTTGTCCGTAAGGCGGCTAGACAGCGCACAGATTGGGCGCATAAACGCACGGCAGAGATCGTGAGCTACAACAGCCTCGTCGTGACGGAAAAACTCAATATCAAAGGCATGACCAGCAAAGCCAAAAAGGGTAAGCGGAAACACCAAAAGACTGGCTTGAACCGTTCCATCTTGGATGTGGGCTGGGGCATGATGCGCGGGATGTTGGCGTACAAAGAGACGGAGGCGAATGGGATTTACCTGGAAGCACCGACTCAAAAACTCAAGCCATCGCAGCGCTGCCCTGAATGCTGGCAAGTCAAACCAAAGACTCTGGAGGAACGCCTTCATGTCTGCCCCTGTGGTTGCACACAGGATCGAGATGTGGCGTCTGCCAGAGTTTGCCTGCTTTGGGCAAGAGGGTTAGGAACTAGCCTTCTCGAAGATGCAGATCAGTTCGGCTCTACCAAAAGCCCCAAGCATACTGGAGGCTTTCGGCAACTGGCTGAAACGAAGCGTCAGAAACTCCGCAATCTAGAGGACTCTGGGTTAGAAACCCCGTCCTCCTATGAGGCGGGGTAGTTCATAAACCTGGTGATTGAGTACGCCGAACTTATGGGCATGAGCCAGGAAGACGTGCAAGCGTCAGGAGTTACGCTTGCACAAATGCAGGCAGAAGTAGCAAAGCGACGGACAGGCACCAGCGTAGTGACAGGAATGGGCAAAGCTGGAGCAACGGCACCAGTACCGTGGGTGACTATTGGAAGCTATGTTAAGGTAGCGCTTGAAAGTGTTGGGAACGCCGCTGCTCTTGCCATTAGAGACGACGGTATTACTGTAACGGTCGATCCCAATTGCACCATCGAAATCCATGCCCTGCGGACAGCCCCTAGTCAACAATTGACACTCCAAGCCAATTTGCTACGGGGCGGCGAAGCCGTAGCAGTGGACTTCAATCAGGACTACACAGCCCTGTCCTGTGTCTGTGCTGCATGGGTGATCGAACCCGGAATCAGACAGGCAATCAAACAAATGGAAACAGAGTAGGCAGCAGCAGACGCCGCTGACAATGCACAAGCGGAAAGTTTCTAAGAGGATGTTTGGAAAGTAGCAAATAGTACCAGTAGAGAGGCAAGCTTCCCGGGCGCTAGGCTGAATCATAACAACAACAGCCCTCCAGGAAGCCATGACTCTAGCCTACGCGAGCGAACTGACGCTTGAACAATTTGAGTTGCTTGAATCCTTACTCCCCCCTGCTGCCAACACTGGCAGACTGCGCAGTGTCAACCTGATGATGGTGGTGCCAGCCATCCTCTACGTGCTGGTCAGTGGTTGTGCATGGCGACTGTTGCCATGCACGTACCCGCCGCCCTCAACGGTCTATTACTACTTCCGCAAATGGCGTAACGACGGCAGTTGGAAGCGCATTCATGATCACCTGATGCAGTGGGTGCGAGTGGCAGAGGGGCGTGCGCCTAGCCCCAGTGCAGGCAGTCTCGATTCTCAAAGCGTGCCCACTGCTGTCATGGTGCAGCAAGCAGTCGGCTATGACGTGGGTAAAAAGACCAAAGGTCGCAAACGCTTCACCCTAGTCGATACCTTGGGGTTGTTGCTGGCGCTCAAAGTTGTCGCTGCCAGCACCCCTGAGCGCGAGGGCGCAAAGCAATTGCTCCAACAAGTGCATCAAGAGCGCCAGCGCCTACCTCGGCTCGTGCGCCTTTGGGTCGATGGTGGCTTCGCCGGTGAGGACTTCCGGCATTGGGTCATGGGCACCTTCTGTTTAATCCTTGAAACAGTGCTGCGCCCACAGGCAACCAAAGGCTTTATCCTGTTGCCAAAGCGCTGGGTAGTGGAGCGTACTTACGGTTGGTTGCATTGGTGCCGTCGGCTGAATGTTGATTATGAGCGATTGCCTGAGTCCTCGGAGGCGTTCATCTACATTGCGATGATTCGGCTCATGCTACGAAGGCTTGCTTAAGCCTTTTGAGACCTTCTCCGTATTTCTAAACATCCTCTAAAGCAGACCAGGAAAAGACGGTAGAGGACACAGCACGACCACCAAGCGCGCCCCTCCACCCCACTTCTGCCCCTGACGTGGCAACAGGCTGTACTTCAGCTTGTAACAACCATGCAACTCAAAGGTAACGGTTACAACGTCAGCGAGGACTTTCAACGCGACAGCCGACTTGAACGTCAGTTTCCTCATGGAGGTCAACTTCCCGACTCACCCAACGCAGTGTCTGGACATGAGTATGAGCGGTGTATGCTGCCCTGTCCAAACCCCCAGTGCCCTTACTACGGGTGGTTACGGACAGGCGAATTTACCATTGGGACGCCAGGTTGGGACTGTGAAGCGTTCATGTCAACGTTACTTAGTAGAGACGTAACGCCGCTCGAAACCCCGGTTCTAACCCTACCAACTAGACCACACACGCTGAAAGCGCTCGTCTAGTGACAGCGTACTGCCTTGGCTCAAACAGAGTCAGGGCAGCGTTTTTGCAAAAGAAATGCCTGCTAGCAAAACGTTACGGAAGTGCAGGCATTCCACATTTAAGACCGAAATCCCAAAAAAAGCCAATCAGACCAAACCCCAAAAAAGGACAATATGGACGAAGCAGGTTCGCTTATTCGGACAGCACGCAAGCTGAAACACCTGAGCCAGAGGGCGTTGGCGAAACAAACTGGAATTGACTTTACTTACGTGTCTAAGATCGAGAAAGGCAAACTGGAGTATGCACCAAAAGCGGCGGTCTTAGCAAAACTAGCGGCTTGTTTGGAGTTGGACTTGTGTGAACTTAAACGGCTCTATGGTCAGCCGCTCACCGAATGGCTACCAAGTACAGTATTCTTACCAGACTATGTTGGGTAAAAGGCAAAGCAAAGGGGGAAAACATGAACAACAAAGAGACGGAAACCAACCTGCTTTTACCAAAAGAAACGTTTGTGCAACTGCTGCAAAAGCTGCATGCGATCGCTGACGAACTGGAACCGACAACAGCAGTAGAGACCCTTTGCCACAGCGATTCAGCACTGCAACACCCAAGACTAATGCAGTACGTTTGCGGCACTGAACACCTGAACTTAGCGATCGGGTACTTAAGCCGAGCGTTTGGCATTGAAGACACAGCACCGACAGAGCAAGACCCTGAAGCAGCGGGTTAAACATGCGTCAACTCTACCTCTTTAAGCAGGTACCGAAAGCCCGGTACGGTGGGCATGAAGGCGTTCTGCCCAAGAAACATTGGCTTAAACGTGCCATAACGTCGGCGCTCAGAGATCCGCACTTCTGGTGCCAACCGGAACCACTGAGTTGGGGACTTACGCCAACCATGTTGAACAGGATTAGCCTTAACCCCCATCCTCGCTTGCAGGTGGGGGTTAAGGCGCGGCAATGGAGCGGAGCGGAGTTGCCAATAGGTGTCGGACTAATCACTATAGCCTTGCGCTTCGATGTACTTTTTCAGCACATCCAGAGAAGCTCCACCAGAAGAAACAGCACAATAACCACGCTTCCAGAAGAAAGGCTTCCAGTAATAGGGTTTAAGGAAGTCCTTAAATTCTTTACGAATCTCTCGACTGGTAATGGTTTTGAGGATTTCAGCCAACTTTGCCTCGGCGATGGTTGGGTGCCGCTCAATCAAAAGATGGATGTGGTCTTTCGTCCCTAAATCAGCTTTGCACTCTAACAGTTCGCATCTTTGTGTGGTACACAGCTTTTGCAGCAGTGTGAGCAATCTTTGCTCAACCTCTACAGTAATCACAGGATGACGGTATTTTGTGACAAACACCATGTGAGTCTGTAAGCTGCAAACACAATGAGCATAATGCTTTAACTTTCTAGACACGTTTAACAGCATGATGATACAATTGTTCTATGGTAAAGCAGAAGCCCATCATTAGGACAGACAAATGGAGCCTTAACCCCTCTGCCCTGCAACGTTTGTTGTTTGCAGAAACGGTTCAGGTTTACCGTCGTTTGTGCAGGCATCTGGTGGGCATTGTCTTTACGCATTGGGCAGAGTTGGGAGGTTTGTCGAATCAGAAAGTCATTCCTGCTGTTGAGCGACTCATTCACCAAACGACTCAAAAGCCTCATGTGAAATACCCTGGCATCGACCGAGTGTTTCACAAGTTCCCCAGCTACTACCGTAGAGCCGCGATTGCCTTTGCGGTTGGACAGGTGAGCAGCTTTGTCACTCGCTACCAAGAGTGGCAGTCAGGCACCCGCAGCAGGCGCGATGCCAAACCGCCAACCCTGAATCCGAACGCAGGCTGTTACCCCGTTCTGTATCGGGGTCAATGCTACAAATTGCATGGCACCGACCGGATTGAGATCAAGGTCTTCACGGGCACTGACTGGGTTTGGACGACTGTGCAAATCTCAGGCTTGAGAGAGCGGCATGAAGTAGACAGCAACAAATTACTGTCCCCTTCGCTGATCTGCAATCAGCAAGCTTGCCATCTCTCTGTGCCCTTTGAGTGTCATCCAGTCAAACGGCAACCTGATCAAACTGTGGTGGCTATTGATCTGGGTATCAATACCACTGCAACTGTGACGGTCGTGACTTTCAACGGTACTGTAAACCATCGTGAATTCATTCACCCTGGCAGAGACATAGACCGTCGAGACAAACGCCTGAAGTCGGTTGCCATAAGAGCCAGCAAAACGATGGGTAAGGGCGGCAAGCTCCACAAGGGCTTTTGTTCCAACACCTATCGCAAATGCCGCCATCTCAACCAGCAAATCGCTCACATCGTCTCCAAGCGAATCGTGGTGCTTGCCAAGCAGTTCAACGCTGAAGCTATCGTCTTTGAGCATCTGAAGGGGTGGAGGGCAACAGGTGGGCGGAAACGTTCCAACCTGCGCCAACGCTTTCATGGGTGGCTCAAAGCCATGATCCGGGACTATACCGAGATGAAGTGGCAAGAGGTGGGTGGCAAAACCATCGACATTGTTGCCGCTTATACTTCAAAGCTGGCTTATGACGGTTCTGGGGTGGTGCAGCGTGACTCTAAAAACTACGCTTTAGCAAAATTCACCTCTGGTAAGCGCTATAACTGCGACCTCAATGGTTCCCAAAATACCGCCGCCAGAGGCATTCTTAAGCTCACTCGCCGAAAGGACAGTGAGGGATGTTCCAGCAAAAGTTCTGGACGTTCGCCTAGAAGCTGGGCTTGTTTGTGTGATCTGTGGACTCGCAATCTTCAGGTTAGCACCGACACCATCACCTCGCGTCAACAGGTGGTGTGAGCTTCATAGCTGCAAAGCACTGGGCGATCGCGTTCAAGCTGCTTGAACCACAGGGGGAAGGGAAATACTACAACGTCTCCGAGTTTGCTCGAAAGCTGCTGCTGGACGACGGCAGTGACCCGTACCTGGAAGACCCACAGTCACAGTGGTTGTTGCACTGGAACCTGCTGCGTGAGCCGTGTTACCTGAAGACATGGCAATGGTTCTTCACCAGTTCTACTCAACTGAGTTTGATCCAGAGTACGCGTCAAGACAGTACGTTGAGTATATGCGCAACGCAGGAGATACCGTTGCCGAATCGGCGCTAGCAGCAGACTTACAGTGCCTTTACAACCTGTATTTGGACAGCAAAGAGGGGCACTTGGAAGACCAGTTAATGGCGCTGTTCACAGACTTGTCGTTACTGCGAGACAGTAGCGGTGGAACTAAAGGCAATCACCAGACCATTGTGCTTAAAAAACGCCTTGGACTCAAGCCAGAATTGAGTGCTGAAGTGCTGCTGTACGCCTGTCTGGAGTATACGCAACAAAGCTACGGTAAGGTACAGCTCATTGCACTGAAGGAGTTGCTGTACGCACCGAATAGCCCTGGTCTAGTGTTTTGGATAGGTCAATACCAACTAGAAGGCGTCATTGATCAGTGGTGTCGTCAGTTCAAATGGTTGCATCACAGTGCCTCTGCTGACCTCAACCAGTTGTCGTGGGACTTGCCCACTGCTGAATGCTTACAAGTTGTATGGCGAAAATTGTATCGTCTAGAAACCACAGAAGCTTAGAGCCTATCACGGACTTTGACAGCAGGTAAGTCATCCAAAAGGTAATGCCTTTTAGGAAAGGATAGAGGGAATACATAGATTTTGTGCTGCAAGGCGGTATCTGCGTTGCTGATTGTAGTAATGGCTAAAGTTCCAGAGCGCACGAATGTGATTGTCCAACTGCTTCAAGAAGGACAAGGTTTTACGGACTAAGCGCGACACTCGGTGTCTCAGTATATGGTTGAAACGCTCAATGTCATTGATCAAACCAGTTTCCTTTCCTACGGCTCGATGTCGCTTGAGCGGTAGGGGGTCGTGCTGTTTAAAGAGGACGTAGAAAAAGGAGAGACAACAACATAGATGTGCTTAACTTGAGTCCACAAGTGATTAAACCTCTACTGCTGTGAATGAGCAAAAGCTCTGGCGCAATTGTCAAATGAGTGGCGTCAGCTTGCAAGTTTAGACCCGTCAGCGTTCAAGCTTTTGGCCTACTTCTAAGTGGTGCTGTTTAACCACAGCTTAGAAGTGGTCACCGGAAGCCAGAACACTAGTCTAGAGGGACACTGACCCGTTGCACCACATTTTCTGCTCATTCACATCTGAGTAGCCACTGTAGCGTTTTGCCAGCAGTCTCCGTGAGCAGGGAATGGTTGCCAAAACTGCTTTGTGAGCTTGGCGGTGGCTTGGCGCTGCGTGAGTGACAAATTTTCTTATGTACAAACAACGAAATCTTATGTACAAAGTGACTGCAAGAAAAGACACACTGTACATAAGAAAAAGGCTTTTGTACATAAGAAAATAAGCAGCACCTACCATGTCTTTGAGGGCTCCCACGCTGTACATTAAACCTTTATTTGTCCAATTGATAGCAACACAGAAAATCTGCGAGCTTTACTAGCAGGCATTTTAGCTGTGACAATAAAGGTTCAAAGCTGACAAATAAAGGTTTAATGTACACTTGTATGGACTACCGCGACCTGTACAACCCTTTGTTTGTCCAGTGCAACTTGCCTGCAAGACCTGGAATCTTCGTCTGACGCAACTGCCAAATGTTTGTGCCTACCTGGGCATCGAATTAGAGTACCCCCATTGTTGTCTGACGCAGAAGCCTGTGCTCGCATTGCCCTGGCAGCGAACCAGCTACAAAAAACCTACTAGGCTAGGGGTGAAGCTGGCATACGGATGAAAAAAAATGCAAGTGGGGCAGAAGCCTGATCAAGCTTGAGTGGTGGAGTCGCGATCACAGTCAGGCTCAGCAAGGCTCAGTCCAGTAAGGGACTTTCAAGAGCGCACTCGCTTGACCGGGCCGGGATCCGGTTGAGAGGGTTGCTCTTGAGGCACAGGTAACGAGGGCGCAGCAGTAACGCGAGCTTGCCTTCGCAACTCCCGCACCTCTGCTTTCAGTTGACGTAATAAGGCAGCGTGACGCAATTGCTCTGCTTGCTCCCAGGCATTGTCTAGCCGTTCAAAGTCACTCATCTTGTGTTCTGCCAATGCCGCTAAATCCTATTCACATTAGCGTAAGTTAGGCTGCTTGCCACTTGCTGCTGTGATTTTCCCAGGGCATCACAGTGAGAGGCTGACTGGGGTTCCGAGCTCCTAGCCCCTGTTGCTTTGCTAATCGTACTGCCTGCCAAGACGGGTCTTTCGTTGCAGCACAACTATGAAGGGTACTGTCAGCTTAACCGGGCCTCATCAGCATGAAGCACGATCAGCCTTGGCGCTTCGGCGCGGCTCAAGGTGATGCAGGCGGTTTCACGCAAGCGCTTGCTCGCTCATCGGCAAAGCGTTGGCATTGCTGTGTTCGGTAGCGTTTTGCACTCAATTCCTGTTGCTGCAGAGGGCATGAACCCCATCGCGGCACACGCTTTGACCGGCAAGCCTATCGGCAACGCAATCGGGCGTTCCTGAAGAGCGGGATGAATTAGGCAGGAACAGGCACATCCCGAAATTTGAGCTAGTGCAATAGCAAGCGAATGGCGTGTCTCAGCCTTGCTGCGGATTTGGAATAACACAACGTCTTGCGATGTAGTCGCGCTAGATAATGCCGTAAGCATGTGTTTTCACCCTCCACTTGTGTCATATAGGTTTTACTCACAATCTGATCACCAGCGGGAATAAAACCGGGATAGACTGACCAACCATCGGTGACATAGAAATCGCATTGCCACAGTTGCACAATTTCCCACAAGGGCTGGAAGGTTGCCCCACTATGGTCACCTAAGACCCAGCCTAGAATGCCTGGTTTGAAGTGGTCAACGGCTGTCCAGAGCCAGATCTTGTTTTTTTTGAGCCGACAAAGGTTTCAAGTTCATCCAGTTCTCCCACTGCTGGTGCTGTCTCTGGAGCATAAGCATCTGGCAAGCGTGCCCCCACTTGCTTGAGCCAATAAATGACGGTCGTGTGATGGACGCCTTTAACGCGCTCAATTGCTCGAAAGCCCATGCCATTCACCGACAGACGGACATGATCGCTGTTAGCTCAGACTGATCAGACTCCGCAGCGCCCCTGAAACAGGCGGCACAAACAGGGCTTGAAACCGTTCCGGTTGGGGATCGAAATACCAGACGACGGTATCGTGACCCACGGCTTTCTATGGTACACCGTTGGCACCGGGTGGTGCATGGGGAATCCGACCTAAGGTGACTCTGGGAAAACCGCCTTGCTCTAGGGCCCGGATACCGGCGTTACCACTGGCGCGCAGCCATAACACGGCTTGCGTAACGTGACCCGCTTGATACGCTGCGATCGCCCGTTGGACCCAGACGGTGGCTCCATAAGTCTTTTTTGCGTGGTGGCGTTTGCCATAGGGTGGATTGGGTCAGAGGCGGTCGAACCAAGGCTGCTGTAAGCCATCCTCCGCTGGCGTGTAGTAGATTTGAGCTTGAATCTAGGACTGTGCCTCGGCACTCGAGGCGGGGTCGAGGTCAATCCTACCCATTAACTTGCGGGCTTTGTCCACCTAGTCGGGGAGGGTGTACCACTCATTCGAGTCACTGGACTGTTGCACGGCACAGTCATGGGACTTCTGTGGCGGTAGGAGGAGCCCATGCTGCTTTACTGCCAAGAACCTACACTCATATCATGCTAGATCGTGGATCATACTGACTGACGGAGCGTTGACCACGATCACCGAGTCAAAGCAGTGCCATCAGTATCAGTGGTCGCACAGAAGCGGTTTTGAGGGGTGTACTAGTGGCTCTGGCCTAAGTTTGGACTTTTTTGACTCAGAAAGCGGTAGTACAGAGGTCAATTTACCTGGTTTGAGCGGCTGAAACCCTTGTTCCACGTTGCACCGTTGCTCCGGGGTGCAACTATCCAACGCGCTCCCCGCTGCCTTTAGAGCCGGTTGGGACCATCACTACCGCTCGACTGTCCTTGCCCAAGCAGCGGCGTTTACCCTGGCTCGGCTTGCGATTCCTACAGAAAGATTCGGTAAAGCATCTTACAGTGGAGAGGATGTTTGTCAAGCTATGGTGCCACACTTGAGCCTATGACTGCTGATCCCTCGGCTCAACCACCGTCTGCTGCTACCGATGCTGCCTGCGACTCCGGGCAGCAAAACTTAGTGGAAGCCCCCTTTCCTGTGGTGGGGGTCGCTGCTTCTGCAGGCGGGTTAGAAGCCTTTACCCAATTACTGCACCATCTGCCGACCGACACAGGGATGGCGTTTGTCCTGATTCAGCATTTAGCCCCGGATCATGAGAGTTTGCTGAGCAAAATTCTGGCGCGGGCAACGCCTCTGCCTGTGCACGAAGTGCAGCACGGCATGAGCGTGGAACCCAATCAGGTCTATGTGATTCCGCCGAACACTAAGATGATTCTCGCTGAGGGTGTGCTGCAACTGTCGCCCCGCGAGAAGGTGTTTGGCAAATATATGCCAGGGGATGCCTTTTTTACTTCGTTAGCGGCCGATCGCGGACACAAAGCGATCGCCGTCGTGTTATCGGGCGGCGATGGCGATGGGTCGTTGGGGCTCAAGGCCATCAAAGCGGCTGGCGGTGTAACGTTTGCCCAGTGTGAAGACACGGCACAGTTTGACAGTATGCCCCATACGGCAGTAGCGACGGGGAAGGTAGATTTTGTGCTGCCGCCCGCCCGCATTGCTGAAGAACTGGCAACCCTCAGCCGCAATCCGCTGCTCATTGACCCTTTGCCAGTGAGTGGACCCAGTGCCGCACCGGAGACAGGGGATGCCTTGAGCACGATTTTTGCACTGCTGAAAGCCGCTATGGGCGTTGATTTTAGCCGCTACAAGCCCAACACGGTCGATCGCCGGATGCAGCGGCGGATGCTGTTGTACAAGCTGGAACAGTTGGAGGAGTACGCCCAGTATCTCCAAACTCACCCAGCGGAAGTCAAAGCGCTGTATGAAGAAATTCTGATTCATGTCACGAGCTTTTTTCGTGATCCAGAGGCGTTTGAACAGCTAAAAGAGCGCGTTTTCCCGGTCATCACCCAAAACAAGTCTGCTGATGCGCCGATTCGGATTTGGGTAGCGGGTTGTTCAACGGGTGAAGAGGTGTATTCGATCGCCATCAGCTTGCTGGAGTTTTTGGACGCTCAAGCGGCGGCACCACCTATCCAGATTTTTGCCACTGATATTAGCGAACCGGCGATCGACAAAGCCAGAGCGGGCCTTTATGCCGAGAATCAAATGGTGGACGTTTCCACCGAGCGCCGCCGCCGCTTCTTCTATGCGCTGGAGGGCGATCGCTACCAGATCAATAAGAGCGTGCGCGAACTCTGTGTGTTTGCGCGCCATAACCTGGGCAGCGATCCGCCGTTTTCTAACCTCGACCTTATTAGCTGCCGCAATGTGCTGATTTATTTGGGTGACTCGCTGCAAAAGCGGATCATGCCCATCTTTCATTACAGCCTGAACCCGTCGGGCTTTCTACTGCTGGGCACCGCCGAAAGCACCGGTCATGATGCCGACCTGTTTACCTTAGTTGACTCGAAGTACAGGCTGTATGCCAAGCAAATAGCCGGGACGCGCCCCCTCCTTTCGTTTACGCCCAGTCGCTACCCGAGCGCCAGAGTGAGCGATCGACTGTCCACGTCGGCTCCGCCCGAGGGGTTTGACCTCCAAAAGAAGGTTGATCAGCTGATTGCCAGTCAGTATGCACCCACGGGAGTAGTGATTGACGACAAAATGCAAGTGCTGCAATTGCGGGGAGACGTCGATCGCTACCTGCGCTTAGTCTCTGGGGCGGCAAACTTCAACCTTTTCAACCTGGTACGGGATGGCTTACTGGTCGAACTCCGAGCGGCGATCTATCAAGCCCAACGGCAGGACGCGCCCGTCAGCAAGCACGGACTCCAGCTGGAAGAAGGCAGTCCGGTCAGAGGCGTCAGGCTGCAGGTGCTGCCGTTTAAGGTGCGGTGCTGACGCACACCGCTTTTTAGTGCTGTTTGAAGACGAGCCACCTGCCAGCGACCCTGTGCCCCTCGATCCAGAGCGCCCGCCGGGAGCACTAGAGCAGGAGCTTGCCCGTCTGCAGCAGGCACTGGCCGCAGCTCACCAGGAACGTGCTGCAACTCAAGAATATTTGCAGGCAGTGATTCAAGAGCAGGAACACAGCAACCAGGATCTCAAAGTTGCCAATGAAGAAATTTTGTCGAGCAATGAGGAACTGCAAAGCACGAATGAAGAGTTAGAGACGGCTAAAGAAGAGATTCAGGCCACCAACGAAGAACTTAACACCACGAACGAAGAACTCCGCAGCCGCAATGGCGAATTGCACCAGGTGAATAACGATCTGACCAATCTGCTGGCCAGCATCAATGTGCCGATTCTGATGTTGACGAACGATCTGCGGATTCGTCGGTTTACACCAATGGCACAACGGTTGTTCAACTTCATTCCCACTGATGCCGGACGACCGTTAAGCGATATCCGAGCGAATCTCAACGTCCCAGACTTAGAGTTGCTGTTGTTGGACGTACTGGAAACGTTGAGCGTGAAGGAACTGGAAGTGCAAACCCAGGGCGGGCATTGGTATCTGCTCCGCATCCGTCCCTACCGCACGCTTGAAAACCAGATTGATGGGGTGGTGCTGGTGCTGCTCGATATTGATGCCCTCAAGCGCAGTGCCACGACGCTCGAAGCGGCGCGAAACTATGCAGAAGCGATCGTCGAAACGGTGCAGGTGCCGCTAGTGGTGCTGGAGTCTGATTTGCGAGTGAATACAGCCAATCAAGCGTTCTATGACACGTTTCAGGTCGCACCGCTCGAAACGACCCAAACGCTGATCTTTGAGTTGGGTAACGGGCAATGGAACATTCCCGGACTGCAAGCGCGGCTAGAGGATGTGTTTAGCCATGATGCGGTGCTGCAAAACTTTGAGGTTGAGCATCAGTTTGAGCACATTGGGCAAAAAACGATGCTGCTAAATGGTTGGAAGATTCGCCAAGACAGGAACGCTCAACAAATTTTGCTGTCGCTCGAAGACATCACCGAGCGCAAGCAGTTTGAAACTGAGCGCTCGCAGCTTCTGAGCCAGGAACAGGCAGCACGGCAGGCGGCGGAAACTGCCAGTCGTGCGAAAGATGACTTTTTGTCGAACCTCTCCCATGAACTCCGCAACCCGCTGAATACAATGCTGGGCTGGGCCCAAATTCTCCGCCAGCGCCAGCATGATGACGCCATGGTTGAGCGGGCACTCGACATTATGGAGCGGAGTGCTAGAGCGCAGTCTCAACTCATTGAAGACATGCTGGATATTGCGCGGATTACCAGCGGCAAGCTGCACCTCAACACACGACTGCTGGATCTGGGCACTGTGATCAAGGAGGCGCTCGAGTCTATCCAACTGGCTGCCGAGGCGAAAGCGATTCAAGTGGTGGCGCAAGTCAACTCTGCCACCGTTGTCGGCGATGTTGATCGCTTGCAGCAAGTGTTGTGGAATCTGCTGTCTAACGCTATCAAGTTCACACCAGCCGGTGGACGGGTGGAAGTCACGTTAGCAACGGTGCAGAATCAGGCCGCCATTCGCGTGACGGATACAGGGCAGGGTATTCGAGCAGAGGTGCTGCCCTATGTGTTCGAGCGCTTTCGTCAGGGCAATTCCAGCACCAGCAAAGAGCAGCAGGGGTTGGGTTTGGGGTTGTCGCTCGCTCGGCAGCTTGTGGAACTGCATGGCGGCACCGTGCAAGCAGAAAGCCCTGGCGAAGGACAAGGCACTACGCTGACTGTACGCTTACCGCTGCGTTCGCTGCCCGTAGCCGTCACACCACCTGGTGAGCTAGAACTGACCGCGATCAAGCCTCCAGTTGACCATCAGGCGTTGCCTTCGCTAGCAGGTTTAACCATTCTGGTGGTTGATGATGAGGTGGATAGCCTCGACCTGAATCGCTGGACCCTGGAAGACGCTGGTGCCACAGTGGTCGCTGTGACCGCAGCCAGAGACGCGATCGCTGCTCTCAGGGCATCTCCTAGGCGGTATGATGTGCTCTTGGCAGACATCGGTATGCCGGATGAAGATGGACTGATGCTGATCCGTCAGGTGCGCTCACTGGATGCAGCCGCAGGGGGACAAATTCCAGCCGCGGCTATCACTGCCTACGTGACCGAGCGTGAACGGCAAGGGGCGATCGAGGCTGGGTTCCAACGGCATCTGGCTAAACCGTTCGACTTGGCACAGTTGCTCTGGGTGGTGGCTGACCTAACTGGACAAGCTAGGGATGCGTCAGCCAAGCATCAAAATTAGTTACTGGATGGGGGTTGCCAAAGACTCTGACTGCGTAAACTGTTAGAGGACTAAAGCCACCCCACCAACAGTCAGTTATAGCATCAGAAAAATTCTGGTCGTTAGTGAGCAGTTGGAGTGAACTGTCCCATTCTGCAAAGTTAGCTTTAAGTTCTGAAAGCCTGATCTAGAAGAACTTAAAGCTATCATTACCTCTTTAGGACTACCAACGGATGAACTGCCCATTGTTTTTCATTTCACGGTACTGTTGGTACGATCGCTTCTATAACTTAATGAGAGTTTAATAGCGGGTTTGTAATCAAGGCAGTTGATCGCCTCTTCACTCAGCGCTTTGTAGGGATGAACAGGGCATTTTAGATGGTAATCATGAGTAAAAAAGGTGCAACGGGAGCACGGAACCTGGTGCAATCGTTGCACCTTTGTCCACCCCTGTGTGGCAGCCTTGCCAATTGACCATAAGAAGCTAACCAGAACAAGCCAAAGGCAAACGGTAAAAATAGTGCTCGTCATGACTGGAGTAGCATCAGCAAAAGGGGGATCGGTATGAGAAGCACTTGGGGTTGCATAGAGTTGTTGCCAGGTAGTTGAGAACATTGGAGTAAAAGGGCTGTAGACCTTGTCTAGCTAAGGGCTTTACGGCTGCACCCCTTCCTGACCTGAGTGGCGATATGAGCACGCTCAGATCAACCGATCGCTCCAGTCGCCGTATAGATGGGTTGCAGTTCTACTGCACCTGGCGCTTGAGGTTGCTCCAGGCTCGACCCATACAAATCGACAAAGCGCTTAAAGAGCTGCATTGTTTTGTGATTAACTTGACCAAGCTGGGCAGAACGGTGGATCTTTGCTTTGTTCAGCTTTTGGAGGTAAGGTAAATCCTCAAACACGGTTAAGCCCGCAGCAAGATGCAAGGCGATTTGCAGTAGCGGTCTTGGTAAAGCCAGATTGCTGTAGATATCAATGAATAACTTGTGCTCGTTCTGGCTCAACGGTAAGACGTTGAAGAGCACAGCAATTTTATTGCCGTTATGAACAGGAATACTCAGTTCAATGGTGTAAGGCGTGTGCAGCGTGAGCTCTACCTCAACTACAGGCTGTCTTACCAGGCTGAGTACATTAGGTGAAGCCTCTAGAACCGTTTGAAATTTCAGGCTACCCCCGATCGCGGTTGCTTCAAACTGACTCACATCAATCACTTTCAGGTTGTTCAGGCTAAAGCCATGCACCGATTCCAAATGCTTTAAATTCAACAGGTGATAGATCTGACACAGGTAAGGAATCGGTAAAACATATTCCTGAGTAATCAAGTGATATTTTTCCAATTGAAGCATTCTTGCCTCAGTTTGGTGACGATAAGCTGCGTGCTGAGGCGTAGTGGAACTCAGTTTGTAGTGCTTGAGCGTACTGATCTGATCGGCGCTTAAACGTTCGGTTGCCATCTTTGCTGGCTTTAGATAAAGCCATACAATGAAGAGCAAAGCAACCAGAAGCACCTGGGCAAGCGCGATCGCAAACCAGGTGCCAGCAGCAAAGAGGGCAAGGCTGCGATCGATAAGGGCAACCATCCAAGCAAAACTGCCAAAGTTCCAGAGTCTATCCCGAAGGTTGGTCACAAGCAGAGGCACTTTAGCCGACGCGCTGGTACTCATGCCATCATCCGCGTGATGGCGTTGTGTATCGTTAGTCATAGGTAGTTAAGATTGGTTTGCAGGCAAGCCCTTGCTGTACGTGCCGTCTGTTTCGGGCGACAGAGTAGTCTTAAAAAGCAGCAAAACGCTGCTCTTTAGACCTTGATTGAGAACACGCAAGCACTACCATTGCGTCACAAGCTTGACCGTCGCGTTTTGTAAGCCGGGACGCTGCACGGCTGCTAACGTCTGATACACGGCATATTTTTGGTTGATGGCGTTAAGCAATTGAGACATATCGTGCTTTCTAGCCACGCCCCAGAGGTCGGTAATTAAATCAAGCGAACCGTCCTCGTTATGAGACCAGCCCATGTCATAACCGCCCTCAAGCACGGCAACAATATCAGCCCGAACGTGTTGGCAATTAGAGCCACGCACCATCGCATTAGTCTGAACAACAAAGCCCAGTTGACGGAGAGAGTCTTGCAAAATGGCAATATCGGTCAATTTACTGCGGAAAGTATTGAAGTGAGACATTGTAGTTTCCTTAAGATTGAATGTTAACGATCGGTGAGTGCAATGAACTGCTGATGAACGCTCTTCACTCATCGTCTTTGTATCGATTGGTTACGAAGAAACAGTTGTGCAAATATTTGTGCTTTCTTCAGAATGGCAGCCGTATGTTCGAAATTGAGTATAGGTAAGGGTTGCTTTTCTGCAGGAGTTGTAGAAGTTGTATAAGTAGCTTCAGAAGGTACGTAGATTCACTCGGAAGACTGAAAGCGGCTCTACCAAATTGGGTAAAAAAACGATTACGATCAGCCAATAGTAAGAGTTTCACCTCTTAGCGGTGGTTGCTGTTTATCAACGATTGAAAGCGCCAATTAGTGCTGGACGCTGAATGTACAGCAGCATTCACGAGTCGGGCTTCGACGTAAGCGCTCAACCGAATGTAGCCAGAAGTCAGCAGTGAAAAAGGCTTCTGGGATGGCCTTCAAACTGAGTGACGTACTTTATTTACTTAAAAGTAATTTATGCCTGGACACGACATCATCGTCATTGGCACGTCAGCAGGCGGACTCAAAGCACTCGGCACAATTTTAGGCGCGTTGCCTCCTAACCTGGATGCGACTCTCTTCATCGTGCGGCACCTCGCTGCCGATCAGCCCAGCATCCTGCCCCAAATTCTTGCCGATGTCGGCTCTCTCCCGGTCTCTCACCCCACGGACGGCGAAGCCATTCAAACTGGACACATTTATGTCGCGCCGCCCGATTACCATCTCTTGGTCAATCAAGGCTCGATGCGCGTGGTGCGTGGACCGCAAGAAAACCGCTTTCGACCCGCGATCGATGCGCTCTTTCGTTCCGCTGCCCGTGCGTATGGTGCGAGAGTCGTGGGCGTTGTGCTCACAGGCTATTTGGATGATGGCACCGTGGGCTTGCAGGCAATCAAGCAGCGTGGCGGCGTGGCGATCGTGCAAGACCCCAACGAAGCCGAATATCCCAGCATGACCAAGAGTGCGTTGCGGTACGTGAAGGTTGACCACTGCCTGCCGCTGGCGGAAATCTCAGACCGGCTTGTGCAGTTGTCCCATACACCTACCGCTGAGGCGGAGATACATCCTATGAGTGACGCGCTCGACATTGAAGCCAAAATCGCAGAACAGCAGATGAATACCCAGGAGTTATTAGAGCACGTCGAAGCGATCGGCACTCGCACGACTTACACCTGCCCAGAATGCAACGGCAGTATCTGGCAAATTGGTCAGGACGAGCTACTCCGGTTTCGCTGTCACATCGGGCATTCCTTTACAGCGAATGTGTTCCTAGCAGAGCAAACGCAGAATGTTGAAAATGCGCTGTGGACGGCTGTGCGGGTCATGGAGGAAAAGGTCACCTTTTCGCGTCAAATGGCGGAGCAGATGAAAAACTACAACTTACAGAAGGCAACAGCCAAATACGAAGAGCACGCCAAACAGCTGGATGCTGAGGTGGCAATCATTCGAGGCATTATTCTCGACGGCTTTGCGACTAAACGCGCCGTTGCCGCAATTGAAGAGGAGCAGCCAGAAGCACTGTAGCGCCAGACCTGCCTCATAAAGTGTGAAACTGAGCACGGGCACTGACGCTTTCCGTGCGTTTCGTTAGGCTTGCCACCAGGACAAAAACGTTTGATCCCAACCAGTTGTCTCACAGAGTCTCCTTAACGCACAGGCACTGAAACCTCAGGCTGCTGGTTAAGACACGTTGGCTCAGTTTGAGCTGCTTTAATAGCCAAGCGATCGCACTTGATAAGCTCAACTAAAGTCATAGTTGAAACGTTTGTAACATAAACTTCCAGTTGGGCTTCTGGTAGTGCTTCAAACAAAAGTCGCTCGCTTGGAAAAACAACGCGCTCGAAGTACCAGTTTGGCATATTGGTAATCCGAACAAGCTTAATCTTTCGAGTGTTATTGGAGTAGTAGCAGAGAATGCGATTAGCACAATCAGCAGGCAAGCTATCTAAAATTTGAGTCATTGTGATGCCTTTTATAAGGTTTACGACCAGTGCATTTTTGTGACGATCACGCCTAGCAGTACGACCAAACCGAGTGATCACTGGAAAAAGTTAACACCCTGAAAAAGTTCCTGCCACGCCCCGGTAAACAGAGAGCCAAAAGCCACTGCCTCTAGCCCCTTGTGCATGTTGCCGCTGGTCATTGAAAGTGTTAAGTTAGGTCGCTACAAGCTAGACCAGGAGCGGTAAATTTGGCTTCTGAGCAAATGCAGTACATTAAACTTCTTTAACTCAAAAGAAAGTAAGTATGACGTTAAAAAGCAGTATGCTCCTTCACTGTTAAAGATCGTGTCTGAGTTCATGCCTTACTTGCGTCTCACTTAGACAAAGACAACTAAAACATTCAAAAGTTACAGACGAGGCTTGACTGCTCTACCTAGTCAGATACAGAACTTCTTTAATGCTTTCTGCTGTAGTAAGAACCATTAAATTTGGTTAGAGGAGTCTGATTCATGACTGCAATCTGCGTCACAGGTCCCAAGTTTCGTCAGACACAATGGGTGAGCTTTATCGGCGGCGAAGGTGTTGTGCGAAGCTACACACTTGGCGCTGGCAGCTGGACTTACTTAATTGAAATGACGTTGGGTCCAGAACCCAACTTTGGCAGAGTGGGTGCCGAAACAACGGTGATGCTCAATGAGGCAGATCTGCGTGCAGCCTGACTTCAAAGCGAAATTATTCACAGAGCTTCTAGTGGCCTTGCTCGTCGTGATGCTCTGGATCAGTAGCTTGGTATTGCTTTCACTAGACATCACTAGACATCGCTCTGCTAGCAATCATCGGGAGCGTGCCTGCTGTGTGAGGGCGAACGTCTATGCAGACTGGGTGCTTTAGCGTGGCGCATGCTGCCATACGGGGAGTTGTGGTGCCGAGCCAGCGCCGTTTCCATCACTGGGTCGGACCATGAGCACTCACACTGTATGCACTCTTGCCCGATCAGAAGCTCTCTCTTAATCACTGGCAGCAGCATGAGTAGCCTTGGCTTCCCTGGTATCACCTACCGTTGGTTCGGCAACTTAAACCACAAAGGCACCACGCTTCAAAGTCTTTCAAGGCTGGTGTTTTAGCAGCCCTGAATTTGAACCAAG
Source organism: Phormidium sp. FACHB-592 (assembly GCF_014695795.1). NCBI lineage: Bacteria > Bacillati > Cyanobacteriota > Cyanophyceae > Oscillatoriales > Oscillatoriaceae > Phormidium > Phormidium sp. FACHB-592. The sequence goes on from NZ_JACJOZ010000093.1 coordinate 30,409, forward strand.
GTTAAAGCAACGAGGAGTTACCGATGTTTGGTCAAAGGTGCTGGCGATCGAACTCAAAGACTGAAGGTCAACTGATACTATCCCTCTTTCGTCACTTTCGATGGAGTAAAGTCTGAAAGCCTTATCCATCTTCTCTTTCTCAATAAGAGAGCTAAAAGGCACCAGAGAAGCGAAACCGCTGTGCAGCATAGCTTGTAAATTTCTATCCGATTAGAGTGACAAAAGAGCGCTATAGCCATTGCCACTAAGGTTGCGGTGAACTCTAAAACCCACTAAGCAGCAGCGTCCGTTTGCAAAAATGCAATGCCGCAAGCTTTATGGCGACCGCTATACATTTAAGGAAACGTTCCGCCGCTCCTTGGCTGCCTTACACTCCCTGCCCTCAGTATCAGGTGACTGATTATCCCATTCCTTATGGTTTCAGGGGTGGGCTACCGATCAAAAGCTGATGCAGGCGGGTTGGACGTTAGTGTCCACGGCTCAAGCACAAAACGCTTTGATGCGACCGGCAGTACAACGGGTCTAAACCACTGTTTTCTTCAAGAAACCAACCCATTGCCGTTCCTCAAGCTCTTTTTGAGGCAGTAACAACGCCGCTTCGATCTCTTGCCGCACAGCAGTCGTCACTGCACAGTTGCTGTTAAGGCAATCAAGTAATAGCTGACTCGCGTCATAGTACTGTTGCAAGCACTCTTGCTGCTCTGGGCTCAAAGGCCATGACTGCTGAGTCTGACGGTGCTTTATGATCGCCGCTTTTAACTGTTCTAGCCAAGCTAGATAATTGGTTTGCCACCAGGCCTGCACGCTTTTTTGGCTTTTGGTTCGATCAGGCAGTTGCGCTTTAAGCGCTTGCAGCGCGTGATGTAACTCCATATCAAGCGTCATAATCAGGGCATTGTTGAGGGCATCAACACAGGCTTGTGCCAGGGTGGGATCAGTGATGGAGGCAAGCGCACACTTCAGCATTAAGTCATCTAACACCATGTCCAAAAAAAACTCCTGGTTCAAAGTGGAGTTAAGCGCTAAGAGCGGGACAAGATGGGGTTTATTAGCAAGGGCAAAGTAAAAAGCGCGGATGGCAGCAGGCGGTGGCGGCGTCGCAAGAGATTTCTCGCTTACCCAGGCTAAGAACTTTTGTAGAGCGGGATCGTGAGCCACGAGCGCATCCCTTTGTTGCATCATTAACTGCAACAGGGAGTCGGCACTACTCAACATGGTCGCCGTCAACAAAAAGATTTCTCGCCAGCGGGGTTCAGTCAGATGCGTGACTAGCTGTTCTAACGCTTGATTAGAGGCTTGGAGTTTGTGACTGGCAACAATTTTGCGAGCCGTAAAATACTCTTGAAACGTCAA
>NZ_JACJOZ010000094.1:0-20038 GCF_014695795.1 Phormidium sp. FACHB-592
CGAGCGACAGCACCGACGCTACCATCCAAGCCGTCGCCCAACAACTCCAGCAACGCTTCCACGGGTTTGGCACCCTGGCAAACGAAACACTGCAAATTGACTTGCAGGGCGAATCCCATTACGTGCGGGTGGCTCCCTGGCGTGACCCGTACGGCTTGGATTGGTTGGTCGTCGTCAGCGTCCCCGAAAGCGCTTTCATGTCCCAAATCAACGCCAACACGCGCACCACCCTACTCTTGTGTTTGGCCGCCCTGGCGGGTGCCACCCTGCTCGGCTTCTACACCTCACGCTGGATTACGCGCCCGATCCTCCGCCTCAGTGCTGCGACGCGGGCGATCGCCGCGGGCGACCTCGATCAGCGGGTCGAAGCTCAAGGTATTCAAGAACTCAGCAGTCTGTCTCTGTCGTTCAACGCCATGGCCGGTCAACTGCGCGACTCATTCCACGCCCTCGAGGCAAGCAACGCCAAGTTAGAGCACCGGGTGGACCAACGCACTCACGAACTCAGCCGCAACAATCGCCAACTCCAAACCACGCTCAAAGCGTTGCACCAGACGCAGACCCAAATGGTGCAGAGCGAGAAGATGTCGGCACTCGGGCAAATGGTGGCTGGCGTCGCCCATGAAATTAATAACCCCGTCAATTTCATTCATGGCAATTTGAACCATGTCGAGGAATATACACAGGAGCTAGTGGGTCTGCTGCAACGCTATTAGAGCGCTTACCCGCAGCCACTGCAGGACTTGCAGGCGGCCGTGGAGGACGCTGACTTAGCGTTTTTGCTCACGGATCTAGTCAAGATGCTGCAATCGATGAAGGTGGGGACGGAACGGATTCGCGAAATTGTGCTGTCGTTACGCAACTTCTCACGGTTGGATGAAGCGGAGTTCAAGGCAGTGGACATCCATGAGGGCATTGAGAATACGCTGGTGATTCTGCGGCACCGCTTCAAGGTACGGGCCGAACGACCCGAGATTCAGGTGGTGAAAGACTACGGTCCCTTACCGCTAGTGGAGTGTTATGCCGGACAGCTCAATCAAGTCTTTATGAACATTCTGAGTAATGCGATCGATGCGTTTGAGGAAGCGAATCAGGGGCAGTCCTTTGAGGCGCTCGTAGCAGAACCAAATACACTGTGGATTCATACCGCTGTGGTCGGTCAAGACCGCGTGCAGATCACCATCGCGGATAATGGGTCGGGTATTACGGCCATAGCACAAGCGCACCTGTTCAATCCGTTCTTTACGACAAAAGCCATTGGCAAGGGCACTGGGTTAGGCTTATCGATTAGTTATCAAATCGTGACTGAAAAGCATGGGGGGCAGTTGTCTTGCCACTCCACACCGGGGCAGGGGGCGAAGTTTGTGATTGAAATTCCCATCCGTCAAGCCACTCCAGAACAGAGTCAGAGGCAGCCCTCTAGCAGTGCGCCGTGAGGAAAGACCGCAGGCGTTTAGGCCAGTCGCCGTGCCACTCGATTGAACGCTTGTCAGTCAGGCTCTCTCCACTACTGCGCTTCAAAGTCACTACAGCCTTCGCCATTACCATAAGGATGCATCCCACAGACCAGGAGCGTCCCGCCATAAGAGCGCCCATGCCGGTGGCGACAGCCTTGGCAGCGAGCCGGTTGTTTGACTGTTAGGCGCGACCGCTCCTGCCGCAGTTGCTCCAGTGCTTTAAGGCGCTCAAGTAGCAAACCAGCCCGCTCTAGCCGCCGCTCATACGCTGCCAACTCATGCCGATAGCGTCCAGTCGGCACCGCCAAGTGATACCGGACGCCACCACCCGCCTGTGCTTTCACTTCGCTGGCTTCAGGATGCAGGAGCACGGTGAAAGCGAGGTCGTCTTGCCACTGTCTCAACTCCAGCACTTCACCAAAGATGATGGCGCTGCCTTCCAAGCTTAAAGACCAGCGGTTAGCTTCGCGCACCTGGTCGTACGGCACCGTGAAGGTGAGCAGCACCCTGTCGTGATGGGGCTGAAAAGAGACCAGTGGGAACGTAAGCCCAGCGCCACCATCCACCTGGCAGTACCCACCCTGCTGCCCATCAACGTCCCAATGCTGCACATGGCGTTCGCTGCTCCTGGGTGCAGAGAATGAGCTGGACGTTTCGGCTGACTGTCGTACCGGGGCGACCCCTAGAAAGGCCTGCAGCGCGCGCAACAGCAGGTCCGCATACTCGCGCAGTCGCTTTTGATGCCGACGCCGTAGTGCACCGGAGGGCTCTCTGTCGGAAACAGGTGTTGCCGTTGCTTGCTTCAGCGGCTGACGCTCGACCACAAGTCTCGCTCCAGCAGGCAGCCGTGCCGCTACCGCTTCGTCATCGCCTAACTTAGGCATACTCAGCCCTCGACGGTTGAAACCACCCTATAAGTTTAGTCCCAGCGCTCTCCTCTAAAAGCGCCCCCAGCCCTTCCCTGCCGTAAGGTGGGTTAATGGGGTCCGTGAGGTAGAAGTAACCCTGGTTGACCGCTCCAGGTGGCTTCCGCCCAAGTTTGAGGCAAGATGCTGTGTGGCAATGGTACTGGCTCCAGGCAGTAGCCTTCAAGCAGCAGGGCGCGCTCGTCCATGCCTGGCGGACGCTGAATCCGGCTGTGCGCAAACGTCAGCGGTTTGACTTTGAGCGGTGCCATGACTTTGATGCGGTTGCTTTTCGGGATCGCCTGCCCCAATTCATCCTGGGTCAGTGCACCGGTCGGCACCGCAAACACCAGCACTGTATGCCAACCAAAGTTGGAGAAGGGAGTAGTCATACAGGAACGCTCTTACAGGAGGGCTGGCTGAAGGATTAATCTACTGCTGTAGTCTTCCCTCTTCGTGGTGCTGCCTTCAAGCGATCACACTTTCAAATCAGGCAACCACTTTGAGACAACAGGCTCCTTTTAACACGCACCGTTACCAGACCCTCAGGCAAGACAGAGCGTGATTGAGCACCGCTACTCAGCTTCTGTTTGACTGCAAAGCGTTGCCTTGCACGACTGCACCAAAGGCTTTTTAAGGGACAGCAGTGCTGTCCTCTGGCGCTTCTAGCCCTTGGCTGGGCTGAGCACTCTGCAGCAACTGCTTGAGCACCGCCAGCAGTAACGCTAGATCGACTGGCTTCGTGAGGTGTTCACTGAACCCAGCCTCTAAGGCTTGCTGACGGTCCGCTGCACTTGCCATCGCGGTCAAGGCTAGCACTGGCACTCGCCCCCCGGCAACCGGACTCAGCGCTCTTAGCCAGGCGATGAAGTCATAACCAGTAGTGCCGGGCAGCGCAAGATCACTTACGACTAGTTGCGGAGGCTGGGCTAAAAAACTGGTCTGAGCCGCTGCAACACTGTTTGTAGCGCTGACCACCGCACCCTCCAGCCTGAGTGCAAACGTGAGCAGCGCCAGGGAGTCTGGGTCATCATCCAGCACCAGTATGGGCACACCCTGTAAGTGATGCGACGGTGCCATTGCGGTCATGTACTCTCTGCTGATTGAAACGCTGCAAGCAGATTTTACCCTCTTTTTCTACCGCTAGGCAATGAGCTGCAAAATTGCTTCTACCAAGCGTTCTGGCTCGATGGGCTTGGCGAGCCAGTAGTCAAAACCAGCACTGCAAGCGGCAGCGGCACTGTACTCTCGGCTCTAAGACGTGACAGCAATCGCTGGTAGCTGACGGATACCCGTATTCGGTGCTTGACGCACTTGCTCGAGCCACTGTCTACCGTCTAGGTCTGGTAAGCGCAGATTGCAAACCAGGATCTGTGGGCACTGTTTGTTGAGCACTTGCAAGGCTTCGAGAGCAGTAGTCGTGACAGTAACGACGGCTCCTTTGGCTTCGAGTAAATCGGTCAGCAACACCGCGATAGCTGGCTCATCCTCTACCAGCAGTACTTGAATATCCTTAAGTGGCTGAAGCCTAGCTACAGCGGCTTATTTTGACATCGCAAGAGACGAACACGGCACGCAAGTCAACTGACTGCCTTCTGCACCTCATGATCCGACTATGTAGGCTAGACGACCGTTCCTCTAAGAAGGCGGTCAGTGCTGGCACTAATTTTTTCTACTTCAGTAGAACTGATCAATGGTTGTTTACTCCGGTCTCATCTGCTCGATCAATCCTAGATGATCAGCCCTCCTAAGGCGTTAAGGTGTCTTGATCACTGCTCAAATGTCGTCCAAACGCTTATTTTGATGGAAGATTGATGACTAGAGTCCCTTCCTGGCGAAGGTGCTGGGAGCTGTGATATCGAATGGCCTAGAACGGTGTCAGCCCCTTATCAATGGGCTTCTGGGGCGGGAGCCGTCTGACCACCTCCCGCTCTAGAAGCGCCGCACGTGATTGCAATGAAGAGGATGCCAAAGCTAACACGCTCTCAACTATCGCACTATAGCTTCGCTGGACTCAGCGTTTTGCTAGCAACCCTGCTGATGTTACTACTGGACCCTGTGCTAGCGATGACTCAGAGTCCTTTCCTGTTGTTCTTTGGTGCTGTGATGGTCAGCGCCTGGTCTGGGGGCTTCGGTCCGGGACTGTTTGCCACTGCTTTATCCGGGCTCATTAGCACCTACTACTTTCTCCCACCCCTTTACTCCCTCTCGCTCAACTGGGTCAGTGGCTCGCGGCTGAGTTTATTTTTGCTAGAGGGCGTGCTCATCAGTGTCCTCGCTGATGCCCTGCGGGTAGCCAAGCAGCGCCTTGAGCGCACGTTGTCAAAGCTACGGAGCAGTGAAGCAGAATATCGGCAACTTGCTCTGCAGTCGCAGGAACAGGCAAAGACGTTAAAGGCCATTTTCGCTGCGTCCGTCGATCATATCTACGTTTTTGATCAAGCGGGACGCTATGGCTATGTCAGCGATGGTGGTGCTCAGGTACTCGGTTTTTCACCCGATGCTTTACTTGGCAAGACATGGCGAGACATTGGTTTACCAGCGGCGCTCATGGAGCCAGTGGATGCCCAGCGAGAGAAAGTGATGGCGACCGGGCGATCACTCAAAAGTGAAACTGATTTTCTGACAGACGAGGGGGTACGGTCCTACGAATATATTCTTACGCCGTTGAGTACAGACCCCTCAACCCAAGCTGTAGTGGTTATTTCTCGGGATATCACTGAACGCAAGCAAGCAGAAGTCGCACGTCACCAGGCGCTGCTGCGAGAGCAAGCGGCCCGAGCCGAAGCAGAGGTGCAGCGCAATCGTCTTTACTCGATCCTGGTGCAGGCTCCGGCTTCGATTTGTATCGATCGTGGTCCTGATCATATCTTTGAGTTTGCCAATCCGCTCTTTTGTCAATTGGTGGGCAACCGAGCCTTGATCGGCCGCACAGTGCGGGAAGCTTTCCCTGATATAGCAGGACAAGGGTTTTTTGAACGGCTCGATCAGGTGTTTGCCACCGGAGAACCGTTTGTCGGCAATGAAGTAGCGGCTCGCTTGGATCGACAGGGCAACGGCACGCTCGAGGAAGGGTTTTTCAACTTTGTCTACCAGCCGCTCTTCGATCTGAACGGTGCAGTCGAAGGGATTATCACCTTTGGCTTTGAGGTCACCACTCAAGTGGTGGCACGGCGGCAAGCCGAAGCGCTAGCGGCAGACTTAAGAACACAACAGCTGGCACTGCAGAAAAGCGAAGCCCGCTTCAGTCGCCTCGTAGAAGCCAACCTGATTGGGGTGCTTCTGGCCGGTCCTAACGGCACGATTTTGGAGGCGAATGATGCCTTCCTCAAAATGGTGGGTTATACCCGTGAAGACTTGCACAAGGGAGTCCTGAACTGGAGTGAGATGACACCACCAGAGTATGTTCAGCAAGACCAGCAGGTGTTACAAGCACTGGCGATCACCGGCAGCTGTACCCCCTTTGAGAAAGAATATTTTCGTAAAGATGGGAGTCGGCTACCAATTCTGTTAGGAGCGGCACGGCTTGAAAACGACGCACTCGCCTGGGTCTGTTTTGTGTTGGATCTCACGGAAAGTAAGCAGACTGAAGCCTTACTACGTCAACAAGCGGAGGCGTTAGCCCGCGCCAATCGGCTGAAAGATGAGTTTCTCGCAACCGTTTCCCATGAATTGCGGACACCCCTGAATGCGATGTTGGGCTGGGCCACCCTGCTGCGTGGCAAGCAACTCGATGAAGCCACGCAACAGCGAGCGCTTGAGACGATCGAGCGGAATGCCAGAGCGCAAAATCAATTGATTGATGACCTGTTAGATGTCTCGCGGATCATTACTGGCAAACTTCGCCTGGATGTGCGCCCTGTGGTGCTGGTTTCGGTGCTGGAGGCGGCGCTCGATTCGATTCGACCGGCTGCAGAAGCCAAGAGCCTTCGCCTGCAAAGTCTGTTAGACCCGGCTGCGGGACCCATTTCGGGCGATCCGGACCGGCTGCAGCAAGTGTTTTGGAATTTGTTGTCCAATGCCGTGAAGTTCACACCGAAAGGCGGTCGCATTCAGTTGCGCTTAGAGCGCATTAATTCACACGTGGAGATCACAGTCAGCGATACCGGACAGGGTATTAGCCCCGAGTTTCTACCCTATGTGTTCGAGCGCTTACAGCAAGCGGATAGTACCACCACTCGCACGCATGGTGGGTTGGGTCTGGGCTTAGCCATTGTGCGGCATTTAGTTGAACTCCATGGTGGACACGTGCAGGTCGCGAGTGCGGGGGAAGGACAAGGTACGACGTTCATGGTCACTTTACCTATTACAATCTTTCGCCCCGAACCAACCGCTCATGCACGTGTGCATCCGACCGTCAGCGATACGGTTCCTGTCCTCGATGCGCCCAGCTTGGCAGGGTTAAAGGTTTTGATTGTCGATGACGAAGCGGATGCCCGAGCACTCCTAGCCACACTCTTGAGGCAAAGTGGGGCAGCGGTCACCGTCGTGACATCCGCCAGGGAAGCGTTAGCTACCCTGACTCAAAGCACGTTAGAGCAAAGGCCGGACCTCTTAGTCAGTGACATTGGCATGCCAGAGGAAGATGGGTATATGTTGATGCGGCAAGTGCGCGCCTTAACGCCAGCACAGGGAGGCAAAATGCCAGCCATTGCCCTCACCGCTTATGCTCGTACAGAAGACCGTATCAAAGCCTTGGCGGCAGGCTTTCAAGCCCATGTCCCCAAGCCAGTGGAGCCAGCTGAATTTATTGCCGTCGTAGTCAACTTGAGTGAGCGTTTGTGAGGCGTTCAATGAGTCGTCGATGCGGGTGGCGAATCTGCTATAGGCAGGACGGCAAGAAGGTGACCAACGCTAAGCTGTCTGCTTTTTCGTTCCCACTTATCCTTGTAGTCTCCTTAGGGGAGCAATTGTCATACATGCGCCAGCAGCATTCGTTACTAAAACTAAGCCACGGCGGAACGACGGGCGCGATCCCAAAGAAGCGGCTTGTGGCAGCCAGCCAACCCAGTCATGTCCTGGGCTTTTCGTCGAGGGCAAGGGGCACGACAGCCATAAGCTTTGCCCCCAAAGCCAAGCAGTGGGACCGCAGTTTCCAGCCTGCGTCAATGCCTGATTGCAACGGTTCTGACTTTGAGAGCCGCGCCCCGGTCGCTGCCGTTTTTCGCGCCTATCCTGGCGACCCATTTCGTTTAGAGGGTGATAGCACTGGCCTTCCCTGCGAGAGCCTCTGAAGGGGGATCGCAAGCCTGACTCAACCCTGGTGAAAATTGCTTCACGTACTCTCTTTTCCGGTTTCTGGTTGACCCCTTTATTGCCGCTTGGTTGCAGACCGATCAACCTTTTGGTTGTTACCTGGGAGCGGCGCTTTGACTTTGGGGTGATGTCAGCAGGCGGCACGATCCCTTGTAATACTGGAACGCGGCGGCACGCTTTCCTGATGGCGGCGCGCTCATGCACACCAACCGATGCCTTCACCTCAAGGCAGTCTGAGCCTCCCACTTGCTGCACATGGCTTCTCTTTCCTGGTACACACTCTTCTTCGCAACGCTCCTCTTCCTGGGTGGCAGTGCCATTGGTGCCTTGGCGTACGCCTTCATTGTGGCTTACCGGCAGCGCAAACCGAGAGTTGGGTGTCGGGTTGAGCGGGCGCCGCTGTTTGAAAGCCTGGGTGGCACCGCTTTGCCGCGCGCGCAGCTTGAAATTTCTGATGGTGAGCAGACTTACAGCTATGACCACTTGCAGCTAGCGCAGGTGCAAGTGCAGAATCAATCCAAGCAGGATTTTGACCGCTTTGAGTTCGGCCTTACCCTATCGGCTCAAGATGTGGTCATTCAGCTCGAAGTCCAGACCGCAGATCGTCACCATCGTGTGACACAACTGGAGCCATCTACCTTTAGCCAGCCTCAAGCTCAGGTTGACTTAAGCTTGCAGCCGTTTAACCGAGACGATACTTACACCTTGCGCTTGTTAAGCATCACCGCTCAACCGAACCAACGCCTCGGTGAGATCACCTTTAGCTCCCCGGTGGCAGTGCGGTTTGTTGATCTGCCCCTACTTGAAGAAACGCTGAAAGACAGTGTCAAGTCCACGACGATTTCGCTCGGACCCTTTAGCTTTTCTTTTGACTAATTTCCTGCCACGCCTGAGCACATCGTAGCTTTCAGCCTTCAGGCTGAGCATCAACGCCATGGTTGCGGTTGAGGTCCTCGCCTGAGGTGCAGCAGCATCTAGCCGTAGGCTCTAAGCAGGCAAGACACGCTGGCTTCTGTCCTAGTTTTTTCACCGCATAGAGGCGGTTTGAGTCTCATCCACACCGAAAGTACGTTAAGCTGCTCAAGCAACGTGTACAAGTTGAACCCTCTGGCACTGAAGAGCCTCAAACCCCTGCGTGCCGTTCCTCAGGCAGCCTTTTGATACCGTCGCTGAGGCTTCTAAGGCTTTTGGTTGACTAGCCAGCGAGTGCTGGCGGCTTAGCACTCGCTGGCGGCTCTCGCGGTAAGAGCCTGCCTCAGCACCCAGCGTCACTATGCTCTTGAAACATAATCCCTCTTTTGCCATCCTCAGCCTCACAGCGCTGCTCGCGGTTGCGCTTGCGGTTGCGGCTTGGCGTCGGCGTGCTGCCGCCTCTGCCAGCAGACCGTTTATTTTATTGTTGCTTTCGACTGCTGTTTATGCCACTGTTGCCGCGCTCGAAGCGGCAGCCATCGCTCTCCCCGACAAAATCTTTTGGTCTAAGTGGGAATATGTTGGCTCTGGCGGCGTGATGACGTTCTTTCTCATCTTTGCGCTCCACTTCACGCACAAAAGGCAGTGGCTCACCCTCAAAAACACCGTCTTGCTCTGGCTACTCCCCAGTCTCAATGTGGTCTTAGTGGCGACCAACGAACAGCATCAGTTGGTTTGGCGTGGCTTTGTGCCATCTGTCCAGGGCACCAACCAAATTGTTTACCAGCATGGTCCCGGTTTTTATTGGGTCATGACCTGCGTTTATCTTTATACACTCGCTGGTTCATGGCTACTGGTGCAAGCGGCGCGGCGCCCCGTGCGACTCCAGCAGCAACAATCGCGGCTGGCGTTAGCAGGAGCGCTCGTCCCGTTGCTCGGTGGTAGTGCGTATATGCTCAAGCTTACGCCTGCTGGTCTCAACCTCACACCGATGAGTTTTTTGCTGGCCGGTCTCATCTATTTCGTCACGCTTTTTCGCTTTCGTCTGTTTGATCTGGTACCAGTGGCACGAGACACGTTGATCGAGAGTCTGTCGGATGGTGTCCTCGTGCTAGATTTACACCAGCGGTTGCTTGATATCAATCCAGCCGCTCAGCAGCTCATTGGGATCAGCGTCACTTGCTTGGGGCAACCGCTCAGGCAATTAGGCTCCAGCTGGCCAGCGCTCGCTCAGCTTTGTCAAGCGTCTGCAACCGTGCCGAGTGAATTGCTACTGGAGCTAAGCACAGGCTGCTATGTGGAATTACACGTCATACCCTTACGCGATCACTGTAACTGTCTCACTGGGCATTTGCTTGTCTTGCGCGATGTCACTCAACGGCAACAAGCTGACCTGGAACTGCGACAGGTCAACGAGCGCTTACAAGCCCAGTTGCGCGAGATCGAGGTACTCCAAACGCAGCTACGTGAACAGGCGATCCGCGATGCTCTGACGGGCTTATGCAATCGACGTTATTTTGAGGAGACGCTCCCTCGAGAGTTGGCACGCGCGGCGCGGGCAGCTTATCCGGTCGCTGTGATCCTGATGGACATCGATTTTTTTAAGCAAGTCAATGATACCTATGGGCATCAAGGTGGTGATTGCGTCTTACAGGCTGTTGGTCGTTTGCTGCGCACTCACAGTCGACAAGGCGATATCGCATGTCGTTACGGTGGTGAAGAATTCGTACTGCTGCTGCCGGCGATCACGCTGAAGGATGTTTATCAGCGCGCCGAACAGCTTCGACGCTCCTTTCAAGCCATGCACGTGCCGTTTGGTGCTGCAACGATCCGCACGACACTTTCGCTGGGGGTCGGTTTATTCCCTGAACATGGGGACACCAGTCAGTCGCTCATGCAAGTAGTTGATCAAGCCCTTTATGTCGCTAAAGCGGCGGGACGAAATTGTGTTAAATGTGTCGAGACAGTAGTCTAGACTACTGGACGGCTTCATTGTGGTACTCACTGTTGCTAAATTTTGTAACCTCGATTCATTGCTCTAACGCCTCACTAAAACGCGTGCAGCCGTTAATTGAACATCTGGTATGGAACACAGTTGAGGCAAACACCCTTCCAAGCCATTTTGGGGGTATGACACCGTTCCTGCCTATGAAGTACCACGTCGCCTGAACGCTGCTCACAGTCTAACTTTCAGACTGTAATCTTGCCGCTTTTGCTCAACGTTGAGGCATAGCAGCAGCGATGCAAGCGTTGAGGAGCAGAGCGATTGATCACTGCTGCTCATACTCTTGTGAAGCTTATACTGTTGCAGGTCCGGCAGCAGTGCCACGACGAGACCGAGCTTTTAGGGGCTTGAACTCTGCAAGATTACGCCTGTAGTACGAGTTTTCGAGGCTAGCACAGTTCAAAACGAGTCCAACCCACTTGTAGTATGGGTTTTTCGACTTCAGTAGAACTTATCAATGCAGTTGTTTGCTCATGTCTCAGCTGCTTGATCATACCTAAAGGCTCACCCTTCTTGATGGGTACGGTGATCTGATTACTGCTCAAAGGTCGTCCGAACGCTCCTTCTGATGAGAAATTGATTGCTGAAATCCTTTTCTAGCAAAGGTTCTGGAAGATGTGATATATCCCAATCTGCTGTCGTGGTCTGACTTGCTCCCGTTGCTGCGCTTGTCGGAACTTTTTTCGTCGTATGTTAGCTCAACCCCATCCTAAGATGATTGAGGCTGCTGTTTCTGCCATGATGGTTCGCATCATATTGCGTTGTTCAGCCGCCCAAGGCTTCCCTTTATAAATAGGTTCTGAAAGCAGAAGTTGGCACAGTAGCATCTAGATGCAGGAACAAGCCTCTACTTATCGCCTTAATGGGCTTTTAGCCAAGGCTGTACCTGTCCTCTTGCGATTAGCAAAGTTCCAATGGTGAAAGCCAAACACATTAACAAATTCTCTAGTGAGAAGCTGCGGTGATTTGTGCTGGCTAAAAGTCCTTCAAGCAGCAGCGAGGGCAGCACACCCCCCGACACCAGAAGGATGATCCGTAAAGGTAAAAGGCCTCTTGTCACTGAAAGAATTAAGCTGAGCAGGATAGCAAGTGGAACAAAAACTGGCCCGTAGTACAACACTTTATAGCCCCATGAAGGAACGTTAAATGTGTAGAGATGCTCTAACTTGTCGACATAAACACGTAGATTAGAATCTGCATAAGTCATCACCAGGTGATGCGGCTCGCCTTCTGTAAAAACTTGGGGAACAACAATTTCAGGATTTCTGCCATTAATCCCTGTAGCAGGAGTTCGCAAACGAATAACGAGGCTGCTATCGTCCTGTCCAAGGGTAAGGTTACGGTGTTGAAGGTCCTTCGACAGTGAAAGGATTCTTGCAGGTCCTTGCTGCTTCAAGGCATCTGATTGAACAATTACATTAAGTGTAAACTGAGCACTCTGCTTAATCCGCTCATTAAGATAAGTTGGCGGGGCAGAAGACTGTAACCAGTGTGTTGCGTTTAGCAATACGCCAGAGTCTTTTCTCTCATCATCTTTCCCCTTGTGTGGAGGTTCACCCACCCAAGAAAGCTCAGGAAGTTGACCCGTCTGATCAGAATATTCTTTACCACCGCGAGTAAACTCGTAGAAAGCAAGCAGAGAACTTTCGTGAGCAAAACTCTGCTGATTGCCCGAAAAAAAGCGGCCGATTTCTGCCTCCGTCAGCGCTTGATCAAAAATTTGAACTAGCTCAATATTTCCAGACCAAGGGCGCCCACCAGTAAGCTCATTGCCGAGCAGCAGAGGAAAAGAGCTATCCCAATTTCTTAAATCTGCTGCTGTTGGCAGCAGCGCCACCCCAATAGCGGCAATTATAAAGTAAGCAACAAAGCCTGTTGCTAGGATTGGTAGGGAGCAGTAGTATTGGAATAAAATTTTCGCACGGAGGCGAATCACCGAAGCATAACGAGCTAATTTCAAAAAACGCGCTTGATGAAAGCAAAACCACCCCATGGCTGCACCAATGCTATCGGTCAGGATATCTAGAGCGTTAGCATTTCTAACAGCAGAAATGGTTTGTAGCACCTCGGTTACGGCACTCAAACTAGTGCTTATCAAGAGAATAATGACAAGATTAACTGTTGAAACCAGTTTTTTCTTCTGCAATAGATCGGCTAAGCCAACCCCGAACAGAGTAAATGTAAAAAGGCTAATTACAAGCTCGACAAAGTCCTTTGCCTGAGAAAACTCATCCTCGCCAAACCTGTGAACAACAAATTCTAGCGAAAAGCTTTTTGTCAGCGGAAAACTATATGGAAATAGCTTATATAGAAAAATCCAAAGCAGGCCTAATACCGCGACATTAAAATACATTTTGTTGAGCTAATCTCTGTGACTAATAATCTTGCTGAGCTAGTAGCTATCCAGCTCAGGGTACTCAAAAGTCTGTTTACTAGGCGATTTCAGCTAAGCAGTTAGATGCTACAGGAACTGACTAATTACTAGGTTCCCGAAATCCTGTAACGCTTTCACCATTATCTATAAATATATTTTGCGTACGCTCACCCTAAATTTTTTTGAAATAGAAACCACTGAAAAATCAAAATCGATCCAGCTTGAGAGTTGAAGCTTGCTATGCTACTAGTTTGCTGAGGATGCAAAAAACTTACATATTACCGACTGACACACTTAATGGAGTTAGGTTGAGAACAAGTTTTTAACAGTGCAACTTAATATTAAGAGCTTCTTAGATTGGGCTTTCATTGCTAATGACTATCTAGGACCATCTACTTATGCCAATATAATTTTGAACTCTATCATCTGTGCACTGGAGGCGCATCAGTTTTAAAAAGAGATATACTAATTCTTCATAAACAAGTAATGAGGTGTTGTAATAGTGGATAAAATATCAAATGGTACCAATGTGATTTTCTAATGACTTGGAAAAAGACAAGGTTTTCCGCACTAACCGAGACACCCGTTGCCTTAATGTCTTGTTGAATTGCTCAATGTAGCTAGTTTTGCCTGTTTATTTGCCTACGGCTCGATGCCGCTTGCTTGGTAGAACAACTCAATAGCTGCCCAAAAGTCGGTATTGGCAATGGCACATTGGCGGTAGAGCGGCAGTAAAGATTCCCACAATTTGTGAGCAGCCGCTTCATCACGTGCTTCGATGTAGACCCTGGCAATTTCACGCGTGTCTGCGTCAAGCGCTAACCAAACCCACTGCTTGTTGCTTTTGTTGTCGACAAGCGACCATGATTCATCACATTAAATCGTTAGTCTCCCCTTTGTTTGGGTATTACCGACACTTGGCGGGGCACCTTAGCATATTTTTCGTTGACATAAGTTTGTAGCCATTGTTCAGAAACCTGTGCAGCACGAGCAATGCCAGCTAAAGAGATGCGCTCTAATAGCAGCCCACGTGGCTTGGTCGATAACCTTTTTGTTTAGTTGTTCAATGGACTGTCGTCCGCAGTCATGACATTTGAATCGTTGTTTGCCATTGTGAATACAACCATTCTTGACCGTTTTGGACGATGCACAAATGGGACACGCT
The DNA here is from genome assembly GCF_014695795.1 of Phormidium sp. FACHB-592. Lineage (NCBI taxonomy): Bacteria > Bacillati > Cyanobacteriota > Cyanophyceae > Oscillatoriales > Oscillatoriaceae > Phormidium > Phormidium sp. FACHB-592. The sequence continues at coordinate 14,075 of NZ_JACJOZ010000094.1, forward strand.
GGCATGGCAGGAGAACAGCAAAAAGTCTATTCCTCTATACATTACATCTTGAGCACTACCACATTAGTTTTGGTTAAGCCGTGTGCAGCAAGTGATGTCCAATCGCGATCAACGGCTTCTGGGGTTGATGACGGTCAGCAATTAACCAACGACCAAATTGACCAAACAGTTGACCGGGGAACGATGTTGGGAAGGCTCAAGCTGGGAAATATTTTTCCACTGGTCAAAACGTTTGGCAAGTCTGACAAACAGGTGTCAAACGATCAAGGGCAAGGTTTGCCGGTAGCAGGGCACTTTGAGCTTGAGGTCGCCGTGGTCGCCGGGACGAAAAGGCGGTGAGCCGACGAGCGCCTTGGCTCTACTCAGGTAAAGTCCAAGGAGACGTCCAGATGCTAGCCCTGCGGCTGCGATGCCGTTGGGTGAATTTTGATTTAAGTGTGCTGAACTTTGAGCACGTGACGAAAAAGCCCTGCCGCTGCCTTGCTATGCCGTTGTTCAGCAAACACCTTCGCCTTTGCTCGCTTTAATCACCTTTGCAGGCACGCCTACTGCGATCGAGGCAGGTGGGATGTTTTTCGTCACGACAGAACCAGCACCGATGACAGAACCGCGTCCGATCTTGACTCCATCTAAGACCTTCACCCCAGTGCCCAACCAGCAATGATCCTCAATTTCAATACCCTCCCGACTCAGACCATAAGCTCGATGGTTATTAGCATAGAGCCCTGATTGGGCAGCAATCAAACAATGCTGACCGATTTTGATGTGACCAGGACCCGCCATACAGACGTAAGGCCCCAAATAAGAGCGCTCGCCAATTTCAATCACGCAGTCCTCGCCGGCTGTATTAATATCAACCCCTCGATCCAAACAGACATCCCTACCTACTCGTAAGCAACTATTGGTAGTGATGTTGAGCCTCACATCACGCAAGATTTTGACCGCATCCTGGAGGTCAATGCGCTCAGCGCCCAGAAACTCGCAGCCTGCTTGGATGTAAGCACCGTGGCCAAAGTGAGCGAACATGAAAGGATAGAACCGGCGTCTCAGCCCGGTGCCAAGTGGACGCGGTATGCCCCCCAGTAGACCAGTCAGAGCGACCTCGCGCAGCCGATGCCAATGTGCGGCAGTCCGGCTTAAGCTTTCGAGAGCGGTCGCTGCTTCAACATCAGGTTGGTTAGGCTCATTTTCTAGTAATTCCGCCATGTCATGAATCCTCAATCTGCGAATACAGTTGCAACTTAAAGTGTTAGGTAAGGTTCAACCACCGCTGCTGTGAGCTGAGTTGCCAACCAAGCCATGTCGTGATCGGTGCTTTACGAAAAAACGGCACCATCGGTAGACAATAAAATTCGTTTCCTGCGGCTGCGTCTCCTCTAGTGACTCGCCATTTTTTCGAGCGCCTTGGAGTCGTTGTGAGTAGCTAGTTAGTCCACCAAGGTCGCACTAGATGGATTCAGTCCCAACAATTCCACCGCTGCACCACTTTGGCGAAACTTAAGCACCACCTGGTTGATCGCCGCCACTGCCGATTGATCCCAAAGGTGGGCATAGCTGAAGTTTAAGGTCACTTTTTCTAAGGCTTCATGGAAATCGAAGTTCTCCAGAAGGTCATCGACCCAGACAAAGAAGATTTGACCAGCGACACTATAGGTGCGATGGGTGCCATCAGCATCGACACAGACCACCTTGGCAATTTTTCGAGCAAAGAAGACAGTACTGAGCGCTGCACCCACGACCACACCAAGCGCTAAGTTATGGCTCAAGACCGTAATCAGTACTGTGGTGATCATCGCGGCTGTTTCGCTGCGGGGCACTTTACGGAGTTGCAGCAGCGATGACCAGTTAAACGTGCCAATAGACCCCATGATCGTCACTGCCACCAGGGCCGCCATCGGAATGCGCTCGACCCAACTGCCGAGTGCCAGCATCAAAAAGAGTAGAAAAACTCCAGCACTAAAAGTCGATAAACGTCCGCGTCCGCCTGATTGAATATTGATCACGGACTGTCCAATCATGGCGCAGCCTGCCATCCCTTTAAAGCAACTGCTGACGAGATTGGCAAGGCCCTGCCCAATTGCTTCCTGATTTTTATCGCTGGGTGTATCGGTTAATTCATCTAGTAACGAAGCGGTCAGCAACGATTCCAATAACCCGACGGTCGCCAGCGTGAGGGCATAGGGAAAAATGATGTTGAGGGTTTCTAAATTCAGCGGCATCTGCGGTATTGCAAACCGTGGGAAGGTACTTGGTAGAGAGCCCAGATCTCCCACCGTCGGAACTTTGATGCCAGCAAAGATGGAAATGGCTGTAAGCGTGACGATCGCCACCAGGGGTGACGGGAGGGCGGTCGTTATGCGTGGCAACAGATAAATAATCGTCAAAGCTGCCGCTGTCATGACATACACCGCGACAGGCACATTGGTCAGTTGCGGTAATTGTGCCAGAAAAAGCAAAATTGCCAGCGCATTGACAAAACCCACCATCACGGCACGAGGGACGTATTTCATCTGTCGTTCCAGCTTCAGCCAACCAAACAGCATCTGCAAGATCCCAGTCAAAAGGCCGGCGGCAAAGAGATACTGCAAGCCGTGATCTTTGACCAGATGAATCATCAGCAGAGCCATCGAGCCGGTAGCGGCTGAAATTAAGCCGGGTCGCCCGCCAAAGAGAGCCGTCACCAGGGCAATGATGCATGAGGCATAGAGTCCAACTTTAGGGTCAACACCCGCAATAATTGAAAAGGTGATCGCTTCTGGAACTAAGGCAAGAGCAACCACTGTTCCGGCTAGAGGGTCTGCGCGCATGTTTGAGAGCCAGTCGCGCTTAAATGTCTTAAGATTCAAAGTGTCTCCAGTGGTAGAAGGCAAAAACTTATAACCATAGACAGTAGTGCTGTCATGGCTAGCGCCCAGTAGGGAGCTCCTAGAAAATGCTTTCAGTGATCGTGTTGTAAACCACTCGAAACATGACTAGCAACGCCAAACAATTGATGAAAAAGCCGAAGTACCGCGGTGAGAAAAACTCTAATCAACTCAGTCAAACTTGAGCAATACCGAACCTTTTTGCTCACTTAGGATGTCGTAACAAAGAGTTCTGATTTTACTTCCCCTCGTTGGGCCATTACTTTGGCGGGTACTCCTACCGCAACGGAGAAAGGTGGAATATCTTTCGTCACCACTGCCCCTGCACCAATGACACTTCCCCGGCCGATAGTGACGCCATCCAATACTCTCACTCCAGTCCCTAACCAGCAGTCATCTTCGATCAAGATACCCTTGCAAATGACGCCTTGGTGAGCAATGGGAACATCACGATCCGAAAAAATGTGATTGTTGGCATACATACTGGAGTGGGAAGCAATCATGCAATTCTTGCCAATCTTGATGTCTCCAGGACCGGCTGCACAAAAGTAAGGACCGATATAAGTCCGCTCTCCGATTTCAATGCAACCGCCAAGAGCTTTAAGATCTGCGCCACGATCGAGCTTTACGCTAGAGCCAAGAAGGACACAGCTTTGAGGCTCCCAACTATCGATAAAAATATTGCTGTTGACGATCGTGTTTGCTTCAAAAAACACTCGCTTAGCACCAACCAATTCCAGTCCTACTCCGATTTCGGCTCCATCTCCTAACTGTCCCAGAAACGAACGATAAACGAACCCACGCAATCTTTTACCCAATTTAAGCGGAACCGAGCCAAAAATAATCGTTAATAATGTTACTTTCCATTTTTCTCGATACATTTCTTGGAAATAGCGTACATCAAAAGCCATTGTTCATCACTCCAAAAAGGTGGTTGCCATAACAGAGCCAACTGGTGACGAAGAGTCCAGTCAACTGAGTGTGAGCTTTTACAAGTGCTTCAATCTGAGATCAGAAAAGCGTTGCTTGATGCAATAACGCATTGCTGTAAGCAGCTTCATGCACCTGGATTGTCAGGCACTTAAGACAAAGCGTAAGCAGTGATAAGGCAGAAAGTTTTAAGGAGCTTTCTGAGCTAAGAATACTTTTGCCTAGAGGGATTAGGCTCAGCCGAGGTAAAGGCTGAGTCAATGAGCTGGGCTGAAGCAAGCGCCCTTATGGTCTTTTCCCTGCTAGAAAACACCTGACTGGTAGCCTTGCTGCTTTAATTGAAAGACAAGCAGTAGATTGAGTCCTACCTTGGCAAAAACACATTGTCTTTCAATTCGCTCAGAAGCGCTCTAGTCCCTCTCCACTCAAGGGGGAGTTAAACCACCTGGAATTCTCACCGCATTCACCAGGTTAATCACTAGCTCAGGAGTAAAAAACAAAACACCCTTGAGCAAAAGCTTGTAGCGGTTTGCTAAGAAGAAATAGCTGCGGTTGTTTGAATGCAACATGACAAAAGCCTCTCTTACGTTTTTGGCAACGGTTTGGGCTTTGGCTAACCCGCTTCTCAAAAGAGACCTTTACAAATGGCGAAATACTAACCTATGACTTTAGCAAGCATTTACCACTTGTTACCTTTGAAATTATCTGCTCACACATCCTGAAGGGAAGCTTCTTTGAATCCCCTTTCAGCCGCTTGGAAGCGATAAATCCTAGAAATGTATAAGCCTCAGTATCAAATTACAGGATATTTTTTCATCGTCATAAATATAGACCGCATACTTCTTAAAAACTTTACATTCTTGGTCCAAAGCTTTACTAAAAACTTATCTTCAGCTTGTCCTTAATGTCGCCTTTAGAAGCAGTAGCGAAACCCTAGTTCAATCGGAGGTCTAGTAACGATTCGCTGCAAAATGAACTATTTAATTGAAACCTCCATCTAGACCGACTTTCAGTGCTTGCTACTTTCTAATAAAAATTCTGGTAAGGGGCGGAAGCATGAGGGTTTCAGCGCGCAAAACCTGAGGAAAATTAGTCAATGGTCCATTTTTACCTGAATCGCTGCCAACCCCCTTGAGCCGACGGCTGGTTGAGACAACCGCTGTTGTCGATTGAGGGCAAGCCGTCCTAGGGAAAGCCCAGACGCAATGCCCAGCGGACACTCGAAGGCGCAACAGGTTAGGTCTGGATTGTGCTTGGCATCTTCAGCCGCCGCTGGTGCTTGCAGTCAAGCGTCCAGGCGATTATGCACTTCGCGCGTTGCAAGGCGTTCCTGCCCCGGCGTGCCACGCCGGGCATGTAGCAAGGTCTTCGCTTCGCGGTCAGTGAGCGTGAGTGCCAGTAGTTCGTCGCCACGTTGCGCTAAGGCTGCTGCCTCATGATCACAATACGCTCTGGCTGCTGCAAGTGCCGACGCGTACTCGAGAGTGGTCGGCCCACCAAGCAACCCGGACTGACTCAACGACTCCTAAGTGCGATAGTCAAACCAGCTAGACAATTCGTAGCCATTGACCCTGTCGGCAAGGGAAGAAGCAGTCACGACACTCGGTGGCGACTGGGTAAAACGATAAATTTCAAGCAACCGCCCGTTGTCGGTTTCTTCGTAAGCTTGTAGATACTGCCTGTCATCAGCTTTGAGTGCGGCGCTGCTTCAGTGTGCTGTCTGCCTCACTGCCCGGTCCCGGTAGTCGCAGACGCTGCAGACGCTGCACTCAGGGGCAAGGTCAGCTACAGCCAACAGTGGCAGAGTCAGCTCTGGCTCTGTTAATTCTAAGGTGCCTCTGACTCAGCGTGGCTAACGCTCCGCTGGCACTGCTGCTGAACTCTCTCAAAACTGGCACAACCATTAGAAGCCTGACACAGTAGCAGTTCTACTTTTGAATCGCTTGGTGATGTGCTGCCAGCCGCAGCTAACCAACGTCAGAAGCGGCATTCTAGCTTGTGCAAAGGAGCTAACAGGAACGAAGGCATCAATGTTGCAGACTACCACCGAATGGTGATATCCCTCTTCCATCACTCTAAGCAGAGTAAAATGAGGGCAAACCCCTCAAAAGCTGGTCAGGGCAATGACTGCACCTCGCGAAGCTATCGAGACGGTCACGTTCATCGACAA
>NZ_JACJOZ010000095.1:0-29500 GCF_014695795.1 Phormidium sp. FACHB-592
GGGTTGCTGTAGACCTGCTCTTAAGTCGTGCTGACGAGCTTCAGGGTATGACGGAGGAAGAACTGCGCCAATCTTTGGGATTAACAGAGTAACGAACTTACAGAGTTTAACGGCACTTGACTACTGCGTACCACGTGACTCATAAGCAAACTGAATTGTCAGTAAGCTCACTACGGCTACGCAACTGGCACAAGCGACTTCTTTGATAACTGTCACATTGGAGGCGCTTAGTCCAAATGTAGTCCAGAGTTGAAAAAAGATGAACTACAAAAAACTTGAAGCTCCTATAAATTAGTGGTTTTAGCCCCTTAACTTGCTTTTCCGGTTAGTTGCTCAGATGGCAACGGTGCAGACTGGCGGAAAAGCAAAACTGCTGCTGTGTAGTGCTTTCAAGAATTGTGCCAGTTTTGAGCTAGTCCAGCACCGAAAGCACAAGTTGACCATTAGCCAAGCTAATCAGTAGGCAAGCCCCAACAATCACTTACTGGGCTTCTGCCAGCCTTCAATAATAGCTTTGGTAATCTTGCCATACGGGGTGCCTTCCAGCCAGGCTAGTCCACCGCCTTGAGCCGCTCCTAAGATGCGATCGCGCGTCGTGGTAGGCAGGGCGGCATTAACGAACGCCTTTTGGTCAGCATCAGTTGCGGTGGGGTTAGCTTGCTCCAACTGTTGCAACAAGGCTTGGATCTCGGCTGCGGCGGCTGCTAGGGTTTGTTGCGGCTCTGAGGCGTAGTTGTGTTGGATGGCTTGCTGCCTCCCACCTGCCTGAATGGTGTCAGCGACACTACCGACTGGAGCATTGAAATTGAACTTGGGAGCGGGATTCTCAGCCATGAGCTTTTTTATCTCTGTGTCTTGGGCTTGATAGTCTTGAACCAGTGCAAAGAGTTGGTTAATGTGCTTGTCCTTATCTTCTAGCCTTGCCTGATACTGGGACTCCAGGGTCTTATGGACAACCTCATAGACCTGCATAAAGTCGCCGTGGAGTTTGGGTCTGTCAGCCGTCGGTGCTGCCTTAATACGGATTACTACAACCCCATCACCCTTGTTTTCGATACTTGCGATCGCTAACTCATCGGCTTCATTCTCGATCTGGAGTTGCTGAAACGCATAGGTAAACGCTTGCCAGTCCACGCCATGACGGAAGATGAGATCAAGGGTTGCTTGCGCCTTTTGGAACAGCTTGGTGAACTCACCCAGTGCAAAGGTCTGGTGAGGGTCACTGGGACGACGTTCTTGCTGATTATGCTTAAGGTAAACAAAGTCACAAACTACGCCCTCTAGCGTTGTGTCCGCATTGGTGTTCCAGTCTTGAATACAGGCTCCTGTTAGGGTGGCGTCCCTAAAGTTAGTGTGTAGAGCGGTAGCTGTAAACAAGTGAGCACCTTTGAGGTTGGCACCTCTGAGATTAGCTTCACTGAGGTCGGCTTCACTGAGGTTGGCACCAATAAGGTCGGCATTCATGAGGCTGGCATCGTTGAGGTGGGCACCTCTGAGGTTGGCACCATTGAGGTCGGCATCATTGAGGAAAGCACTACTGAGGTCGGCACCTCTGAGGTTGGCTTGGTTGAGGTTGGCTTGGTTGAGGTAGGCTTCGCTGAGGTTGGCTTCGGTGAGGTCAGCTTCGCTAAGGTTGGCTTCGGTGAGGTTGGCTTGGTTGAGGTAGGCTTCGGTGAGATTGGCTTGGTTGAGGTAGGCTTCGCTAAGGTTAGCTTCGCTGAGGTAGGCTTCGGTGAGGTCGGCAGCACCGAGGTTAGCTTTGATGAGGTGGGCACCTCTGAGGTTGGCATTGATGAGGTGGGCACCACTGAGGTTGGCTTCGTTGAGGTGGGCACTACTGAAGTCGGCACCACTGAGGTTGGCACCAATAAGGTCGGCACCACTGAGGTAGGCACCAATAAGGTCGGCTTCGCCAAGATTGGCACCACTGAGGTTGGCATTGATGAGGTTAGCTTCTCTGAAGTAGGCTTCTTTGAGGTAGGCTTTACTAAGGTTGGCACCATTGAGGTTGGCACTAGTAAAGTCGGCACCTCTGAGATCGGCAGCACCGAGGTTGGCATTGATGAGGCTGGCACCGTCGAAGTTGGCACCACTGAGGTTGGCACCACTGAGGTTGGCACCACTGAGGTTGGCACCAGTAAGGTCGGCATCAATAAGGTCGGCATCAATGAGGTCTAGTCTGTCATAAGTTTTTTTTTCCAGCCAACGGTTCCACGCCTGAACGTCCTGCCGTAGAAGTTTAAGTTGCTTCTGGTTTGCCATCGTTACTAAGACCTGCTAGCCGCTTGTCTGCTCCTTACCCACCACCCTTTCAACGTTGCCACTCCGTCCTATCATGGCTAGACCCACTATAACCGTGACGCGGAGAATAACCAGAGTCAGGGCTGATAAGGAAGACCGTTTAGCCAGAGAAAAGTCTGCATTCAGGCAGTTAGCGTTTCTCATGCCATTGCTTTTCCTAGCAGCGTAGGTAAAGGCTACACTGGTGGTATTCTGGCTACCTGGTGTGTGCCATGACCTACGTTCTGGATCGCGAACTGACCTTTGAAGAGTACCTTGCGTACGATGATGGTACAGACACTCGCTATGAGCTTGTCAAAGGACGGTTGGTGCCGATGAATCCACCGCGTGGTCGGCATGGCAAGGTCACAAAGCGACTCTTGGTAAAGTTCGACCAGGCGATTGAGCAGCAAGGGGCACTGTGGTCCTGTCGCTGGGATGTGGGTGTGCGTACTCAAAAGAAAGTGGTTCGCATCCCTGATTTGGTCATCATCACCCACGAGCAGGAAGATGCTATTGACGACATTTCAGCCGTGGTGGAGACACCGCCCTTGCTGATCGTTGAGGTTGTGTCGCCTGGTGCTGAGAATCAGGAACGTGACTACCAGGACAAGCGCAAAGAGTATTTAGCAATCGGTGTCACTGAGTATTGGTTAGTAGACCCAGGTGAGCAGAAGGTCATTGTGCATTTGTTGCAGGGGAATCGGTACCAGGCGACTGAGTATGTTGGTAGCAGCACAATCATTTCTGTTGCCTTCCCTGCGTTGGCTCTGACTGCGGAACAGGTGTTGAAAGGCTAGACCCAGAGCGAAAAACTTTGCACTTCAGCAAATTTGGCGTGTTAGCGTTACCTAGTACCTCAGTTCTAATTAACGCTAGATAACGTAAGCGGAAATGTTGCCTCAAAAACTCAAAGCAAGGTACCTCGCCCGATTTGATGAATTGATTGCAGAGGGGGAGACAGTATTTGCAGAGATAAAGGTTAGTCCAGGTCAAGTTAACCCATTGACCGAGAGCGATAAAAACTTCATGTCTGTCGGTCTACCACGCCGTTCCCTTGCACGATCAGCGGCTGGATATTCTGTCCCTTCTAACTATGATGAATGGCTACTCAACGTCAAATCTTTGCTTGAGCAGGTGATTCCTCTTACCAGCAGTCACCGAAAGCTGATTGATGAAATTGCATCCAGTGGGCATGCTCAAACATATACAAAAGCGCGGCTCTCTGTCTTGAGAGCAATGAGAAAAGACTTCGAGCTAGGGTTCTTAGGGGAGAACCTTGCTGCTCAAATTGAGGCTGCAATTGCATCTGACTACTTAGGACAAGCAGAGCGCCTGCTGACTGAAGGTCAGCCAGGGAAGTATGATCATGTCCCGGCAGCAGTTTTGGCAGGCGCTGTCTTAGAAAAAGCACTACGAACGCTTTGTGATAATCAGCAACCACCCTTGCTGACTATTGATAATCATGGAAAACCATTGATGCTGAATCGGTTGATCCCTGACCTGAAAAAGGCAGGTGTTTACAATGAGCCAATGGCAAAGCAGTTATTGGCTTGGGCTGATATTCGCAACAAAGCGGCACATGGTGAGTTTGATCAGTTCACTCGTGAACAGGTAGGGCTGATGGTCCAGGGCATTGGACATTTCCTAGCTCAACACATGTTCTAAACCGTTGATGATATGACCCCTCACGCTAGACAGCACAACCTTTGCTAACGCAAGCTGTGCTGTTCAACATCAACTCTCTGACTTTTAACGGCGAAGTCCGTTGTTAGCCGCAGTAGGGGAACAGGTAGCGGGTTGCTCTGACAGAACGGATGGCTGAGAATTCGCTCTAGGATGACCGTAGCCGTAGCCAGAGGCGAAGGATGCCCCCGCAATAAAAAGGGATTGCGACAGGATACGATGCTGTTGGCGAATCAATGAGAGAAAAATCGATGGTCAACGCTTTCATCCGTTTGCTGTCGCCAGTTTTGCAAAATGAGACCGGCGTGTCTTAGCTAAAGGAATACCTTCAAGCCAAGCAAGGATTCTGACCAAATTAATTGCTGCTGCTGTAGCAATGTGCTGAAAATGAGCTTTACTCAAGCCAATATAGCGACATTGCCGCAAGTCAAAGGAGCGAACTCCTTGAGCTATCGTGCCTTCAATGCCAGCACGAATCGCATAGGCTTGCTTAAACTCCTCTGTTTTCTGTCGTTCACGAGCTGCTTCTAAGGCTTGATACTCTTCCTGCACCTTGATGGTTAGGTTTCTCGGTTGCTCCTTGGACCGCGTACATTGGGAACGCATCGGACATTTCAAACAAACCGAACGCTTAAACTCAATATGAATGATTGGTTTACCATAACTATCCTTGCCTGGAGTCCATAAATGACTGCGTTTATGGTTAGGACAACGAACCACTTTACGTTTCCAGTCAATTTCAAAGTGAGCTAAGTCAAACCCATCCTTTGCCTTCGCTTGCCAGCCACTGTTGCGTGCAACTGGACTGAGCAAATCAATGCCAAAGCCTTGCTGACTGTGCACCAACAAGTGTGCCGAGGTATAACCTTGATCAACAATATGCTGATGAGGAGCACGTTCCTTCGCTTTTAGAGCTTGATGAATGCGAGGGATTGCTTCTTGGTCTGCGGTAGTTGCTTCGGTGGTTTCGACATGCGTAAGGAGCCGAGGCATGAAGTCATCACAGCTTTCTGTAAGATGCACTTTGTAGCCTGTCCACTCTGTTGAGCGCTTGGCACTGTAACGCGCTTCAAGATCCTGGGGGGAACGAATCCGTAGTGCTCCGGGTGGACTGTCTTTCGTTGCTCGCAACTGAATGGCGCTGGTCGGTGCATAGAACTGTTGCAGCCAAACCTGACGCAACGTCTCTACTGCCACGAGTGCTCTGATCGGAGTCGGAGTCTCATCCGCATAAATGGCATCGAGTAGGCGAAAGCCATCAGCCCCCATTTTGCTCGCTAAAGTCTCCCATTCTGGCGGTGTCTTGGGAAACTGAGCTTCTTCTAACCGTTTGCCATAACGGTCATACCACTCATCGGGCACTTGTGCTCGTAACCAATCTGGTTCTACTTTGGCAATGGTGTTGAGGGTATGCCTTAGTGTCTCGCCAATCAACTCCAAGCGAGTCAAATCTCTGACCTTGGCAAGCACGTGAGTCGAATCTGTCCGTTGTCGTCCATGTGCTTTCAGCAAGCCCTTCTGCTGGAATGCCTGCAACATGATCTCCAACAATTGTTGCTCTGCACCACTAGCTCGTAGTCGATCACGAAATTCACTCAACACTGAAAAGTCAAACCCTGTATCAGTTAGCTCTAACGACAGGGCATATTTCCAGTCAATGCGAGCACGAACGGCCTCAGCCGCTTGGCGGTCTGACAGGTTCTCAGCGAATTGCATAATCGTAATCAGAGCCAGCCGCCAAGGAGTTTGAGCAGCATGTCCGCAATGAGGATACAGGTGAGCAAAAGCTTGATCGCTGAAAAAGACACCGAGTTCATCCCGCATTCGCATGTAGCGATTCCCTTTGGGAAAAGCTGCATGAACCACACGGCTTGTCTCTTCTGGAACTGGAGGAATCGCTTGAGGTTGAAGTGACATCGAAAGAACCCTCCTCAAAAGATGGTCTGCTTCAATTCTCCTCTAACTTCTACAGCTACCTGCCTTACGCTAAGTTTTTTGAAAGAACTTTGAGCAAGCGATTTTTCTCCCGTTGATTCGCCAACAGCATCGGATACGTGTAAAAACCTGCAAGATAGGGGTAAAACCCTTATCCTGTAGAGCTTACAGCTTTCAGTCCCTGCAATAAGCCGCCGAAAACCTTGATTAGTACAGGGTTGGACTATTTCTGGACCCAGTACTACCCAAAAATCAGTAGTACACTACCCCTTTTGGTGCCATTTCAACGGCTGAAAGCCCCATGCTCTCGTGGCACTGCTGCGTGCACAGCAGCAGTGCAGACATTACGCTTCGCTCTTGTGATGTTTACTGAAAGTCCCGATGAGAAAGCCTTTGAGGGGCATCTTGCAGGTTTTTACACGTATCCTGTCGCAATCCCTACTTACACTTATGATGCGTTGAACCAGCGGATCGCCAAGACGGTGGGAACTCAGACGGTGGGAACTCAGACAACGCGCTTTGTCTACGATCGAGGTCATGTCTATCTGGAGTTTTCTGGCACGAGTACTACCCCCAGTACGCGCTACCTGTACGGACCAATGGTGGATCAGGTGTTGGCGCAAGAGTCCAATGGTCAAACGACATGGATGTTAACTGACCACCTGGGTTCGGTGCGGGATTTGGTCAATGATAGTGGCACGGTGGTAAACCACTTTACCTATGATTCCTTTGGTCAGGTGGTTGGCTCAATGGCAGGGGCGACAGCAGATACGCGCTATAAGTTCACAGGGCGGGAATACGACAGCGAAACGGGGCTGTACTATTACCGCGCACGCTACTTTGATGCGGGAGTAGGCAGGTTCATTGGGCAAGACCCGATTGGGTTTCAGGCGGGGGATAGCAATTTATATAGGTATGTGGGAAATAGTCCGGTCGATGCCACTGATCCTTCGGGCGAGGTCAAAGTTGAACTTGTTTTTAATCCAATTATTCCAGATATAGTGAACCCTTTTCCAAGAATAACTATTGGGAACTCCAGTATGAGACAGGGGGTTACTCATGCCTTTATTCGTGTAACAGATGATGCTCCCTTTCAACAATGCATCAAAAAAAATATATTCAGTACTTGCCCACCTCAGTACGTCTATCGTGGTGGACCTGAAAATGAATTCGGCTCGCCAGAGCAACGAAAGAATGGCTTCGGGCGACTGGTCACAAAGTCCGACCTCTATCAAAAGGCTAGAGTAGACTGGAAAGATCCATCTGAACAGTCTCGGATTATCCTTGTCAATAAACCGTTTGAGAGTGCAGAACCTTACAAAGAAAGTCTCAAGCAGACTCTTACACAAATCCACCAACTCAAGCTTAATTATATAATTGACGGTCCGAATAGCAATTCAGTTGCCTATCAATGTTTAATCAATCTAAAAAGGCAAGGGCTGATTTCTTTTATACCCGATCTTTCTTTTACTAACTATCCACCTGGATGGGGAAGGGAATTAACACGGTAGGCTGTGCAAGTTTGGAAGTTAAATCTTTCCATTGACTTAAGCTGCTGCTGATTCAACAGTCCAGAACCGATAATAGGAAATTTGTTCTATTCTGACGTAGAAAGTAAGGTGTGTGTTATGAGAAAAAGTCTTGGTTTAGTGAATCAATCTCTTAGAAAAAGAAATGGAGCTTTTCTCTTAGCTCTGACTTCTCTCATAATTATGCTGGTTTCATGCGATCTACTTTCAGATGCAAATCAGATCCCGTTGCTAGCTACACCGAAAAAAATATTACTACAATCTGCTAGTTCGATTGCTGGAATGATTGAATTGGCGGTTTCATCAAATCAAGATATCGTAGCAGTAAGCAGCTTCGATGAACCGCCGGGGTTATGGCAAAAGCAAAATGGTCAAAGACTACAGATTTTTCAGCTTAATCATCAAAACTGCCCTGCAATTCCAGTTACTTTTTCACCAGACGGAAAGACTCTAGCTACTAGTATTTCCAAGAACCAGATTATACTTTGGGATGTAAAAAGTAAAGCAGTTAAGCAAACCCTGAATGATCCGAGTGTGTGTGGCTCACAAATGACATTCTCTTCCGATAGCAACACTTTAGCCGTTGGAGGACAAGGAAATAGTGTGAGGCTTTGGGAAATTAAGACAGGTGTATTGCTACATTCATTGATTATGTCTTCTCAAGTTCATAGGATTGATTTTTCAGCAAGCGAACCTGTTTTGAACGGAGCTGATGCCACTGGAACAGTACAACAGTGGAATCTAAAAACAGGTAAGTTACTGCGAACCCTATCTAACCCCCAAAACACTATTTGGGCGGATGGCGTATTTTATCCGGTTGCTTTCTCTCCAAACGGCAAATTAATGGCACGTGGCGATGCTGATAAGGTGATACGGGTGTGGAGCTTGGAGACAGAGAAGTTGATATGGACTTTTCCAGGACATCATGATTCTATCCATGCAATTGCCTTTTCACCCAATAGTGAAATACTTGCGACCGTAGGTGATTCTGGACAAAGCGGGGCACTTACGGGCACCAGTTTTCATGATTTGCGCCTTTGGAATGTTCAAACTGGTACTGCGCTCGGAAAATCCAGTGACAGGGAATATATTACAACACTTGTTTTTACACCTAATGGAAAGGAGTTGATTACAGGAGGAAATGGTGGTGAACTGCTGCTGTGGGATGTTGAAGTCCTAAGACCTTAAAGTAAGTGGCAACAAATAGCAAGGTTTCTTTTGAACAGTGTATTTGGTGTAACTAGTGAGATTGCCGCTTGCCCAGAATGCATTAGCTGCGGCATGAAGCCTTGTCCAATCATCAAGAATACTGTCAATAATGCTGGTTCCCACTTCCCATGACAAACGACCGCAGACGCACCTTCCTAGTAATCAAACGCTAACTTCGTGAATCGATCACCACAAATAAGCAATTGATTTTCTCCAGGTTCTGCACCAACCACTCTGGGCACTTTAACTTTAGGGGCTTCCTTCTCGCCTCAGTACCGCCTCTTTGCCAAAGGTCTATGTCAGTGCCCCTTTCCCTCGTGACCACCATCTACAATCGCCAGCAATACCTTGCCGCCACGATCGAAAGCATCCTGGCACAAACCCATCGCGACTTTGAGTACGTGCTGTGGGACGACGGCTCCACTGACGACTCCCTCGCCATCGCCCAGCATTACGCGGCTCAAGATGATCGCCTCCGCGTCGTTGCCGCACCGCATCAAGGGCTTGCACCAGCGCTCAAAGCTGCGATTGCTGCCACCACAGGCACGTACCTCGGCTGGGTCGATAGTGATGACCTCCTTGCCCCTACTGCCCTGGCGCAAACTGCCGCCCTTCTCGACACACGCCCTGACATCGGTATGGTCTACACCGATTACCATGTCATTAATGCACAGGGGCAGGATCAAGGACTCAGCAAACGCTGTCAGATTCCTTACACCAAAGACCAACTGCTCCTCGACTTTATGACCTTTCATTTTCGCCTCCTGCGGCGCTCCGTCTACGACCAGGTCGGCGGCATCAACCCTACCTTCGAGCGTGCCGAAGACTACGACCTTTGTTTGCGTCTTGCCGAAGTCACCCCAGTGCATCACCTCCAGCAACCCCTCTACTACTACCGCCAGCACGCCAGCAACGTCACCCACAACCAGCTTGCAATGATTCACTGGTCATACCAAGCCAGCACTCAGGCACTCAAACGCCGGGGCTTAGACCACAAGTACGCGATCGACCTGCACGTCACGAGCCAATTCTCCATCCGCCGCAAATAGCTCCTAGCCTGTCCCTTCACCCTCCGTTAGGGCACTGGTAAACTGCTGCCACACCTGAAGCGCCTGCGCTGTCGAGTGTGGCATGAGTCGTTGCGCGATCGCCCGAAACCGTCCGGTTTTGACAAAGCCACCCCAACAGTGCAGTAACCGCACCTGATTCTGTTGCACGATCACGGGTGTGATGTGGCTGGCAGGGAAGTTGTACACGTTGGGTAACTCAACCACTGGTAAAGCGGTCGTCTGAAGCGATCGCAGCAGCGCCAACTGATCGTGTTGCTGCCACCGCTGCCATTCCACTTGCCACGTCTCAAACAGCGTCAGCACTGCCGGGCATCGCTGCCACAACATCACCCCACCATTCCACTGTAGCGAGTCTGCTGCACACTGCTGCAACGTATATGCCTTCTCCACCGCCGCCACATGATCACACTGAGCCAAGGTGCCATTGACATCTACTGCCAACGCGAGCGACCCTGCCTGCAAGCACTCCCAAATAGGTTCAATGGGCTGAATCGGCAACACGTCCGCATCCAGATACAGCGTTTCCGCAAACGGTGACCACTCCGGCAAATGGGTCTTCACCCACCGTGATGCCATCGACTGCGGTCGTAGTCCTACAGTCGGTAAGACAACCCGTTGGCACGTCAGGTGAAACCGCTCTAACCCCAGAGACTCCAACCGCTCAAAGTCTGAGAGCAAAACGATCGGTAAGTCTGGCTCTAGTTGTCGTAGTGCCAACGCACTGATCAACGCTGCTTCCAGATACAGGGGCGATCGTACGGCACAATACACTACGCCTCGACTTGGTGCTGCTGTCATCTCTTTGATGCCTCTAAAAGGCTGGCAATAATCACTGTCACCAAACGTCGCCAGCGATCGACACGACAAGCGTGGAGTTAGGACGTGATTGTTGTTATTATTCCCCACAGTTCTCAATGCGTTCAGGAGGGCAGCGCTTTGACAAGCGCATTCGCTGAACCGTCACAGCCGCGATCACTCCTACCCCTACTGGACGTGAAACTCGACCATGTGCTGCTGCCTCAGCCCGTCATGTGCTTGCCATGAGGTTTAACTCTTGCAGCAGGCAACAGCAACATTGTGGCGTTTCATTTTTTGTTGTTCCTCCCCTGACTGTTTTGCTGTTCATGAACAGCCCGCGCGATCGCAAGGCTCAAGTAAAGCAGTTTTTCAGCTTTAACAACCAGCGGTTGAGCATGATCCACACAAGCTGAAAGAGTGAACACAGTGGCTACAGCAACCTCTACGGTCTGGATACGAGGCAGCTTGAGACGAAATTTAGCTTTCATGAGTTGAGCATTTAGCGTTGACACAGGGTTGTTCCTACGCCCCTTACCTTTAAAGAGATGCTCAAACTGGCTCTAAAAACGTCTCTAAGCGCTGCGTCAAAGGCACTTTAACTCTTGAACAATTGGACAAAACCGCCGAAACACTGCATTAAATCTTTACAACTATGAAGGAACGGTGAAGTAGCAAGGCGTTTTAGCCTTCGTATGGTAAACGCTGCCTTGATGCCATTGCTTGACGACTGCTTGCGAAGAAAGGTTGAGTTTACAACCCTTAAACCTGTGAAACGAACCATCCGATGCATTGGTTGTTCTTTTTAAAGAGCAAAGAGTCGTGATCCAAATTAATGGCTTACAGCTTGTTCATTGCTGAGGACTTTCTGGTGAGGGGGTGCTGGACGGATTCTCGTTCCGTTTGCATATCAAGTCAAGTTTCTGATCGCCGTCCAATGACACCAGGTTAATCGCAGGCGGCTTGGCATAGAAGACGAAGACACTGGTACGTTGATACTTCAGACCAATTTCACCGCTCGTCCAGGTTAGCTTCGTATCGGTTTCTCTAGCATAGGTGCCAACCATTTCACCAAGTTTATAAGTACCATCGGCATTCATAGTGAGTGGATCAGCAGGCTTAAAAATGAGTGTTTGGCAAGTGTATGTCCCGACGACTTCATCCGGTTCGATGATCGTTGGCTCAGTACCCACCTCAGGTGTAGAGGCACTCTCTATACTGGGAGGCAACCTTTGAGCATCGGTGGGGGTAGGGCTGGGAATAGCTGCCTCAATCTGTTCGGCAGTCACAGAAGGTATAACGGCAGGCGGGGTAGAAGTGGACTGGCACCCCAACAGTGAAACCAAAAGCAGGCTGCTCACACCGTACTTGATCAAATCAGTCATCAGCTTTCATCCATGAAGGGCAGTCAAATTGTTCGGTCTAGGACAAGTCCATTGACGCAGCGGGTGATCCGCTGACAGCAGCCCAAGCTCCTTGTCGTTGTTTCCTAAGGTCAACACACAACGTCAACTTGTCCAGCAGTCACCTGAGAGGCAGAGAACCCACAGGCACGGTTTCAAACAGTATGCCCAGTTCGTCATAGCGATAAGACAGCGATTAGTGTACATCTAACATCGAATACACTCTAGTGGATGTTAAAGCCATTGTTGAAACTGGCGGAGGGCTATGATGCTGGACATGACTAAAAAGGTTCAGGTGACCCTGCCAGACCGGATTGCCACTGAATTAGAAGCCTGGGCGGAGTACGATGGCAGACCGCTAGCAAACTTGTGCGCCTACTTACTGGAACGGGCGATCTCAGACAGCAAGGAAAAAGGGGCTGACTGGTTTCAAGACCTCAAAGCCAGAGAGCAGCGCATCAAAGAGAAGGGGCAAGGGAAAGCGGAGGGACGATCGCTCTGACAGTGTGACTCCTCAGCCTTCCTGAAGCTGCAATTCAAACAGCAGGAGTGACCAGTCGCTTGACTCCAAAGCCTTTTCCGGCTGCTCAAACAACGCCTGGATGAATTGCTCCAGTTGCGCTGGCTGCCAACCCAACGCTGCGACCTTCTGATCAACTACCCCTCGAAGGCTCGCCTCAGGAATGGGGTACTGCTGCACCACCGCTCGCAACAGCACTGGTGACTCCAGAAACGTCGTCAAATCTGGTCGCACATACCAGTCAGCCTGCTCCAACGCAAAAGTTGGTGGTGGCGCTGTGAAATAAATGGCATCCAGTTCATCTTCAACCAAAAGCCAGCCCACCATTCGTGCCAATGCCAGCCAGTCTTCCTCTTCTGGCTCCAGAAAGCGAGCGCCCACTGCTAGCAAATCGACCTTTGCCAGTGGGTTATAAACACCAGCAGACCATGCTAAAGCCAGTGCTTCTGGATGCTCTTGTTGATGCTGGGCAAAGAACGCTTCCACTTCCGCTTGCAGTGCCCGATCCACATCAGGTATCTGTACTGACTGTTGAGGCGCAACACTCAATTGCCGCATTGCTTGTAACGCCGTTTTACCGACCCGACGTTGCGGTTGCGATCGTCCAAACCCACCTGGCATGACTGCCTCCTCACTCGAAGGTTGTTCGGCTTGCTCCGGTGCCACGACATCCGTACTGATGAGACTAACCGACTCTTGCTGTGTCTGAGCGGTAAAGAACTGCTGGGCTTCTGCCATCAGAATCGGGTCATCACTTGCCAACCATGCCTGCATCTTAGCAAGGTGCTGCGCCGCCCTGTCAGACTTGCGGCGATTAGCTTCGACAGCGATGCCTGTGGAGAACCCCCCAGACCCCCCAACTTCTGGAAACCCAACCGCTTGCCCTTGAGGGGCAACGGCATGGGCAACAAGCTTATTGGTCTCAAGAGGGTGGTATTCCCCTCCCTGTATGGGTTTCTGCGATTCTGGATTGATGGAATCGGCATCGACAGGGTGGTATTCCCCTCCCTGTATGGGTTTGAGGTAGTTGGGATGCCATAATTCCTTGTATTTATCCAGAGTTTGATTGCCGATCCCATAGGCACGGATGGCGTGTCTGCGGGCAGTGATTGTCGCCGGTAAGGCATGGCGCTGTTGTAAATCAGCGATGGTATTATTAATGCGATCACGAGCGGCTTGTGACTGTGACTGGTTCCAGTTCGGCTTTAGGGGTGCAGTCGTTTCTGGTAGGAGCGCAGTCTTTGCTTGGTGCTTAGAGCCGAATGGGTAGTAATGACTTGCCTGGATGGAACGGGTGTAGAACATGGCTCGTTGTTCCAGGTCTGTCTGATGGCTGCAATACGACTCAAAGCCAGGGAGCGAGCGGGCGACCTCACAGATGGCAGCCGCCAAGTCTTCGCCAGTAAGGGGTTCAATACTACGCTGGACATGACCGAAGATGTATTCCCGCATGGCAATCCTGCCTAACAGGTAATTGGTTTGCCCGGAGTCAGTCCACCCGGCTAAAACCTCAATGTTCAGGTCGTGGAGGAACTTCTCGGCTTTGCCGGAGAGTTTGTACCGCTTGCGCTTCACCTGTTGCAAGACCCGTTTCAGGGTGCGTGAGTCGATAGCGTTGCGGTGTTGGGCAAACTGCCAGCGTTGCACAAAGGTGGTTTGGTCGCCGTAGATGGGCTGAAAGTCGCGGTTGAGTAGGTAGGAACCAGCTTGCAAGGGGAGACGATGGGCAGCGTAAAGGCTGGGTGCTGTGCTGAA
Organism: Phormidium sp. FACHB-592; assembly: GCF_014695795.1. NCBI lineage: Bacteria > Bacillati > Cyanobacteriota > Cyanophyceae > Oscillatoriales > Oscillatoriaceae > Phormidium > Phormidium sp. FACHB-592. The sequence continues at coordinate 14,183 of NZ_JACJOZ010000095.1, forward strand.
CGGTTTCGGGTTGGGGAACAGTTCGAGTTGTCCCGGTTTGAGTTTGAACCCAGCGTTCGCCAGCAGGGTTGAGACGACCTGGGCGATCGCCCACGTTTCTTGCGCGTTTTGAAAGGGTAAGTACAGGTGAATGCCGCCCCGGTAGCTGCTGGTCACGGCAACCGCTTCGACTAACCCTAACGTCTCTAGCGCTGCCAACAGGCGTGGGATGGCAAGGCGATCGCTGTGGGGATGGTAGAGACTACCTCTGTCAATGTCGAGCATGAGGTAGTCGGTTTGTTTGCCGAACCGCACGCCATACAAGTAAGCGCCTTCTTGAAGCAGGCGATCGCTCAAGGGGTGTCTGTCTTCGGTTTTCCAGTCGGGGCGATCGCCGGGGTCTGGATGTTCGGCATAGATGAAATCGAACCGATGTGGAAAGAGATGCAAAAATGCCTCTGGTTCTTGAATCGCCTGGAATTGGGGGGCAGGAAGGTTCATCGGCGACCCTCCTTGCCCATAGCAACAATTTGCAGGACAAGGTTCCCCCTGCCCTCATCAAGTTTTCGATGCACGAAGTAACTCCCTATAACTGGTGTGAGCAGTGGATAGGAAGCCATGCAAAAACTAGAGCAATTTATCAAAAAGGTTGCACCATTTGACAAATTGCCACTAAAATTGGCATAGCAATCTCGGGTGACTTAACTTTTGCTTTGCGAAGGCGGTGAGTTAGAGTCCCCAAATCCTATCTAAAAGTGAATATCAAGTCTTTTACCCCTTCTGTTGACGCAGTGGGGTTTTTGACTTTTTAAGGGCTTTTAGGTCACGCGGTCACCTCCTGTACTTTTCAACTGTGGAAACTTGTTGGCTCACCTTAACCGGGTGGAGAATGTTTCGATCTAACCGCAGATCCCGGTAAATGAAGCAATTTTTGCAAACCTATTGAGCCAAGCAGTCAGCGAGTCTTTGCCGCCACTACCCAAGACGTTGGCGCAGCACCTGCCGGAATTCTCTCACAGCATCGTATTGGTCGTGGTAGGTAATATAGCGGCGAAACAGGTCGATTGGTAGTCCTGGAAGCAGTTCACTGTGATTGAGGCGTTCATAGCCCTCGGCGCGGCGATGGTGAAGTTGCAAAACGCCATCTTCCCAAAACCACACTTCGGTCACGCCCATCCGGTGATACCCTTCTAGCTTGTTTACGCCACCACTGGAGATAACAACCTCAAGCACCAAGTCAGGGAACGGTTTATGGGAGTCAAGGTTGTAGGACTCGTCAGGCTCATTCCTGGCACCTAACTCCTTGTTGCCATAAGACGGACCACCCCTTCTGTAAAAGCGAATGTCAGCTTCATCCAGGTAGGTTTCTAGCAACCGGGCAATAGTGGACTTAAAGTCTTCATGCTCTGGGCTAATCGGCATGATTTCTAGCGTGCCATCAAGGTAAGCGAGTCTGACACCTGGGAAGTCTTCCAGAGAGCGATCGATCTCTTCCAGTTGCTCCCAGGTCAGACCATGAACAACCTTTGCCTGTTTTGGTTTGGGTGCTTGGACAAGTTGCGTTGTCATAGCGATCGCCTCCTACTTACTACGGCTACTGGAGTCACTTTGCTTTTTCGGGGTCTGACGATCCCTTGCTGCCATTGTGACTAAAGCTGCTGCAAGGTTGGCGACTGTTCGCACTTCCTCATCTGCCCACGTCTCAAGGATTTCATACACGTCGTCATCGACAGATATGGTCATCCGCTTGGTCATGTCATCAGTCCCATTTTGCATAGATCATATCCCCCTCTGAAGATTTGACTCATTCTTATGCTTAATGCATCTTATGCCATCAGCATAGAATTATGCTATTGTCTTCACAAGCTTAAGAATTAAGCTCACTGATAGGGGCTGCGTACCACTCCACTGTCCGAGACCAACAGCGTTTGGGTGCCATGTCTCAAAAATTTAAAAGCCCAGCTAGCCAGGAGTTTTTCAACCCGACCTCTTAATTTTGCTGCCTCTAGAATTACGTCATAGGCAAACCTCGTCTTCATTCCCATGCTGAAGGGTTAAGCCGCTACTTTTGCCAGTAACGCTGCTTACTCCGAACCACACACTTGTCGTCACAGTCATTCTGAAAAGTCCATGCCAGATCCCCTCACGTTGCCCTCGATCGCCCTACCAAAACCACCTCCGCTTTACTTCCCGACACCGACATTCCAAATAGGGGACTGGGTGTACTGGAAACATTTTTGCCTCGATTTTGGACACATTACTGGGGTGTGCTGGGCAACGGAGGGGAGTGTAAAAATGACCGGCTTCCATTACCTAGTACTGCTTGATCCGACTAGTCCCTCAAAACATTTGGGAGTTGATCTCGATTTTGCGTTTCAGGACGACTTAGCGCTCATGCTGCCGACTCGCTCACCTGCTTGACCGTTTTGGCAGACAGATTTTCATTCCTCAGGTAACCTCCGATGGCACATCCTCTTTCCGAACAACAGTGGCAACTGTTTGAGCATCTGTATTTGCATTGCCCACCACCTCTTCATCCGGCTAAATTCTTGGAAGCCTGGGAAGTTTCTTACGCAGACCTGGCAAAACTAAGTGGCGTTTCACGCAGCACGATCGAACATTGGTTCAGCCAAGGTGCTGCTCATAGAGAACCGTCCCTCATGCATCAACGGAGACTTGCCGCCATCGATCGCCTTTTTCGGAGTGTTGAGCACATTTCGCCTGAACTGATTCGACTCTGGTGCAATGCCCGTTGATAGACTCCCGATGGTGCATGACTAGACCCTAAATGATTTGGGAACGAAAGGCAGCAAAAATCGGATCAATACCTGATTGTTTTATTAAGCACCCTACTCAAGAGCAATACTTAAGTTTTGCTTCCTTAAAGCTCCTTATATTCTTCCTTTTACTTCTTCTATCATCTGAGAAGCAGTTTTCTTATTAAAGAAACTGCTTTAGTCCTATGAAAGCGTCTAAACGTGTTAAATTGAGCTATCAATGAAATCAATTTACGTTCATGCCTACACGTCCGATGGTAGGGTGCCGAGTACCGCCAGAATGGAAAAAGAAAATAGAAGCCATTGGTGCTGAAACAGGGCGACATGCCTCTCAAATTGTCTATGAGGCAGTTGAACGTTACTTGGCTGAGGTCGGAGATGATTTAGTTAGCATCCAGATACAGAAGATTCTTCAGCGAGTAGAAGCCTTAGAAGCAGATTCAGCGATAACAACGCTATCGCTGAAGGTGAAGGAGCTTGATGCCAAAGCAGAGAAAATGCAAGCGTTACTCACAACCTTAAACCCCTCATCCTTGGAAGGCGGTGAGAGAGGTAAATTAACATTGAATGCTGAACAGTTAGCAATGATTTTGAAGGTTACGCCCAGATCTGTAAATATGGCAGCAGCAAAGGGTATAGACTATTTCTCAAGCTGGACACAGCAACATAGTAAAACAAATAAATGGAGCTTTGAGGTCATTAATCCTGGTGCTAAGAAAGTAACGCGCCATTTTTTTTCAATCTACTAGCTCCTCTTCTTTACACAAGAAGGAAGAGAAAAGAAGAGAATACTTGATTCCCGATAACAACAATTATGGGGAATCATGCATATTTTTATTGCAAAGTGTTAGAATAAAGCGACCAGAAACTCATTACAGAAGTGGTTACAGCTTTTCGCTCTTAAATAAAACTACAGTAAAAGAATGAGTTCAATTCTTTCTAAACTCATAGAAAATTATAATGAAATCATTATTTTGAAAACGTTAAACCACTGAGGTTTGTATCAATTAATATGCATCCTTTGTTCCTTTATCACGTAGATAGTCCGTTTAGCTTTACACAAAGGGCGAATCTGCTTCGGCGCTGCTCGCTCCATCGTTCTTGTGTCAAGATTCCAGTCACAGATAAGAATCTTTCAATCTGGCTTCCATCCCGACCCTTACCTAATCCCCCTCTGCCTCGGATTGTTCCTCTACTCGCGCCCTAAAATGAGGTTTCCCATCGGTATAAAGCGTTTGGGCAACAACCCTCAGCATCTCCATCACTTGCCGCACTAACGTTTTGGGGAAGTTCTGCACCTGCAAAAGCACTTCGCCAGCCGAAGAAACCACAAAGGTCAAATCATCCACCTGGATCTCAAGCGGGTAATAATCCCCGGAGACCACCCAATGCTCCTGTGCCTGAGCACGCTCTAAATGCAAGTAACACGGTTCCTTGAGGGGCACCGCTACCAGTGCGCCTAGCTCAGGCAGATGCATGATCTCAAAGGGGACTTCCACCCCTTCCTCGACCCGCTGACGTTCCGGCATTTCTTCCTGCCGCAGCGGTGTGATCAACCGCGCCTGCAATAACTCCAGTTGGCTGGCTGGTTGCTTCAGCGTCTCACGGACACTCTGCCAGTACTGACTCCATTGACTAGAGTCCGGTTGATACAGTGTGCGCTCGATCGCGTCTAACGCCTGCTCTAAAACTGTCGCTGGATGCCGATAGCCCACCCTGCCCTGCACCTGCACGATGTGACACATCTCCTCTAGCGTCAAAGAAACCAAGCAATCCTCGAGTAGGCTACTCCTGCCAGTCATTTCCGCCTCCGTCGCTGTAGCGGCTAAGGCGACGACAGCAGCCCGTAGAAACGTGCGCTGGGAAGTGATGGGCAGCAGTCGGCTCATAACGTAACCTCGATGAGCAGGGCAGAAAAACGATCAACGGTATGGATGACAACTCCCACCAACACACCCACCATCGCTCTGGCTGGATCAAGATCCTGGGCAGCAGTCGTATAAGCGGCGAGCCGAAACACTTCTTCAGCCAGCGTTTGCCGCATCTCGGAGACCGATCGCATACAGGTGCCTTTCACTTCCATCAAGTACAGCTTGCTGGTGCTAATCTGGCTGCCCGAAGGAGCATCTGTCCCAATCATGTCCGGGTAGTCATGGCAAGGGCGGCACAGAATGCGAGCCTTCATTAACCGCTGCATCACGAGGGCACCGATGCCCTCAGCCACGGCTGCTACGGCGCTCTTGGAGACACTTACGCCCTGCCCACCCGACTTATGGGTGAAGTAGTACAGCGGGGCAAAACCAGGCTCAAAATAAAGCGGACGCTGGAGCGCCAGGAAGCCTTTGATTTGCGCCGTCGCATCCGGCACCAACTGCTCAGAATAGCGATGGATTGACCAGCATAAAGTCGCCTCATCCACTTTGAGGGAGCCAGCAGGTTCAAACAGCGCTTGTTTCGCCGCGATCGCATGGTCAAACTGTCGGCGCAGGGCGTGACGGCTAGTAGCAGCTTTCGCCAGTGCCGCTTCCGTGCTGGTCAATTGCAGTTGCCGCCGCTCTAGGGTAATCTCGATGGGCATCGTCAGTGGTAGGCAAACAGGACTGTTCTCACCCTACGTGCTGGCATTTCAATCAGGCAAGCAATCCCTGTTACGGTGACAAGTGTAGGCTAGCACTAGCATCAGGGCGGCGATCGCCCAAGCGGGTGTTGGCACTGGCGCTTTGAGCGCTATGTGAAAGCAAGAGTCTGAAGCGCTAGCTGCGTCCCATTGGCATGTCAGTGCGGGAAGGTTTTGACCGTCACAATATTGCGGTCATCGTCATGCTACGTGCCAGTGAAGCAAATCTGTTGCTAGAGCAAAACGTGGGACGGGGCTTGAGGTCATGTTCCCGGCATCCAAGCCAGAGTATGACCAGATCCAGGACTTAAAGCACGAGGCACGGCAGCAGCTTCTGAGGCAGGAGCAACCCAGCAATGCTTTTGACTGCCTGTTTCTAGTGGATCACCCCAAGTTTAGCGATTTTTATGATTCTTACCTGCGATTGCAGGGGGGGCGTTCAGTGCGCTGCTGCCCATCATGCGACAGAAGGAGAATCACTGATTGCCAGCTATATGGAGCTTTAGGGTTACAGATTTAATGATTCTTGCAAAAAGATTTTTAGATTTCAAACCCCCCTATATAGTGTTGTGTCTAGGCTTAATCTTTTTTGCCCCGCTACTCTTAGTTTAAAGGTTGTTCGATCTCATGAATACATGTTAACGTTTGGGGTTAACAAATCTCCCTTGACCCAGTACAATGGATATTGTATTCAAAGACAACAAGTTAACAAAGCTATGTAACGACAAAACACGCCTGGTAAGGGAGTTAGGGGCGGATAGAGCAAGACGGGTGCAGCGACGGCTTGATGATCTCAGAGCGGCAGCAAACTTAGAAGTTATGCGAACTCTACCGGGGCGCTGTCACGAGTTAACAGGTAATCGAGCAGGTCAGTTATCTCTTGATTTGGATCATCCTCACCGACTCATTTTTGTCCCAGCTAACAATCCAGTCCCCCTAAAACCTGATGATGGGCTGGATTGGGCGAAAGTTACGGCGGTTAAAATTCTTGGTATAGAGGACCCCCATGAGTAGCGCGATTCGTAATCAGTACGATCCCGATTATGTTTCTCTTCCTGGTGAGACGCTGCTAGAAGTTTTAGAAGAAAAAAACATGTCTCAAGCAGAGCTAGCAGAACGAACCGGAAGACCCCGAAAAACTATTAATGAAATCATTAACGGTAAAACAGCAATTACCCCTGATACAGCACTACAGCTAGAGCGCGTGTTGGGTATCCCTGCCCAATTCTGGAGTCAACGAGAGCAGCACTATCAAGACTTTCTGGCACGGCAACGGGAGAGCGATCGCCTGGAAAAGCAGAGTGAATGGGTAACTCAATTTCCTTTCAAAGAAATGGCTAAATTGGGTTGGGTAGAGTTTACCAAAGACAAGATCCCGCAGTGTCTAAGCCTACTCAACTTCTTTGCCGTCGCTTCGCCAGAGCAATGGGTAAAGCACTGGGAAAACCGTAAAGTTGCTTATCGTAAGTCTGTTGCATTTGAAAGTGATAGCGCCGCGACGATCGCTTGGCTACGGAAGGGAGAGATTGAGGCTGAGAAGATTGCCTGCCAGCCTTACAGCGCGACAAAGTTTAGGAAAGCACTGGATGAAATTCGTACGTTGACTGTGCAGCCTCAAAAGGTTTTCCTACCAAGAATAGTGAGCTTCAGCGCAGAAGCAGGAGTTGCGGTGGTGTTTGTGCCAGAGTTACCCAAAACACGGGTATGTGGTGTAACTCGCTGGTTGACTCCCACAAAGCCCTTAATTCAAATGAGTTTTCGATATAAGAGCAATGATCATTTCTGGTTTACCTTCTTTCATGAGGCAAAGCACGTCTTGCAGGAGAACAAGGATGAAATTTTCCTAGAAGGTTCAGCCGACTATGATCCCGACTCGCCAATGGAGCAGGACGCTAACCAATTTTCTAAAAATCATCTTATTCCGGAGTCGAATCTCAATCGCTTTCTAGCGAATCGTCGTCGCTTTACAAAGGTAGCGATCGAGCAGTTTGCGGCTGAGATCAATATTGCTCCAGGGATTGTAGTGGGTCGATTACAACGTGATTTTGGACTCCCTCAAGACCAGTGCAACGGGTTAAAAGAGCGGGTAGAACAGCCATGAGGAGTAAAGATCAATCATGACTGAAGCAAGCAACCGTCGCCGCAAAGACTCGGCAAAGTTGGTATGGGATACAAAGCTGAAGCGGGCACCCAACCCTAGAGATATTGAGTTCCAGACGGCTGAAATTGTCATTCCTAACCTAAAGCAGGATCAAGAGCCAGAACTCCGCAAAGCCATCAAAGACAACTTTGGTGCCCACTCTGGCAGAAAGTCCAGAGTTACCAGCCGGGAAGCGGATGATCATCGTTTGACTTAACATAGCCATTACAGACGACTTCACCGTTAGCAAGTTGTATTTTGCGTTCAGCATGTGCTGAAGGTCTTCTGAAGGATCGGATTTTAGTATCACCGCTACACCACGCTCCTTCTCGCTCAACGCCCCCTACCCCTTACTTTTGTGAACAGAAAGCAACCATTATTGTGGGCTGCTGCTTTACTAGCGCTCATTGGCGCAGTCAATGGATGCAGCGCGACAAAAGCGCCTGAGTCGATCGCTTCGACCACACCGGAGGCGATCGCGCCAGCTGCTACACCACGCCCTGAACCTGATGATGAAGTTAGCCTCACCGATACCGCAACGCCTGCCAGTGATAGCAACATTGGCAAGGTAGATGAGGCTGGTACAACAGTTGTGGTTGATGTGCCTGATGATGAAGTCTGCCGCCCAAAAACGGTGTCGATAACGAAGGCTGTGTTTGAGACGTGTTTGATTGATGGGCTGACATTCGTGCAAGTAAGCAACACCATCGGGTTTAAGGGTAATTTAGTCAGTCAATCAGGTAACACACAGATCCGTCGCTGGTCAAACGGGGAGAAGATTCTTTTAGGCACGTTCCGTGATGGGAAGTTAGTGAGCAAGTCTCAAGTCAACCTAGAGTGAGTGCTAGGCGATCGCTCAAATGCCGTTTGCAATAGCTAGCCCTCACTACCTACTCAACCCTCAATCGTCCGGTCGGGGATAGTTTTAGGGGCAGGTTCAACCACGTGCCTCACTACGGGCAACTGCCCGTCTGCGTACCAAATGCAAGTGCCTCCTCCTGCCTTCAGCACAGCAGCGATCGGTCTGCCTGTTGGTGGGTCTACATCAATTTGCGGCGTGGTGCCGTTGTGAGTCATGATGTCGAGTATTGGGTTGAAGTGGACAGCACAATCGTAATGTCATACATCTCAAGCAGCCTTACTCGGTGCTAGCGGGTGCTTTTCGGCTTCTGCCTGATAACACTGAAGCACAAGCGCTTCAAGTCTGTCTAAGTCTGCCACTGAAGTAATGAGTACCCGTGAAGCTTCGCCACCTAGCGATGTTGACACTTCCTGCACTTCAAACTCTGGTGCTAACGCTTTAGTTGCTTGCATAGACAACCGCGCAACTATGCTCTTGCGCTTTGGCGAGAGGTAAAACCGCATAAACCACCACCCTGGCTTGCCCACATGTACACCAAAGTAGGACTCAACATCCTTATAGCCAACCGCATGTTGAAACTTGGTAGACGTTGCCGCGATCTTCTGCACCCGTGCCAAGACTTCTAACTCCTCGTCGGTCGTAATCACTTTGGTCGCCTCTTCAGTCTTGGCTAATTCTTCCTCTGCTTCAGCCTCCATCGATTCAGCAGCTTTTTCAATTTCTTCAGGTGACTGCCCCATCTCTTGTGTGATAGAGCGCGTCATCAGGTCTACCAAACTGTGCTGAATTGATTTTTTGATAATGGGTCTAAACTTATCAACGACGCGACTGGTTACCTTGCCTCCGATTTCACAATCAGAAGACACTTTGCCAACCTCGCTCACCAAAAAGCGAATAAACTCCTCGGATGGTGTACGCAGAATATTACCGACGAGCATAGTCATGCCTTTGACATAAACCATCTCTTCAGCATGCCGACCAATCGCCGCAGCATCGAAGTTATCACGATGGAACAGTTTTAGGTTCTCAATTTCTTTCGGGTCATAGGCAAGGACGTTAAAGCTGAAAAACGGCTCCTTGTCCATGATGTTCTTTTCACGCAAGTCTGTGAAAAAGCGGTACTCGATACCATTGGTCACAATCCCAACCTTAGCGGTCAGTGTCCAAGTAAAGTACCGACCGAGTTGCCCATCATGAGCCTCTGGTCTTTGATCACGCGCCTTTGCTTCCACTAGCATCACGATCGACTCATTAATCGCAATGGCGTAGTCTACTTTCTCAAACTGCCCAGACTTCTTTTTAGCAACGTCCGAGATGTACTCAGGTCTAACCTCCATTGGGTCCCAAACGTCATAGCCCAAAGCACCAAAGAAAGGAAGAATGAGGGCTTGCTTTGTTGCCTCTTCTCCAAACACGTTGCCAGCACGTGTGCGAACTTGCTCAGAAAGCTTGGCAATATCTTCAGCAAAACCCATACATCCCTCCGTAAAAGCACAGTATTTTCTTTCATTGCTTCATGTGTACCCTCTGGGTTAGCGAGAATAGCAGCGGAGTACCGGAATCTTCACGCTTGATTCATAGAGACACGCGACGGTACACAGAGTCTGTAGGTTGGGTGCTCTGCAAATACAGACCTACGGACTCTCAAACTTACAGAGTTACAGGTGAAAACGTTATCTATCGTCAACGGTAATCAACTACTTATTGAACCCCCAAGTCGAGCTTCAGCTTTGCTGCTTTGACTTGCTGGGTATGAGGGTTATATTGATCGGCATCTAACCTCTTATAAATAAAATTCCAGCGCGATGTTCAGGCAGTTTTGGTTTAGCAAACGGTTTCTGCAACAGCGCTCCAATTTTAAGCGCTGGCATTTACCTAAAGGCGCTGTAGCCGCAGCATTGACGGTGCTTACACTCTTTATATCAATTCATCTTGGCTACGCTCAGACCCCAACTCCAGTCGATGTCAGAAGTGAGATCCGAACGCTAGCTGCCAGTGATGTTGAAGATGGCATTTCCAGGCGAACAAACGATGCAATCAAGTGGTATAGCGGCAAAGCACCGGGGCTAACTGACCAAGAGATTCGGAAGATTTATGATGAGGAGTATACAAAGCAGGCGAAGGTAAAGAAAACAGACCCACGTGAGTTGCTGAAGCCAGAGAATGGCTGGCTAGCGGCACTTCTGGTCGCCGTGATTGCTATCTTTCAAGAAAAATTGAGGAAATGGATTACGGCTCTATGGGATGCAGCTAGTAATGCCATCTTCAATCGCTTTGCGGGAAATCGGCTCTTCTGGCAGCGGGCACTGGGTCGTTACAAAAAGGAGCTGATTAAGGAATACGGCAAGCGGAAAAGCATTTTTCAGCAGGAAGACCAGTTACTCAATTTGCAGCAAGTCTATGTCTCGCTGCAAGTGAAAGGAAAGAGTGATGACAGTACCCTCTTTGATGCCGATCAAGCGATCGCTGAATTCTCGCGTCTAATGGTATTGGGCGTTCCCGGTGCGGGGAAATCGATGCTGATGTGGCATCTTGCCATGCGCTATGCCGACGGTAATCCAATTCTACTGCCCGAAAAGCCTGTCCCTGTTTTGTTAAATTTGCACGACCTGAATGACGCAGCCCTGTCAGTGAAGCAGCACGTTGTCAAAGCGCTGGCAATTGGTTCCCCACCTGCGTTTCCAAAAGCTGATCGCTTTGTTGAGCAAGCACTCAAACACAAGGGCTTGTTGCTGCTACTGGATGGCTTGGATGAGGTGAATGGCGCTAACCGTGCCTCTGTCGTACAGCGAGTTAGAGACTTTTTGCATGAGCATGAGTGTCGGGCAATTATCACCTGCCGGACAGCCGTTTACCACGGCGAGTTTGCCAATGAGGTTGACCGCACGTTAGAAGTGCGTGAGTTTAGCGATCAGCAGATTCGCAGTTTCCTGGAGGGTTGGAAGGACTACATCCCAGCCGAGAAGTCAATCGAGCAACTGATCCAAACCCTGCGCGATCGTCCCCAAATTTTGGCGCTTGCTCGCAATCCATTGTTGCTATCTATTATTGCCTACCTCTATACCAACCCCAGATTTGTGCTGCCCCACTCACGAGCAGAGTTTTATCAGGAAGCGACAGAAATTCTTTTGCGAAAGCTGGATCAAGCCCGTTTGCAAAATAGCTTCACGGCACTGAACAAACGCATGGTATTGCGGCATCTGGCACTGTATTACCAGACCAATATCAATCGACAACAGCAAGACCGTCTGAGTGTGGATTATGAAACCGTCCTAGAGCAGATGCAGCAAGAGTTACCCCGGTTAAACCTGGCAACTGATCAGGCAAAGCTATTGCTTGATGAAATTGTGGAGCGCAGTGGGTTATTGCTGGCGATCGACAACGGCGAACGCTATCAGTTTGCCCACCTGACGTTACAGGAGTTTTTTGCGGCAGAAGAACTGAGAGAGCGAGAAACCGACCTGGTTACGTTCTTCCAAGCTGATCAGGATGCCTGGAAGGAAACCGTTAAGCTCTGGTGTGGGTTGGCGGGAGACAGCACCCAGATGATCGAAAAAATCTTAGCTATTGCACCACTTACTGCCTTTGAATGTTTGGCAGATGCCCAAAGAGTAGAACAGTTACTGGCGGAGCGTATTGTCGATCAATTCAAAACCCAGTTAGTGGCGTTAGATGAAAAAGATTCAATTACTCAAGCCTTTGGCACTGTGGCTGCCGATATGCGTGACCATTCCAGAGGTAGGGCTGTCTTTCAATTTCTCCAAGAGACACTAGCAACTAGTCAAGAACCAGCCCGCTGGATGGCAGCCGCGAATGCCCTCTCGTTAAGCAATTTGCAAGAGGCAACCAAGATTTTAGCGACATATTACTCGTCACAAAGAGAAGTTCACCCACTTCTGGTACGCATGGGTGATCTAGCAGTCAATGACCTGGCAAGGTTGGCAGAGTCAGGCATAGTATCGGCTTTCAGGGGTTTAGTATCCATTGGCACTCCTGACGCTACCCTAGCTCTGGCAGGCTTTCTGTGGCATACCAATCAATCAGTTGCAGAGCGGAGTGCCTGGTCTCTTGCTGCTCTACTGGCTCAGCCAGGTGTAGAAGAAGCCTTGCGAAACTACCTCATTACAGAAGCACAGCGTAGAGCAGATTACCTGGAGTGGATCTGGCAGCCGTTTGACGAACCACCAAACTCATCACTGCCAATCATTACTGGACGGATCGCTTATCTCGTGGAGCACACAACCACCCTAAACATCCCTCAACTTCTTCCACCTCTAGACAACAGAATCGTGATACCTCTTTGTTTCATTCAACTTATTGAGCAGCTTCAGTTTCCCGCTCAATACAATGTCAAGGAGGCAGAGGTGCTGCTGACACAAGCGGCTACAACGCCTGAATTGAATCATCGCCTAACCGAATTCGTCAACCACACTTGGGGCATTAACAGTAACAATACAGCCGCCCTCTTGTGGTCGCTTCTCCCCAGCATTCCGCCACGGTTACGGCTTGACCTGCTCAATCGTGTGGATAAGAGTCGTCGGTTGCCAACAACTAATGACTGGCGCAATCTTTTTCGACCTGTCATCTACGAATTTCAAACAAGTTGGCATTACCGAGCCGTTCTGGGGATTGCAGCACTTGCCTCTGCTGTTGCCATAGTCCAGATCGTTTACCTGCCGATGCATGAGCCACAAAACTGGGTAAATTGGTTAGCCTTGTCTACCAGTGTGGTCATTATCGATTTCTGGCTACTGCTTTGTAAAGGTAGCGAACATCCACTGGAGCCAGACCTGTTCCTAAACTTTGGATTGCTAGGACTCAAGACATTTTTTGTAGAGTTACGTCGTCTATTTGCCGTTCGGCTTGTGTGGTCTGGAGTTAGGGCGCTGCTTAGAGTTTTGCAGGATATCGACGCTGCCGGGAGCGCTCACGCTGGTACTGTCACTCGCGCTGGTACTGTCGCTCGCGCTGGTACTGTCACTCGCGCTGGTACTGTCACTCGCGCTGATACTGTCACTCGCGCTGTCGCTATCGCTGGTGCTGTCACTGTCGCTTTCGCTACCGCTGTCACTGGCGCTTTCGCTGGTGCTTTCACTGTCATTGTCGCTACCGCTTTCACTGTCATTGTCGCTACCGCTGGCGCTGGCGCTGTCGCCAGTGATAGCACTGGCGCTGTCACTGACGCTGTCACTGGCGACAGCGCTGTCGCTATCGCTGGTGCTATCACTGGCGCTACCGTTTTCGTTTTCGTTTTCGCTGGCACTGACGCTGTCACTGGCGCTGGCGCTATCGCTGGCGCTGTCACTGGCGCTGGCGCTGGCGCTATCGCTATCGCTGGCGCTGGGCTTGGTTTTTGGGTCAGAGCCGGTTCTGTCAACGATGCAGGTCGGTTCTTTGCAGTATTCGCGGCTCCCTTTTTCTGCTGGTTTCCCATCACGGGGTGGTTTGCCACCGTTGCTCTGCTCAAGTTTTTTCCCTGGCAGGGTGTCGCCCTTATATGGTTGGTGATATTAGGTGTTTGCACAGGGTTGTGGCAATGGGGGCAGCGGCTTGACCGTCAGGCTCGTAACCCATTCAAGGGCATATTCGATATTCGGATCGGGTCAAACTAAGTCGGGCGAGCGACCGTCCGACTCGTCTGCAAAACCGGACACGAACAGGGGTTGAGTATCATCCGACCAGAAAGTCATGTTAAGGGGTGTACCAGTTGAACCTGCTGAAAAACAGGAATTCAACAACACAAGCTCGGTTAAACTGTGTGCATCAATAGCACACAGAGTCCGTAAGTCTGTACTTGCGAAGCACCAGACCTACAGACTCGCAAACTTACAGAGTTACAGGTGAAAACGTTATCCATCGTCAACGGTAAAGGTGGGGTTGGCAAGACTACCTCAGCTTTCTCCCTAGCTGCTATCTACGCACAACGCTTACGTGTTGTACTGGTCGATACTGACCCTCAAGGTTCAGCTACCTGGTGGGCAGAAAAAGGTGAGCAGCCGTTTGCCGTCTCCCAGGAGACTGACCCCAAGTTGTTAAGCCAACTCAAATCAATCAAAGACTTCGAGCTAGCTATTTGCGATACGCAACCAGCGATCCAGTCTGATGCCCTGATTACCGTTGTCAAAGCGTCTGATTTCGTCATCCTACCTACGCCACCAGCGCCGATGGACATGAAGGCATTGATCGAGACAGTCAAGCAAGCGATCAAGCCTCTGGGTGTACCTCATCGGGTACTACTGACCAAAGTTGATACAAGACGGCTCAACGACGCAATGGACGCACAGAGCAGCCTCATGGAGGCAGGCATCCCCGTCTTTAATTCAATGATTCGAGCCTATGCCGCGCATGAAAAGGCGACGTGGGACGGAGTACCCATCACAGCCTGGAAGGGCAAGAATGCTGGGGAAGCAGCCGCAGACTATAAACGTGTAGTCGATGAGCTTCAACGGGAATGGAGGCTTTAATGGCACGGAAAAGGCGCTTTGCGGATCTGATTCAAGCTGAGATGGAAGAGCCATCTACAAACTTACAGACTTACGAAGATACAGAAGTCGAAAGTTTGGAGCCTACAGAGCCTGTTAGTTCAGAGCTTTTGGAACCTGCCGACGCTGAGGTGCCTCTAGACCTACCAGCTAAAGTGCCTGCACCAAAAACACAGAGTATCGAACTTACAGAGTCCGATAGTTCGATACTACCGAAATACCAAACTTTGGACAGAAAAGAGACAAGGTTACGGGCTGATCAGCTAGAGGCATTGAACACTGTCACTAAAGGACTCAACCGGAAGCGGCGAGGCAAAGGGGAGCGGCTAACAGATAACACTTTGATTCGGGTTGCTGTAGACCTGCTCTTAAGTCGTGCTGACGAGCTTCAGGGTATGACGGAGGAAGAACTGCGCCAATCTTTGGGATTAACAGAGTAACGAACTTACAGAGTTTAACGG
>NZ_JACJOZ010000096.1:0-15217 GCF_014695795.1 Phormidium sp. FACHB-592
AAGCACAGACCAACGCCTACGAACGTGCACTCTCCGAGGTCAGGCAGGGACAGAAACGCTCTCACTGGATGTGGTACATCTTTCCGCAGTGCGATGGTCTCGGGTCCAGTCAGACCGCCAAACGCTATGCGATCAAGAGCGCCGCGGAAGCGAAGGCCTACCTGAGCCACCCTCTGCTTGGTCCACGGTTGATCGAGTGCTGTGAGGCGGTCCTTCGTGTCGAGGGACGCTCCGCTGACGCGATTTTTGGTGCCCTTGACGCGATGAAGTTAAAGTCTTGCGCGACCCTGTTTGCCTCCGTTTCTCCTGTAGGATCGGTCTTCGATCAGCTACTCGACCAATTCTTTCAGGGCGAGCGTGACAAGCAGACGCTCCATTTCCTCAAGGCTGCAGGCGAAGATACATAAGACTTCAAGGTGAGGCTCTGAAGTGAACTCTCGGGGACAACTAGGCACAAGACTTATACGGCAGCTGCAGCGATCAGGCTGGCGTTACTGTTGGCAGCGCATGAGGTGTGCCAGTTATACCTGTAAAACAAACGGTGGCAAAAGAGAGGTCGAGAAGGGCGATCTCGCCTTGACGGTAGCATCAGCTTTCTACTGTCTCAAAATCCATCTCAGAATCAAACTCTCACAGCAGTCTGGCACAGATGAGTTTTGAGACGCTGGTGCAGAATTGCCGAAACCGGTCATTTTCGGCAAAACTCTTATCCTGCTGCTGCTACTTGCCAAGGATGCCTAACACCGAAGTATGGAGAGTAAAATCAGGTGACGAGCCTTTAAGCACTAGATAATGTTGTTAGGTAACTTTTGCGGCTATGGATAAATTGAGATCAGTCTGCTCAAACTGTGGGGAACTTAATGCATAAGCGTCGGCTCACCCCAAAGGAGATTCAAGAAGCTGTCTCCCAACAAACCCATGAACTGCACGAGATGGCTCGGAGTCTCTCGTTCTGGCTAAACGGTGTACATTATCCCTCCGAAGGGGAGTATTTAGAGTATGTAGTCCGGTCTTACCTTAGGAGACGAATTCCAAAGCGCTTTGAAATATCTACTGGGTTTATCTCAACACTCGGAACCAGTAGACCTACCAGTGGAGCATTAGAAGTTACCCGGAATGTATCGCGACAGTTCGACATTCTCATATGGGACGCAGATGCCTTTCCACCGCTATTTCGTGCTGATGACTTTGTGGTTGTAGTACCAGAGTCTGTTAGAGCAGTGATTGAGGTGACCAAGTGCCTAGATGCAGCCAAGGCACGTGAAGACTTGAGAAAGTTTGATGACCTCTATGAGCTGTATTCCCCAGAGCGTCAACGATTTCGCCCATACACGGCAATCCTAGCCTTTTCATCCAAGCGTTCGATGACGAGCTTGCTGCAAATGCTGGAGCGGTTTTATCTCTTTGATTCAAATGTTCCGATACCGTTGCGCTACCATGCTGCTCGGATTAAAGGCCGTGACGTTCGGCCACTGGCCCTACCTGGTTTTATTGATGCCGTCTGTGTCGTAGACCAAGGGTAGATTAAGGGCAAGATGGAGACTGCACTCATAGAATCTCGAAGCAGTGTTGTGCGATATGTTGCTTATGCAAACGAACCCGACATCGAGGCCTCATTCGGCTTTTTTGAAAGAGATGTAGTGTTAACGCTTTCCCAATCTGCTGCCGAAGCCTCTGGTTACTGGGAGTCTTCTGTGGATGTGTATCAGGAGTTTATGCACGCAGTTTCACAAAAACCCTGTAGTTCACTCATCATTGAAGACTGGGATGCAATTTTCCCAAGCCTTAATGTCATCGATAAGCTGCATCCCATTACACCGGATTTTCCAAGTGACATAATGAATGCTTCGAAGTTTGTTGGTGCGGACTTTGTTGCTGATCATCCACGCCCAGCAATGTACATTGAGGAGTTTGGTCCTAATATTTGGGCCTTTGAGCGGCACCCTGAAAACGTCTTTGCCTGTGGTTCGTATGCTCAGGGTGCTCGTGTAAAGTCTTGGAGCCTATTCACCTCCGATACAGCGCGCCAAAGAGGGTGTCCCCATCGTGTAAAGATGAAAGAAAGTAGCTTCTCAGAAATTCTTGAGGCTTTCAAAGCCACTGCATGGCGAGATGATCCAGAGCCTGCTGGGTAAATAAAACGTTAAAGCCACTGATGTTGCCTCCTCCAAAATGAGGCCAAGCTGACCGCCTCCCCTTTAGCACCTGCTTGCCCCATAGAGTTTCAGCAAAGCTGAAATGATTCATAGTTCCAATTCGTAGATTGCAGCAATCTCATTCGACTGAATCCCTAGATACGCCAATGTTTGCTGCTGCGTCGCATGCCCAAACGCTTCCATCAACAAAGGAATCGCCGTACCCCGCTCCAGGCGTTGCCAGTAGCCCCAGGTCTTCCGCAGCGTATGGCTGCCGTAGTTGCCCTTCAGTCCCACATCGTGACACCAGGTCTTCACCCGCGTGCTCATCGTTTCTACCGTCAAGCAACCCCGTTGTCCCGTGAAGAGGTAAGCGTCCGCCTTCAGGTCACTGCTCGCTAACCAGGCTTGTATTGATGCGACGGCGGTAGCATTCAACGTTACCGGGCGGTACTTGTGCGTCTTACGCTGCTTCAGGTCGAGCACCTCCCCGGCTTGCAGATTCTTCACCTGTCCCACCTTGAGCGAGAGCAACTCATTCGCGCGGTACGCCGTGTTGATGCCCAGCGTGAACAAACATAAATCACGGGGACGGTCCGCCAGAATTTTCTTGATACGTTGGATCGCCTTCTTATCCCGAATCGGTTCCACCTTGATCGTTGAACCAGCAGCAGGATGGTTAGGATTTTGCCCCTTGGGAAACGGCATGGCGGTCGCACTTAAACTTGACTAACTTTTCAGCATCTTAACTCAAATACTTAGTGAGCAATCAGCACAGCCATTTTGGTTTGCCATCAGCAAATGGTGATCAAAGCCAAGCACAGCAATCTTTCCCAGCCACATCCCCGCTCATTAACTTCTTAGAAATAGTTAATGAGCCAGAAGAGAGGCTGCACCAATCTAAGTGTGTCACTTGCCACCTTCTTTGCTACTGACAAGTGGCTTGTTCTTGCCGCATCAAGAATCATCTCTGCAAGGGGCACACTAAGATTGCCTGCAGTACAGCCTGATGTGTCAAGGGGCTTGCGCCTGCTTGAGAACAGTTGACTGATCAGGGACTGATTCCTCTACCCGGTGGGGTGTACTTTCATGCTTCGCTACGACCTGCTTTTCACTTGGTCTGACTGGCAACCCTTAGAGTTTTGCTGGCTTGGCTCAGCGATACCAGCCAAACCAGGGCTTTATCGTATTCGCCGCTGCGGTCAATCACAGCTAGACTATATCGGGCAAACTGGCGACGGTAAGATGACACTGAGAAAGCGTCTAGGCATGTTGCGGGGGGTGTATGCCGCTGACATGCCGTATCGCGATCCTCATACAGCTGCCCCAGCACTATGGGCCTTACGCCACAGCCTGGCCTGTCACTTCGAGGTTTCGGTTGTACCAATTGAAGGCTCAACGCCTTGGCGGAAAGGCTTAGAATCCTTGGCGATTAGTTTGTACCGACAGCAGGAGCGGCAGTCACCAACGGTTAGTTTTGGGCGGATCGTCAGCGGGTACGCGATGTCTTCCGCCAACAATAGCAAGCTGGTCATGCAGGGAAAACGCTTTCGAGGTGGACTGACGACGCAGGTAGGACCCAATCACTTGTCGAGTATCGCCCCAGTTGGCAACCTGACAGAGGACCCACAGACTCACCATTGGTGCGGTCATCAATGGTCGGCATGGCAGCCCCTTGTGAGCACCATCCAGCAGTTGTCAAAGGAGCAGTCTGGGCTGTACCGCATTCGTAGTAGTGAGTCAGCCACCTTACTGTATATCGGTCAAGGCAACCTGAGAGACCGCCTCAACGCTCATCAAAAGAAAGCACTGCAGCCGTATGACGCCCAAAGTGAGGTGTTTGCCACGGCCCCAGCTTTGCAGTGTTCTTGGGTACACAATGCCAATTGGCAGCCTCACCAACGCTTAGAGCTGGAAAACGATTTAATTGCTGCTCATCTGCTCATGACGGAAACGATCCCGCCCGCACAGTTTTTAGGGTCGTAACCCGATGCAGACGATCGCGTTAGTGGCTTGCGTCGCGCAGAAACACCAGCAGCCGAGAGCGGCTCAAGCGCTGTACCTGTCGCCTTGGTTTCGGAAAGCGCGTGCTTACTTAGAGCAAGAAGACATCCAGTGGTACATTCTTTCAGCCCAGTATGGGCTGGTCAGCCGAGAGCAAGTGATCGAGCCTTATGAGCGGACCTTAAACACTATGCCAGCGAAGGAACGGCAGGTCTGGTCAGAGCAAGTCTTGCAGCAAATGCATGCCGTGGTGCCAGCACCAATGCAGATTCGCTGCTTTGCCGGTCAGTGCTACCGCCAGTACTTAAGACCGCTTTTAGAGCAGGCAGGCTATCAGATAGAGGTACCACTTGAGCACTTGGGCATTGGGCAGCAACTCGCTTGGTTCGGAAGTCAGATGGAAGGTGTCCATCGTGAAGGACACCGTTGAGGCAGCGCTCTAAAAACGGTTGACTAGGACAAACCCCAAAAGATAAAACGGCCCTTTGTTGATACCCCTTTCAGATCAACAGCAAGTGCCACTGCTGAAGAGTTCTAGCAGGCTGCATTTCATACCCCTTTTTTGACACCCTTGGGCAATCACCACGGTCAAGTACAGCCTTCCTTGAGGTAGCATCGTGGCATGCGATCGATGCACTTACTTTTTGAAACCCCAGAAGCAGCCCGCGAGGTTGCCTTCATGTTGCAGTGCGAGTACGACGGCTTCACTATGATTACGTTACCGTCGATCCATGACACACTGGCGCTGAGAACCGCGATTGAACTCACTGGCACTGATTTCTGTTTTGCTGGCGACCATTATCCACTGGTGCTGTCTTCAACGACTGAGGACATGAGCCAAGTGAGTGATCAACCAGTCGAGCGTATGAGCCGGAAAGCAGAGTTATGGCAGGATATAGCGCCAGTGGCTTTCGTCTGTCTGCTGCCGTGAAGTGTTAGGTTGCAGGCACTAAGGCTGTAACCATGATTTCACCTCTTCGATACTCCTTGTCTTGCCACCTAAGTGGATAATGGCATGACAATTAGGACAAACTGGGCGAAGGTCAGCAATTGGATCAACCTCGTACTCTTTCTGAATTTCTGATAGTGGTTTTAAGTGATGCACATGAATAAATCCTTGCGCCACTGACCCAAACTTTTCTTCAAAGTTGAAACTACAAACACAACAACTTGTACCGTAATACTCAATGCAACGTCTGCGGGCTTCGGGATTGCGCTCATAGGAATTAATAGTAACTTGGGAGACTGCACCCTCAACCAACTTTTGATTGTCAGAGACCTCCTCAGAAAGACGAAAACTAGAGACAATATTTAGTCGCTTTTGGGCTACAGACAATTCTTCGCTAGTAAAAAGAGCTGACCAAGGTTGGCGGAGAACTAAGGCTTCAAGCGATAAGTCCAGTCGATTTATCTCTACTAATTTCTGTAAACCGCTTGTCGGACTGCTTTTAGGTTTTAACCAATCTTTTGCTGCTTGCAAACCACCCGCTCTTTTCACACGTTGCAGGTAGCGATGCGCCCAATACCCTGTTTCACGCCCTACGTATTGGTAAATGGCGATCATTTCTTCATGAAGTCGAGTTTCTAAACTTAAACCTGTGGAATTCATACTCTTCAGCTATTAAGCATTTCAGATTTATGATGCCCATTAATAACCTTGCTGTAATACCCTCACAGACAAAACATGCAACCTAACGGCTCACTTGAGCGGCTGGAAATAGCCTCAAACTCAACACCTGTTGGTTTTTAACAACCCGCTTCAAGCGAATTGTTATGCTGTCATTACCCAGAGAACAACATGTCACTATTCCTTGTTCTCACCATAAATTTGATGCCAGTAATAGGGCTGTACCTCACGTAACTTGAGAGAGTGGTATTGCGTTGGCTCTGCTTTGTCAGGCACACCCACTTCAACGTTTAAGCCCCAATACGCTAAGCGCTCTTGACAGATACCACAAGGAGTCAGGATGACAAAGGGTTCTCTGGTGTCTTCTCTCGATACACAAACTGAGGCACAGATTCGCTCATTCAAGCGATGTGCTTCACAAATTGCGCCAGTTTCATGGCATAAGCAAGCGGCTTCATTGGGCGCATCAACATAAACACTCGTCAGGATACGCCCTGTTTCTGTGTACATTGCCGCAGCCCCAGACCATCCTTCTGGAAATCGTGCCAGTGCTTGTTGCCTTGCAGCCTGGACTAGTTGCTCATCGACTCGATACTGCTTCATGCTCAACCACAACACTCACTTTGAAGAGCGACTTCGTCCATACCTTTGACTATGCGACTCGAACATCAACTAATGCTCTTTCAGTTGCATCCTTATCAATAGATTAAGCAGCACAACTATTATTAGGTAGAACTTTCTGTCTATGATCCTAAAGCGGCTGGAAAGGCGGAACGTTTCTGCCTCTCTCTCATTACTGACTGGACTAGAACTGGCATCAATCACCGTTCAGTGATAGTCTACAACACCGATGCTCTCGTTCCTGTAGACTCCGATGCACAAGCTAGGATGTCGCTGCTGTCGTTGGTTAGTTGCGGGTTCTGCAGCGGTCCTAATACTGAGCCTCACTGCGACAGATGCTCTGTAACTCAATCTGGATAAGGCTTTCCAGCCTATTTTGTACTTTTTTACCTTAGCCGCGTCCCAGCTTGCATCTTTGCCGAAAAGAAGCATTTTCGGCAGTGTTTCTAAGCATTAACGGTTCTGGTCAGCGGTTGCTGGCCGCTTTGCAGCTTACTCAAGCAGTTTCGGTCAAGCCGCTGCACCAGAATTGTTAGACTACGCTCGCGACAACGATTTCAACTGCTTTTTCAGAACACTGCTCGCTACTATCTTGACATTCAGAAAGCTCAATATCTGGTTGAACACCCTTGCCCTCAATCGTATTGCCTTTGGGTGAGATAGTATGAGCGATCGGAGCAAGTATGACAAAGCCTTGCCATCTCAATTTAAAGACTCCTCCCCCTAAGACTGAACCGCTGGTGCGAACCCCTAAGATTTTAGCGGCTCCATATTCTTGCACTGCTGCCGCAAATACTTCACAAGCAGAGCCGCATTGGTTATCAACTAGGACAAAGTAGGGTCTTGGATCTTTCCTGGCTTCAAACCGCGTTCGATATTCAATAAATTTCTTCTCCTGGGACAACTTAATTTCAGCAAGACCAATATTTTTCACAGAGTCATCAAAATAGCCCCGGAAGACATACGGCTCTCGCATCCCAATGCCATTTCGAGTCCGCTCTACTGCAAATACTTTGTCAGCACCAATGATGTCCTCAATCAAATAACTAATTGCAGACTGAACACCGCCACCATTACCACGAAGATCGATGAGAATTCTTTTAGCTTGGGAAAGTTTAGCTTTTGCTTGCTCGATTGAACGCTTGGTAACTTGAGGAGTGACAAAACTTTTAACTTGAAGAACTCCAACTTCGTTGCTTACTTGTGCCGAAACTGTAGCAGCAGTTTCAGTGGTTAGCGGAGCTTCTTGGGTAAACAAACGAAACAGTTGTTCACCCTCTACAGGATTGAAAACTCTCACATGAGAGATAGAAAGCTTTGCTAGTTGCTGATTAGTAAGTTGTGTTAACGCTGCTCTTGACCAACTTGATTTCGTATCGACTTTGGTGATTAACTCCTTGAGGTTTTGTTCTCGAAGTTCTTTCTTGAAGGTGGGAGCAAAAATATTGTCGTCAAGTTTCTGATAAACATCATCGACAAATCGTTTGGCTTCTGAGGAAGAGATAGTATCTGTATCCCTTAATGTGGATGCGGTAAACCAATTTAATGAAACTTCTTCCTCTGTTTTCTGAGAACTTGGCGCTTGCCATGGTGAAGCGGTTGATGATCGCGAGGAGGTAAATTTACTACCTGTGCAGCTGACTACGTTGAGCAGCACTGCCGTCATTACAGCGAAAATTACTATGCTTGTCCACTTTACCCACCTTGGTTGCATATAAAGTCTTTCTCAATCGCCAATGACTGAAGGAACGAAATGTTATCTAACATAACTCTGATCGCGTGACCCTTGGCTACGCTCGGGTGCCGCATCAGATTCAGAAGCAAAACCTCAAGGCGCAAAGCAATCATCTGCGGTCTTTCTGTACGAAGCATGACTGGGACTACGAGCTGATTCAAGACCTCGGTTCTGGGGTGAACGATCACAAAAGTGGTTTGCGAAGGCTGATCCAGCGCCTTTGTGATGGTAACGTCGAGCGCTTAGTGATGACTAACCGGGATCGCCTATTGCGCTTTGGCGTTGATCTAGTCTTTGCTCTGTGTGAGCACTTTCAAACCGAAGTGGTGATTAGGAACATCAACTCGTTAGAAGACTTTGAGGACGACATCGCTGAAGACATTCTGGAGACCATCACCGTGTTCTCAGCCCATCTTGATGGCACGCGTCATGACAAGAATCAAAAAATTATTGACAATTTGATGGCTATTGCCAGAGAACTAGCTGAGTAGCAGCTTCCTCTTGCCTGGAGGAGCGACCGCATCTTTCTTGAAGTGAGACTTGAATTTGCCTAGGTCTGCATCGATCTTCCCGACCCTCTGCAAGCTATGACAACCGGTAGAGGAGAGCGCCACTTTAGGTTGTTAGGGTTGTGCTAGATCAGTGCACTGCAGAGATACGACGCACCTTCTTGCTTGGCTTTCTTTTCGTCCCAAGCGTTGGTGAACTCGTGCCAACCTCGACTCTCACCGTTCAGAAACATGCGACTGCTAGAAACCAAGATTGCATATTGAGCTACGTCAGTCTTTTTTTGACAGGATTTAGGAGGATTTTTTATGTCACTGCATCGCATTAAGGCTTTTGATCCGGACTATCGCCACCATTTCGATGACCGAGACCTTGTTGGCTTTGATTTCTACAGTGCTAATGACAAGATTGGCTCGGTTGATGATTTACTCGTAGATGACGAGGGACAGTTCCGCTATTTGGTCATCAACACTGGTGCCTGGATCTTTGGTAAAAAGGTCTTGCTGCCGATCGGTCAAGCCCGTATCGACTACAACCAACGTCGGACCTTCGCTGATGGTTTGACGCGAGCGCAAGTGGAAGCGCTGCCAGAATTTACCAATGAAAGTAACCTTGACTACGGCTATGAAGAGCGAGTGCGAGGCGCTTACCGCCCTCTCGCCTCTGACCGAGACCTTGATCGTACCGTTGCTTCTAGTCGTGACGAGCGAGACGGCTACCGTTATGAGCAGGATCCAGCGCTGTACGGCATGAACGAGCGTGACCATCAAAGCTTGAAGTTGTACGAAGAGCGCCTGATTGCGCATAAACAGCGGCAGAAAACTGGTGAAGTCACTGTCGGCAAGCACGTCGAAACTGAGCAGAAAAAGGTGCAAGTGCCAGTTGAAAAAGAGCGGGTCGTGATTGAGCGCACTGCTGACGCTGCAGGGAGACCGGTTGCAGCGGGTGAAGCCACCTTTGACCAAGGCGAAGTGGCCCGAGTTGAGGTTTATGAAGAAACCCCCGACCTCCACAAAGAAGCCTTTGTGCGGGAAGAGGTGAGCGTGCGTAAGGAAGTGAAGCAAGAGACTGTCAATGTTGAAGACCAGGTGCGGCATGAAGCACTGGATCTAAACACTGAGGGACGTGCGCTCGTGGATGATCCTAATCAACATCTTGGTAAACGGCGTTAAGACAAGCGCTTGTTGCTCTTTTGGCATGGCTGCTTCTTTTAACATTTAGTAGAGATGAACACGGCACGAAAGGCGTCTTCCTACCTTCTTAACCTCATGTTCGAACAAGGCAGGCTGGGCTACCTTCCCTCTAGGCAGGCGGTCAGTGCTGGAACGAAAGGTCTCGAGCCACTTGGGGTGGAGCCGCGACCCGTACGAAAGATTAGCATATGGGACGAAAGCCATACGCAGTATGGCTTTCAGCGTTCAGCTCAACAGAAGGCTAGTTCTGTTAGCTAGTTGCTCCCCGGAGCAACCGTGCCAAGGAGCCAGTGGTCTAGTCAGGTGCGGGTGGCAGCAACGGCACCCGCACCTAAAAAAGTAGAACTGTCACTGGGTAGCGCTTTGAGCGCTTGTACCGGTTGGCGGCTAGTCCACAGTGAGAAGGGCCATCGTTTAGCCAGCCGCGCTGCTCAATAGGGTTGGTTGACAGTGCTGTTTGGTTCGGTAAAATTTGAAAAAACGTGCACGTTTTACCGCCTTTGAATGCAGAGTCTTCAGCCACTTCAGCAAGAACTCACTGCACTTGAGGCTACCGCGGCTACGCTCAACACTCAAGCCTTCAAGCGCTCTCCCGCTCCGTTTGTCCGGGATCTAGCGGTGATCAAGAGCTACACCCTAGCCCGGAGCCAGAACCTTCCTTTTTTTTAGCCACCGGCACGTCAGCGATGTGACGTAGGGGATCCGTGAAAGCGAGTCAGTGAGTCAAGTGAGTCACCCTCGACTTTTTTCGTAGCACCCTCGCTCACCCCTGTGGCGTCACGAGCGAGCACTGGCGGCGCCATCAACTCACTTGTTACCGCGGCAAAAGCAGCGCGAACGACCCCATAACACTCACAGGCAAAGTCTTCTAAGCCCGCCCGATCCACCAGCGTCATGCAGCCACGGTGGTAACCTACCCAGCCCGCTTGGCTGAGGACACTTGCCGCCACAGTCACACTGGCACGCCGCACACCCAGCATTTTACTGATAAACTCATGCGTCAGGAGAAACGTGTCTGCTCCCAAACTATCACTGACTAACAAGAGCCAACGGGCCAGACGCTCTTCGGTCGTATGAAAGCGGTTGCACGCGCCGTTTTGTGCCACTTGCGTCAGCATGGCTTGCAGATAGCGGAGCAGCAAGCCGTACAGGAATTCCTGACGGTTGAATTCGGTTAGCAGTTGCTCCGCAGGCAGCCGCCACGCTTTGCCTGTGACCTGTACGATCGCCTGATGGCTGTGACTCGTACCGCCAAGCAGTACCGGCAACCCAGCCAGACCTTCTTGCCCCACCAAGCCCACTTCCATCGTGACACCCGCCGGACCTTGGAGCACCAAAGAAATGAGCGCTTGTTCGGGAAAGTAGACGTGGTCGATGGCACCACCCACCTGGTAGAGGGGTTGCCCCAGCGCCAGCGTAACTAGCTCTAAAGCAGGTTGTAAGCGCTGATAAACGTCGGCTGGCAAGACTGCGAGCAGCCGATTGCTTGACCGAGGAGTCGTTTGAAGTACTGGCATCGCCTGCTCCTGAGCGTAAATCAAATTGAGCCAACCCTACTGACGACACTCAGGTAAGCATGTTTAAGCTCGACCGCAGTCTCCACAGGTTAGTTTTGCGCCCAGCGGTCGTTGGCACCGACCTACCGCCTGCGTTTAGCGGCAGTGTACAGTAGCATCTTCACCTTTCTAGCTGTCACTGTCGGTACGACACTGCACAAAGAGTTTGTTTGACTGCTCAGCGTTGCCTTGTACTGCTGTACAAGGTGCTCTCTAAAGGGCGGCAGTGCTGTCCTCTGGTTCTCCTAGTCCGGGGCGGGGCGGGGCCGTCTGCAGCAACTGCTTGAGCACCGTCAGCAGTAACGCTAGATCGACTGGCTTCGTGAGCTGTTCGTTGAACCCAGCCGCTAAGGCTTGCTGACGGTCCGCTGCGCTTGCCTGCGCCGTCAAGGCTAGCACTGGCACTTGCCCCCCGGCTGCTGGACTGAGCCCTCGTAGCCAGGCGATCAAGTCATAGCCAGTGGTGCCGGGCATCGCGATATCACTCACGACCAATTGCGGTGGCTGGGCTAAGAAACTGGTCTGAGCCGCCGCAACACAGTCGGCAGCGCTGACCACCGCACCCTCCATCCTAAGCGCAAACGTGAGCAGCGCCAGGGAGTCTGGGTCATCATCCAGCACCAGTATGGACACACCCTGTAAGTCATGCAACGGTGCCATGCCGGTTGTGTGCTCTCTGTTACTGAAACCATGCAGGCAGATTTTACTCTCTTTGTAGACCGTTAGGCAACGAGCTGCAAGATCGCCTCTACTAAAGGTTCCGGATCGATCGGCTTCGTGAGCCAGTAGTCAAAACTAGCCTTCAAGGCAGCGGCTTCACCGTACTCGCGGCTATACGACGTGACGGCAATCGCGGGGATCTGGCGGCTAGCGGTAGCCGGCGCTTGACGCACTTGCTCGAGCAACGCTTTACCATCAAGGTCTGGTAAGCGCAGATTGCAAAGCAGGATTTGAGGACGTTGTTTGTTGAGCACTTGCAACGCTTCGAGCGCAGTCGTCGTGACCGTCACGGCGGCGCCCTCGTTTTCGAGCAAGTAAGTGAGCAACACCGCCATGTCTAGCTCATCCTCTACCAGCAGTACTTGAATGTCCTTGAGTGGCTGCAGTCTCGCCACGTCTGCTTGTTTTGACATTTAACGACATGAACACGGCACGAGAGCCGGCTGACTTTATTCCTAGTCTTATGTTCTAGCGCTGCAGGCTGGGCAACCTCTCCTTTAGGAAGGAAGTAAACGCTGGCACGAAACGGCCCCAGCCACTTGAGGTGAAGCCGCACTCCGTGCGAAAGTTGAGCCTAGGGGTACTCAAGCGCTACTACAGATGGCTTGCAGCGCTCGGTTTAACCTAGGGCTAGCTTGGTTGGTTTGTTGCCCCCCGGATCTAGCAGACGGGCAAGCGGCTTAAAAATTAGCACCGCCGCTGTGTCAGGCTTTTAAGGCTTTGACCAGTTTTGAACGAGCCTAGCAGCGGCAGCACTAGCAGAGCGGTAGCCACGCGGATCAAGGGGCACTTTAGAACCAACCGAGACACATCGAACCCGGTCCGAGCGATCAAGTGCTTGGTTGCCCTCTGCACCATAAGTTGCTCACGCCAACTTCAGTCAGTAGACCGCGACGCAGCGTGCCGGTAGTCGCTTGTCTACAAGGTGTTTGCTCGGTCCTACAATGCTAAGTAAAGCTTAGAAGGCTCGCATGACTTTGACCAACCGCCTGCTCAGTGCTTTACCGCCAGCGATCCTGACTGAGTTGGCTCCTGCAATGGCAACAGTCGTGCTGTCACAAGGCGAGCGCCTGCATGAGCCAGGGGATGCCATCGCCGCACTCTACTTTCCCTTGGATTGTGTGCTGACGCTGACGCTGACCATGAGTGATGGTGCCAGCGCCGCCATAGGGCTGGTCGGCAGCCGTGAAATGATTGGTCTGAACGCCGTGCTGGGTCACAAGGCAACGACACAAACGGGCTATGTGGTGCAGGTGCCAGGTAGCGCCATCAAGCTCGAGGCGCCGGTCTTCCTCGCTGCGTTTGATCGCTATCCGGCCGTGCGTGCGGTGCTGCTGCGCTACACGCAAGTCTTGATTGCGCAAATGGCTCAAAATACGGCTTGTAACAGCCGCCATGCGCTCGCACAGCGCTTAGCGCGCTGGCTCTTGGAAGTGCATGACCGTGTGGCAGGAGATGAAGTCATCCTCACGCAGGCCTTCCTGGCGACCATGTTAGGGGCGCCGCGTCCAAGCATTACACTAGCCGCCCACGGGTTTCAGGAGCGTGGTTGGCTGCATTACCGTCGTGGGCACATCCACATCTTGCAGCCAGCAGGGTTAGAAGATGCTGCCTGTGAGTGTTTTCAAGCGATCAAGGCGGAATGCGAGCGCTTACTTAGCACGCAGCCTGAAGCACTCCCGTAATCTCACATGGCAGCCGCAGCCAGCTAGGGAGACACCCTCAAGCCGCTCGGGGACTGAGTCAGCCGCTTGGAGTGCTGATACCTGCTAGACGCTACTCCTACAGGGTCAAGCCTGCTGCAGGCGGTTGGACCCGCATGCACCTTGAGCACCGTTTCGTTCTAGTCTGAAGCCCTCCCTCGTTCGGTTTAGTCAAAGCGAGCAGCGTCCATGGCCCTTACCCGGGCCGGAACAGAGGGCACAACCGGCTGGAAGTGTTGCCGGACCCTTTGTTGAGTAGCGTACCGACAGTGACCGTAAGAAAGGTTACAAGTGTTACTTGACCCTAGCCGGTCAATGCCGGTGGTCAGTCCCTTCAGACTGCCGCTGCGTTAAAAACCCACTTTTGGATCCTGAGGTCGAGCTTTAGCACTCTCCCCAGGGGGTCGTCAGTTGTGTTTGCTCAACTTGACTCACCCTCAGGACATCAGATGCCAGTAACTCAAACCACTCCCCGCACAAGCAATCATCTGCTCGCAGCCTTGCCAGCCGACGTCTACCAGCGCTTGCAACCCGCTTTAGAACTGGTCACGCTGGCAATGGGGCAACCCATCTACCAAGTGGGTAGTGCCATCGACCATGTTTACTTTCCGGAACAAGCGCTCATTTCCTTAGTGTTTCAAGCGAAGGATGGTGCCACGATGGAAGTGGGCTTGGTCGGGCAAGAAGGGATGGCCGGCTTGCCCATGCTGCTCAACGGTACGAGTAACAGCCATGATGCAATCGTGCAGGTCGCTGGCAAAGCGTGGCGGCTGCCGGCAGCCGTGCTGTTGACCGAGTTCCACTGTGGGTCAGCCCTGCACGGCTTGCTGCTCCGCTATACGCAAGCCATGCTCACCCAAGCCACGCAAAACAGCGTGTGCAACCGCTTTCATACGACCGAAGAGCGTCTGGCCCGTTGGCTCTTGTTAGTCAGTGATGGTGTAGGAGCCGACACGTTTCTCCTGACGCATGAGTTCATCGCTAAAATGCTAGGTGTGCGGCGTGCAGGTGTGACCGTGGCTGCGGGTGTGCTCGATCAAGCGGGACTGCTGCGTTACCACCGTGGCTGCATGACGCTGGTGGATCGGGCAGGCTTAGAAGACTTTACCTGTGAGTGTTATGGGGTCGTTCACGATGCTTTTGCAGCCGTAGCGAGTGAGCGTTGACGGAGCTGTCAGTGCTCGGTAGTGCTGCCACGGGGTGGCGAGCGCTAGCACCAAGCACCACGGCAAAACAGTGTCACCAATTTTGAAGGGACTGCCTTGGACAGCGATCACTCCACAGTGAGGGTCTAACAACCTGATTCTGTCGTTAAGGTTAGTTGCTGAAACACCCTGAAAACGTCTGGTTCGTTGTGGGTGGCAGCACTGTTCTACCCAAAGAAATGGGTAGTCGCTTGGGTAGAATACCCCTAGC
>NZ_JACJOZ010000097.1:0-1844 GCF_014695795.1 Phormidium sp. FACHB-592
CAACTTGTCCTGCTTTTGGAGTTACACTGTCTTCAATCAAAATTGCTAGAAATCCATCATTGTATTGAGAAAATGGAAACATACGTCTTCCATCTTTCAAAGTTAAACATTCATCCAGATCCGCAGAATATAGATCCTCATAGACCTCAGCCATTTGCTCTAACGGTGAGAAATGGAATACAACAAAAGCATCCCTATGGTTAGGGCTTTCTTCTGTACCGTTATGCCATTGGTAAAGTGCATGAAGAGATTCAGGTAGGCATAATTGAAGTCTTTCCTCAATCGCTTGAATATCTCTATCAAACAACCCTGGAAGAAAAGACTCAGCATAGTCAGAGCAATTGACTTGTAGCCAATTCATAATTCGATTCAATGGGGAAATCATGAAATGTATCCTCTCTGATTATGTTTTCAATAAAACACAAAGCCATTTTAAGTAACTAACCAGAATTAAATATAAAACGCTCAACAGGATACCCCCGCCTTTGACCTCGTTGCTCAATCACATCCATCAGCGTTATGGCTCAATCATACTCATGCTCGAACAACTGAGAACACAGTTGATGTCGCTTAAGCTGTAACCATTCATCTTCAAGGCGATTCATCTGTGGTGAGTAAGGCGGTAAGTAGAAGATGTATAAGCCCATCGCCTGCCAGTGTTGCCAACAAGCTTGCACCACCTTGGAGCGATGAAACGACGCTCCATCTTGCACGATCACTGTGCTTTGTCCGGTCGCTTGCCAGTGAGCTTTGACTCGTTCGGCTTGCCAGTGCGTCAAGCTTAAGTAGCGCGCACTGTTGAACCCACCCACGACCATGCCGTAGTCAAACCCCTGCCCTGGTTGCCAAAATTCAAGCAGGCTAAGCCGACGACCTCGACGATGCGTTTGACAACCCAGTGTTGCTGCCCCCGTTTGACATCGCTGTACGTTAAAGGACTGGTCTTCTCAAACCCACTTTCATCTAAGTACATCACCCGCACGAGTCCTTCAGTTGCCCACTGCTTGAGCAGTTCCCAGTCTGCCCGTTTAGAGTTCACATACTCTGGCTGTTTTGTCTGAGGTGGACTATAGCGCAAGCGTTTCCAACAGAACCCCTTTTTTGCAGCAAGCGGCTCATGCTGCGCTGGCTGAGGTGGACTTGGCGTTCGCTAGCTAACTTCGGACACAGCTGGGGACTGGTGTAACTGTGCTCCTCCTGCAACCATTGCTCGACAACTTTGACATCTGCCTCGTGCCAACTGTGTTGCCGTCCCGGTCGGCGCTTCTCCCATAACCCATAGAGTCCAACCCTTTGCCACTGGCGAATCGCGCGTCGCACACTATGTTCATGCAGTTGTAAGTGTTGAGCAATTTGTCCCACCCGCCAACCAGCGCTATTGAGGCGGATGACTATAGCACGTTGACGAGTACGGCGCGGTACTTCTGTGGCTAAACTCAGTTCTCGTATGGTCGTGTCTTCCTCAACGGTCAACTTGACTTGCAGGGGCGCAGGCATCTGGAAGAGCAACGGGCGATGGAAACGCTACCATCTTACAAGTTTCTATGGCGACCTACTTATGAGCGCGATTGCTCCTTGCGTAGCACGACCCGCCTCATCGATCAAACACCCTACTTGAAAGGCTTTTCAAATTGCATTCGCTGGCAGCAGCCACTAATGGTGTACGACAGGAAGCAGCGTTGCACTGGTGACACGAGGATTTTCAGAAATAAATAACCGCCTTTGTATAGTAATGGTTGCTGTTGGCGAACAGCCCAATTGTCGAAAATTCCTGTATTTTGTAGTACACAAGGGCTCCTACAGTAGAGCAAGGTCAACAGCTTCATTAGGGCAGTAGCATGAGC
>NZ_JACJOZ010000098.1:0-7804 GCF_014695795.1 Phormidium sp. FACHB-592
ATGCTCCGCGTAGTGGACGCGTATCAGCAGGCGCAAAAGCCGGAGCAAGCGAAGCAACTTTTGGACGAAGCGCTGGTCCTGGCTCAACGCGAGCCCGATCTGCGCCGCCGGCGCCAGACCCTGCTGGGGATGGCCTTTGAACTCAAGCGCACTGGACAAATAGCCTTCTTGCCCGTCGTGCTGCAGCCAGCGCTCGCGAGTATCCGCGCTTCGCAGTCACAAACGGAAGCTGATCGATCCTGGGACCTGACGCAAACACTTCAAATTGCCAACTTGCTGCTGGAGAGCGGACAGAAAGCGTCATCGCTCGCGCTCCTCCAGCAAGTGCTACCGGAAATTCAAGCCCTGCGCGCGACGCAGTTTCCCGCCACACCCGTCCAGTTGCTCAGTCAAGCGGCGACGCTATACGCCAGCTTAGGGGAAGTGAGTCAAGCGAAGGCGCTGTTAGCGACCGCTCAAGCGCAAGCACAGACCTTAGCGCCAGCGACAGGGCGCCCTACTGCCCTAGCCCAAGTGGCGAGAAGCTATGCTGCCATGGGACAGGTGCAGACAGCACGTGCCTTGGCCAGTCAAATTAAAGTGCAGGCATACTGCAGCGCAAGTGCTGCAAGCACTTGCGCTGCAGTATGCCAGAGCGGGCGCGAGCGCTGAGGCCGTGAAGTTGGCGCGGTCGCTCTCAACGGCTAACAACCTGGTCCTGTCTGAAATCGTCAGACAATATCTAGCCCAGCAGCAGTATGACCAGGCGTTGCAACTGGCGCGACGGGAACGAGTACAAAACATTCTGCCTGACGTCGCACTGGCTTATGCTGAAGCCGGCCAACCACAGCAGGCCATGCGGGTTGTGGAAGCGATACCAGTGCTGGCTCATAGTCCGGCTCATTTGGATTGGTTGCTGCCAGCTTTAGCGCAATCGTTTGCCCAAAAGGGCCAATTTGACCAGGCGTTACGTGTGGCGCAAGGGATCCGTACCAAGGTGTACAAAGGCCAAGCGCTGATCATGATTGCGACCGAGTACCGGGCCCAAGACAGCGTTGCCAGTCGAGCCCAAGCGACGGCTATCCTCGAGCAAGCACTGCAGGTGGCGCTGTCGATCCAGTAGCAAAAGGCTGTGCTAGCAGTGCAGCGGTTGACTACTTTGAGCGAGCACAGCGCTCTTGCATGGGTGCTCAGTGCCGTCGCTTGTGTCGCCCTAACGGGTCAGTCGTAAGGTCATCAAGTTCAGACTCGGTGCGGCTCTCGACTCTAGCGCTGCGGCGCTGGGGTCTAGCAACGATGCGTGTCAAAGTGAGCCCTTGCCTCAAAGTGAAGTCCATGCGATCACTGCTACTCAGGCTTACTTGCTGCGTGGTGGGTTGCACAACCCGCAACTAACCAACGACAGCATCGGACTCCTCGCTTGTGCAGCGGAGCTAACAGGAACGAGAGCATCGGTGTTGCAGACTATAACTGAATGGTGATTTAGGCCAGTTCTAGTCCAGTAAGCTAGGAGAGAGGCAGAAACTTTCCGCCTATTCATCTGATTTGAGATCTTAGGCAGAAACTGTCAGCCTATTAATTGCTATACGGCTTCCGTTTTCGGTGGTGACATACCGAAAAGCTATCTATCGGTGTTTAAAATCAAACTCCATTTTGGTGATTGCTACAAAAGGATAAGCAAAGTTGCTATTAGTAGCTTGAGAAGTAGAGATAGACGACACAGTTTGATGAACCAAAACTCCTCATCCATTTCTTTCCCAAAGCTTGAAACAGAGCGGCTGTGGCTTCGACAGGCGACTCAGGAAGATGCTGAAGCTATATTTAGCATATTTTCTGA
The DNA here is from genome assembly GCF_014695795.1 of Phormidium sp. FACHB-592. Taxonomy (NCBI): domain Bacteria; kingdom Bacillati; phylum Cyanobacteriota; class Cyanophyceae; order Oscillatoriales; family Oscillatoriaceae; genus Phormidium; species Phormidium sp. FACHB-592. Next base: position 1,817 of record NZ_JACJOZ010000098.1, read on the forward strand.
TCCAAACGTGACTCGGTTTTATGATCTTGACACCTTCACTCACATTGATGAGGCAGTAGGGGTAGTTGAGCGACGTGCAAAAGGATTTGCAACTGGGCGTGGGGTACGTTGGGGAATTGCTCATAAACCAAGCAATGATTTAATTGGTTCTTGCGGGTTTACGTGGGACAAGGAAGCCAATGCTGCTGAGGTTGGTTACGAGCTAGCTAGCCCCTTTTGGAGGCAAGGCATCATGAGTGAGTCTTTGCGTGCCATTTTGAATTATGGCTTTGAGGTAAAGGGAGTGCAATTTGTTACCGCAAAAATCATGGTAGACAACTTAGCTTCTAGAAGGTTGTTAGAGAAATTGGGGTTTCAGCGCCAAGGGATACTGAGAGAGCGTGGTTTCTGGAAAGGGAAACATCATGATTTGGAAGAGTTTCGGTTGATGAGAGCTAAGTTTGCAGCCGTATAACAATTCGGGTGCAGCGGATTGAAGGAAGCTGCTGGTGCTAAGTTTAGGATTATTGCAACCGCTGACCCGAACCGTTAGGCTGACAGTCGATAGAGGAGCGCTATGGAACCAGGGGTCGGTGATTGGAGCCTTTGGGAAAAATTCAGGGCTGCACAGCAAGAGATGCTTCTGCCCGCTGGTCAAGTGGCCCACATCCCTGTTTCTGTAAGATATGTTGATGTGGGCGAAGCTCAGCGAAGTACGATTCTATTGATGCATGGAATCCCGACGTGGGGCTATCTCTATCATGCGGTTATCCCACCGTTAGTAGCTGCTGGCTATCGGATTTTGGCTCCAGACTTTTTAGGGCATGGATGGTCTGATCGCCGTGATCGCTTTGATCACCCATAGTGGTGATTGATCAAAAAGCTTCCCGAAAGACCTTGGATCGCAGTGGATGATCACGGCGTGTTTGTTCCATCCCTGTTGCTCTCGGTAAACCCATGCAAAAACGCTTTTGGTACTTACAGCGGGGGGTCTCTCTCTACCTTGTGCGCTCCTGCACGATCGCCCACTTACCCTTTCTGAGCACGACAGTGTTTGAATCTCAAGACGAAGTGTTAGCCTACCGCGATTGGCTCTCTTCGTGCGCCTTACAGCCTCAAAGTGTCAGAGTCGAAAGCTTTCATTGCTAGACCAAGTCAGGACTCACTACACAATTCTCAAGTCAGTAGAAAAATACCTACAGTTGTCGTGAAGTCTCAAGGAAGCGGCGAACAAGTAGTACGCACACAAACAGTCTCTCAATGCATCAGCTCTACTAACCAAGCGATCGCTGCCAGTGCTTTGGACTCCCCTCAAACTGGCACAAACGACACCCACTGACTCAGCCTCGCACCCGCCTGACGGCTTTGAAGCCGAAGCGCAGCACACCATTACCGCCCCAGCCAAGCACACCGTTGCTTAGCCCACTGCCACCGTTACCAGTAGCCAGCCTCGCGAACGCGGTAGAAGTCAGTGGTGTGGTTGTGGTCGGCAGCGTGGCTCACGTGATCGTTAAAGCACCCAATGAAGCCAGCAGTCGTCATCGTCAGATAGGGCAACGTCTTGCCAATGGGCCGGTGTTGGTCAAGCGCCTTGAGCTCAAGACTGGCTTGGAGCCCATCATCATTCTTGAAGAAAACGGTCTTGAAGTGGCCAAAGCGATCGGTGCCGCCAGACAGACCACCAACCTGGCCTAGTGGTAGCGGCTCTAGAGAGAGCCCCCTGCTTGGCCATGTCCGGGTGAACGGTCGTTAACCTAAGCTTGGGTGGAGCGGTTTGCCTCTTGTTTGCACACGCAAGCTCGGTGCCAGCGACCGGGCGCTGTTGTAAAGTACAGCAGGGTGACTCTCGGACTAGGCTGGCAGGCTGAGTGTGCCTCAAGGCCACTTGAGTCAACGCTGAGCACTGGTATGGCAAAAACGATGTTCAAGACTGTCTTTTGGCTGACTGCTCTCAGCCTGATGGCCCTCGGTGTGTTGAGCGACAGGGATGGCGGCAGCCCTACCCGGAGCAAGCAAACCAGGTTGAACCACATGTTGTGTCGGCTGCACCCCAGTCGTTGCTAAGCACTACAGCTAGTGACAGTAACGACTGCAGAACGAGCGCTATGGGCGGCAGCCGTTGCTGTCATGCGAGCCACGACGTGAGCACTCCGGCGAAGCTTGCAAAACGACAGCGCACGTAAAACTAGCGTGATTCAGTTTTTGCTTGCTCACGGTCTTGACGATACGTTAGCGATTAATGCCTTCACCAATTTGGCGCGCTTGCGCCAGTAAGGGCTCGGCTTGTTCCCTTTGCCCGATGGCGGCATACCCGCTGGCGATCGTCGCTAAGGACACTGCCTTTTCGGCATCGCCATGGATTTGTGCCGCAATCTGACGGGCTTGTGCCAGTAAGGGCTCGGCTTGTTCCCTTTGCCCGATTTCTGCATACCCCTTGGCGATCGCCGCCAAAGCAAGGTCTTTCCTCGCATCTCTAAGAATCAGCAGTTTGTTTGGAGTACCGGCGACTTCAAGCGCTTGAGTCAGTAGCTGGACAGCCCGATCGCCCCGCTCCGCTTGTACCACTGCCTCAACCACTTGAGGCAAGGCTCCGTAGACGGTAAGTTGTTTAGATTGGCGCAGCAGCTGAAACGCCCGGTCATACTGTTTTGCCCTGGCATACTCAACGGCGAGTTTAGCCTTAGCTACTGCTATGTTCCCTTCCCCTTTAATCGCTTGGATGGCTTGCAGTGCCAGGTTGTATTGCTTGGCTTCCGCAAACCGATCAGCAAGCTGGGTAAAGACAAAGACTTCATTACTAGTGCTGCCACTAATCAGCCCGCCCGGGGTTCTACCCGCTTCCTCAGCGAGATCCTGATAGGGTTGAATGGTTTTGGCGAACTGAAGGGCTTGATGATACTCGCCAATTTCAGCATAGCCAACCGCAATTTCCATCATGACCCTATGTAGATAGTAACCTCCCATCGGATTAGATGCTTCTTGTTGCTTCACCTTCTCTTTGATTTGAGCAAGAAGCTGCAAGGCTTGGTCCTTTTGTCCCATTGCTGCATAGGCAACAGCCGCTTTGATAAAGTCATTGCTATAGAGGGAGGTATGTTCGTCGGTATCGATCCGAGTGGCTTGGGACAACAACTGCAAGGCTTGGTTTTGCTGTCCGACGGCTGCATAGGCAAGGGCGATCGCAGCAAGATCAGTCCTCTGTTGAAGGGCTTGATCCAATACCTTCAACGCCTTCTCCCTTTGTCCTGCCTTCGTGTATTCACCTGCAAGTCTGGTGAGTGCCATCGGTTGGCTAATTTCATATTCTTCTCCCACCTCAACTACATATGAAGTTATAGAAGAAGAAGATGAAATTAGTTGAGCCACCTGAGTGGCTTTATCAAGTTGTTTCGCGGCTACTAACTCTCTGATAATTCGATCTAAAGCAAGTGCCACGTCTCCATCAGCTGAACCTTGGTACTTCTGCGTTGCCAGTGCTTGAGCAGCTTGAAGTGCGTCATTGTAGCGACCCATTTTTACGTAACTGGCACCAACCTCACCCCACATTTCAGTCTGATAGTGAATAGATGAGTTGACTTTGGCGGTTTGCATGGCTGGAGACAGTAACTTCGCAGCCATATCCTGCTGCCCCAGCTTTTCATAGCCCACAGCCACCTGAGCTAGCACCTTTGCTTGAGTAATGCGTTTGCCTGTATTTTGTGCATAGATCGCCTGTGGATCAATGTTGGCGCTTTGTAAGGGCTTGAGGGAAAAGGTACAGGCGGCGTTGGCGAGGGAGACCACTGCAGCGAGCGCCAAAACCTTGTAATGCAGCATCTTTCACCCTCTGTTTTGGCTGTTCTGTGGCAGCAGCGCTGATGGACCGTCACTGCTGCGGCTGGCGCATCTATGATAACCGCTCCGACAAGGAGACGATAAAGCTGGGTAGGAACGAAAAAGCAGACCTTTTAGCGTTGGTCACCTTTTTGTCATCCTACCTGTAGCCCATGCGCCAACAGCATCCAATGTGACTCACCCCCACTTACGGTTCAGAGGGCAAAAAAGTACCCGATCGCTCTAACCGGATTGGTTCTGTGTCTATTGGTTCTAAGGTGCTCGTTGAATCAGCATGGCGAACGAGAAACTAGTGCTGCCGGTGCTGGACTAGACGCCAATTGGCACAAGCGTTCAAAGCCTTACACAGCGGCAATTTTAGTTTGTTAGTCGCTTGCACGTCTGCTTACTTAGCAACTTATACTTCCGCAAAGCTTTCCAGGCACGTTTACCGGCACTGTACCAACGCGACACTTGCCATCTGCTAGTGGCACATAAAGTACTCCACCAGCCAATTTTGCAGATTGATGATTTGTTGCCATCATGTCAGAGCCGGTAGATGAACGTCGCAAGGAACAATTTAACCCCTTGTAAGCAGGTTAAAAGAGCAAGCCCCATTAGCCTACTTAGACACTAGGTTGGGCTCGCTATCTAGGATTCCCTGGACATCCGATCAAATCTCAGTCGTTAATTGATCTAATTCGGTCAATAGTTTAGTAATTCGCTCGCGTTTCTTCCGATTGCCCCAGGTTTCACTCTTCCGCAACCGCTTGCCAATCTCACCCAATCGCTCAACCAGCACTTTCTCATGTGTCGGCTCTACTGCTGGCGCGAGTTCTTTAATCGCTGCTTTAATCTCATTCAGCGATAGGTTTTTAGTAATTGCCTGCTTGAGCAACTTAGACCGCTGCCCCTCATCTTTTACACGGGCGATCGCCTGTGCCTTGGTATATTCCAGCTTCCCCTGGCGGAGAACATTCAGCACATTTTCCGGCAAATTTAGCAGCGGCAAGCGGCTAGAACGAAAGCTGTCAATGCTAAACCGACCCACTCCTGCCATCACATTTTGAACCGTTTCCAATTGGGACAAAACGTTTTGTCCCAATGCCTGACCGCGATGTTTTGCCCGATGCGCCTGATAAAACAACGAAGTCACTTCCTCTCTCGTTATCTCTAGACTGATCGCCAGTAAATCTAACACCGCATCTGTTTCTTCCACCGGATTCAGGTCTTCCCGCTGCAAATTCTCGATCAACGCAACCTGAATCGCTTGTCGATCGTCCAACTCACGCACAACGATCGGAACTGCTTCTAGCCCCACTTCACGAGCTGCCCGCAACCGACGCTCTCCTGCAACCAGTTCATACTCCCCATCCTTTAGAGGGCGAACGAGAAGTGGCTCTAGAATGCCATGCTCCTTAACCGATGCAATCAGTTGAGCCAGCTTGTCAGCATCGAAAAAGCGACGAGGCTGCTTTGTAGGCAGATGGATTTTATCAAGTGAAGCAGATTGAGACGACTGCTCAACTTGTTCAGCCTCAGCGGGCGCCTCGCGGTTGAGAAGCGCTGCAACATTGCGAAGCTGCGGTTTGAGTGCAGTTTTACGTGGTGGCACTATAGAGACTCCAAGCTTTGAGTAACAGCAGTCAGGACTGCGAGGGCAGGATGTTTGGGGTCATATAGCCCCAAAGGTAGGTGTTGCATAGAGGCATCAGCAAAGGCAACAGCCCGTGGAATGGGCAGGAAAACAGGTGCAACACCGCTAAATTGCTCCGTCACAGCCTGTAGGATCTCTTTTCCTTGTGCCGTACGATCATGCAGATTAGGAATGACCCCAGCAACCTTTAGGTCTGATGCAACCCCTTCCTGTTGAAGCTCATTGATTGTCCCTAACAGCAGATCCAGACCCACAAAGCTTTTATATTGCGTCTGCATCGGAATCAGGATATGGGTCGATGCCACCAGTGAGAGAATACTTAACACCCCCAGTGTTGGTGGGCAGTCGATCAACACAAAATCATAGTTCTGCTCAACTGGGGCGAGCGCCTTCTTAAGACGGGTTTCTTTCGCGATCGCGGTCGCTAACCTGACATCGGCTGCACTCAACGTTAGGTTGCTAGGCACTAAGTCCATCTGATGAATGCTATGCAGAATAGGTAGAGGTGCCCGGTCTAAAATGCTTTGAGCGATCGTGTT
>NZ_JACJOZ010000099.1:0-9868 GCF_014695795.1 Phormidium sp. FACHB-592
CCTGAAAATCATGAAGGCATGGTTTATGTGGTCATGATTCGGTTGATGCTGAGGCGGTTAACAAACAACCGACGAACGAGGAACTTGAAACCTGCTTAACCAGCATTTACAAACACTTTCTAAGAAAAAGCTACGCCTAGTAATGTTTCTAGCCACTGTTTAACTTTTGGGGTTAGTTGCTCAGTCCGCAACGGGGCAAGGAGGTGAAAGAGGGAAACTGCTGCTGTGTAAGGTTTTGAGCGATTGTGCCAGTTGACAGCTAGTGCAGCATCGGTAGCACAAGCTGATCATTAGGCACGTTTATCAATGGGCACCTTAGAACTAACAGATACATAATTAACCCGGTCAGAGAGATCGGGTTTTTTGCCTTATGGACCGTAAGCCGATCATGCTGCTGCTGGCTGTCAGGTGACACGAGGATTTTCAGACATAACGGTACTGATCAGCGGCTCGAAGCCACGTTATATCAATCTACGATCAATCTTACGTGTCCGCTGCATCAGGATTGTTGTGGTGCGCAAACCATGACAGAGACAGACCTTCAGCCGTTAGCACTTCTTCATCCAAGATGCGCTGAAATGGGATGCTTCCAGCTTTTTTTTCGCATTCCCAAAATTCGCGTGCATATCGATGTGCAAATGCTTCCTTATCTCGACTTGGCTTGCTCCAAAACAATTCGTCGTCGTCATCTGCCCCAATCGTATTCAGGTAATCGACGTAATGCCCAACCTCATGCGGCAAGGTACGGTATAACTGAGTCGCACGAATCGATTCTGGAGTCATGTGTAATACATAACGACGACGTTCAGAAATCAGTTGATGCCCGTCTTCTACTAGTCGCGCCAATTCCTGAGCATTATCTGGTGATAGCGATTTCTCCCAAGAGGCAGTGCCATTAGTTGGGTGAGCTTCTATGTGTATCGCAACACCGCGATACTGTTGGATCTCTGAGTAATACTGTAATCGCCCCCAAACTGGGCTGAGAATCCGTTCTTTCCGTTTGGGTTGACGTAGTACAACTAAATTAATTCCTTCTGTATGTTGTGGAGGCAGCAACCTTAGAACCTTGGCAATATCATCGGGAGTACAAGCGTGGAGAAAGCCTGAGTGAACGGGTTCAACAAGGATTGTAATGTTGCGATCGCCAATCGTTCGAGTTAACGCAACAGGATTATCAAGCTGCTCATGAAACAAGATCCACTTTCCACCAATCCAATGTTCAGGAATGCGCATCTTGTTATCCTGACCATGTCCAGACTTCACGGTACCAATATTTCTATTTCTGCGTCGAGCATCCCATCCAGGTCTTCGCATCCTGCAAAACCTCAAATTCTCACACAAACAAGTAGCCTTAGTGTACTTACCTCACCGACAATTTAAGCAGCACAACGGCTCGGTTCAGCGGCAACGAGAGAACTCATATACCAGAAAAAACTTCGCAGGTCCGCTGCAACCGAATTGTTCTGGTGCGCCATTAGCTCGTAATTCTCGCATATGGTCTATGAAGCCTTGTAGCAACGTGCAAAACCGCTTGGTGTTGTTTCCCAATCAACATCTTTCCAGTATTGCATCCCGATTCGCTGAAGAACTCGCTCAGATGCAATATTTAATGGATCAACCGCTGCAACAATTGGATTGAAATGAAGCTCCTTCAGCCCATGTGACAGTAATAACTGAGCACTCTCTGTGGCATATCCTTGTCCCCAATAGTCACGACAAATTCGATACCCAAGCTCAATTTCAGATAGTCGTGAGCAGGGTTGCAAGAAAACGAACCCAAGTTTTTCTCCCTGTTGAGACTCAATCACCATCCAGCCCCAACCCCGACATAAAAATTGCTCTTGCTGTTTTTGAATAAATTCTTCTACTCTGCTTCGTGGTGTCCCTAGACCGCCTACAAATTTCATCGTTTCGGAGTCCTGATTCATCCGGTCTGCCAAGTCTAGATCAGCTTGGGAGAGAGGTTTGAGAACAATTCGATTTCCGCACAACATGTTTGGTATCCTTCTGTTGCGATCGTTGTCCATAACTTTTACTTAAAGTCGATTCCCTTAGCGACTATCCACAAACGGCTGTCTGACAGGTAAAGCTCAAACAGCATAACCTTGGACACCAACAGATTCGTTCTGAACTATCGCCCACAAGATTAAACGAAGCGGCAGAACGATTCCGTTCACCCGCTGCTAGTAACTTCTTGGGTTCAGCCAAATTAACTTTAAGCAGTCGGTGTGCAACGGACTTGTTAGACCTTAATCTTGCAGAAACGACACGATCGCTTGTCTTCCCTCCTCAAGCGCTTTGCTGAATCGAATAGATCCCCAAAAGTAATGCTCTGCCATTGTTTTCTTTCCCCAAACTGCTTCACCAATATAAACATCTTCTTGCGCAGATCTGAGCTTCAAAACGACGCAGTCACTTCCGATGTAGTTACGACCTAATCTTTTGACATTATGAATTGCTCTAATCTTTGAAATCGGAAATTCAATAGTTTTGGATGTTAGTAGACCCTGTTGAGTGACGCGAACCAAATCTCTCGTCTTATCGAACTCACATCGATAAATGCGTTGATTGACCAGACGTTGATAGGCAATTACGAACATGACGATTGAAAACATAAACCAGAAACCATTGCTGACTGGTTCATTTAAGTGCAACCAGGCTACTGACCGAATTTGTACCGAGGTTTGAGTCGGATCGTTCAGAAATCTTTGAATTTTAGTAGTAGCAGAGTCGGCGACAGTTGACGGACGGTTGACTAACCAAATTTCACCGCTCTGTGTTTCTACAACCGTTATGTGGGTAGAGCTGCCCCCGTTCGATTTTCCACGGCGAAAACCACCGCTAGACTCATCTCTAATACCTTTGATGCTAATGGGTTGTTCAATCCGCCAATTGCCCAGCATATGTCGGATAACTTTGCATTGCCTTAAAGCTCCGTCACGTCGGCAGCTTATCTCTGGCGTAATTGTGGCTGTTAACATCGACACTACACCAAGGAGTAAGAAACAACCGATCGCGAGCCGTTCGCCCGTTTGACGCTGTTGCGTAACTAACTGAGTCGTAGTTTGCTTCAAAATCCTCATAGTCAATGTTAGTCTTTCACCCACGAATTTCCACGCAGCAGGAGTCTAACGATGAATAGACGGAAGGTTTCTGCCTAAGATCTCAAATCAGATGAATAGGCGGCAAGTTTCTGCCGATCTCTCCTAGCTTACTGGACTAGAACTGACCTCAAGCACCGTTCAGTTCTAGTCTGCAACACCGATGCTCTCGTGCCTGTAGGCTCCGATGCACAAGCTAGGATGCCGCTGCTGTCGTTGGTTAGCTGCGGGTGGCAGCAGCGGTTCCAATACTGAGCCTCACTGCGACAGAGGCTCTGTAACTCAATCTAGACAATGCTTTCCAGTCTATCTTGCACTTTTTTACCCTAGCCGCGTCCCAGCTTGCATCTTTGCCGAAAAGAAGCATTTTCGGCCTTGTTTCTAAGCATTAATAGCTCAAATCAGCGGCGGCAATAATCCCGAATTTAGCGCGATTGACTCTTGACCGTCCGTTGCCTTTGAATAGTTAGGCTTCATTCCTTTCTGATTGATGGCACCAAGTGCAGCATGTAGTCTCGTTTGCCAATTGGTACACCAGCCATGCGAAGAATATCGTAAGCCGTGACCAGATGAAAGTAAAAGTTTGGGATGAGAAATTCATTGACATAGGCATGACCAGCCAACTCAAGGTACAGGCTCTGACCCAATTCAATGCGCGTCACCTCAGCTAGCTTTGCGTCTTCAGCGTGAGCACCCAAAAGAAGTTCTTTAGTGTTTGCTATGTGCTCGTCTGCCTGCGCGAGAGCTGTGACGTCTGGATCGAGATGATTCGCCGGTTTACCATCACACCAGAGAGCAAAGTTGCGTGGTTGATTGCAAGTGAAAGCAATCTGTGTACCGAAGGGCAACATATCAGCCGCAAGCCGCTTCTGAAGGAACGACTCATCATCACGAAAGTGAGTTCGAGCTGACTCCAAAAGATGCTCAAGAGTCGCTAAGCGGCTTTGGAAGAGGGTTCGGATTAAAGCTATATGCTGGCTTTGCATTTTGTGATCCCTCAGGATTTATCTATGAACCCTAGCTGTATTTAGATTTAGAACAAATTTCAGCCGAACGATTTAGCTTACTCGCCGTTGGAGGCTGGTGGAAGCACGAGCGTAGAGTATAGGCGGTCGAGTGCAGCACCTTGTTCTGTTGCTGTCGACCACCCACAAAGCACCCCAAGAACCAATGGTAGAGACAACAATTTGACTCACTGCTGCACCTCTGAGTTAATGACACTGTCTTGATGTACTTGCTTGATCTTAAAGCCTCGCTTCCCCAACCATGAAATGGGCGTACTGTCCTCGCTGCCATGTGAAGCAGCCCAAGGCCCGGCATCACCCCCTGCGTGGCCCCGATTGACATAAGGACGTTGTGTCGGCGGTCGAGTACCTGCTGTGGTTAGACGACTTCTGCTTCGCCGCTAAGACTAGCAAAATGCTCCTGCAGTAAGTCGAACAACTGGTCATCCCTAAGGCCTGCTTCGTTGCAGCAGTGCAGAAAGTGCCACGCTAACTCATACCAATCGGCAGCCACAGGTGCCGGCCACAGCCGATACATCACCACACGTAAGCCACTCAACGCGTCCGGGCTGACGGACCGCTGGCTGGCATCGTGGTACTGCCATGCACGTACGCGGACGACGGCTAGCGCCTCTGTAGAAAGCGCACCGCGCTCGTAAGCATCGGCCGCCGCTGTCCAGTCAGCGACCGCAGCAGGTAGGTGGCTCATGAGCAGTTGCGCGCAGGCTCGCATCAAAGCACGCCAGCACTTTAAGCACTCAGGACCACAGCAGCGAGACTCAAGTCGCTCAATCGCGTCCCACAGATTGTCCTCCTGTGTCTTGATCGCTCACCTCCATCGACTTTAAGATCAGAGCTAGAGAGTCTCTACCGCTCTCCTGGTAACTGACTGAACTAGAACTGCTTTCAATCACCGTTCGGTTCTAGTCTGCCACACTGATGCGCTCGTTCCCGTTGGCTCTCAGGCACAAGTGAGGTACCGCTGCTGTCGTTGATTAGCTGCCACCCGCAGCTAATCAACGACAGCTTGGAAACAAACTGACAAATAACGAGCGGGCATGAAGGCACTTTGTCTCCCGGTCTTCACGCGTTTATCTACGGCAAGCGCGCTCTTTAGGACTAGCAACATCGCGATTGCAGCCGATGCTGACCGTTGTTGCCCTGCACATGAGGCGAATGGTAGCGTGGTTAGTTATAGGGAGTGCCTCCTGCTGACACGCGGACGGCTCGCTTAATGGCACTAGCACCAGTGCCAGATGACGTGGAACACAAGCGCTAACGGTCTCCATCACTACTGCCAAACCCATTTGTGAAGCCTGATTCTGCTCCAAGTGAACGACTGACCTCAGAGCCGCTCAACCTGCTACCGCAGTATCGGCAGAAGTGGTTGCAGTTTGCCTGGTCAATGGAGTCGATCGATCAAGCGACCGCCATAGAAGCCATCGATGCAATGTATTGTCGGGCTAAACTGGAACCACCTCAAATTGAATTTTGTGCCAATCCACTGGAACTGCGAGAGCGAGTGGAGTTCTATTTAGAGCGCGATCCAGAGGGATTGCGCCAGCCCTGGTATTACTTGCTATATAGCTGCTGGTCCGAAATTCGCAAGCGGTTGGATAGGCCCCTCTGGACAAACTTGTATGAGCAAATGGGCAGCGAGTTGTTTGATGACTTGAGCCAACAACTGCGAGACCCCCTGGAAAAGCAGTTGCAGCGTCAATGGGGCACGATCAGCCATGAGTTGGGATTGCACTGGCATCGTGGGTTAGAAGCTACGTTGTGGGAGGTGATGCAATATCCTACCTGGCTCATTAGTAATGGCGCGTTGATCGATTTTTGTGTCACCGAGTTGGGCTATACCTGGCAGGAAGAAGATTGGCTCATTGAGCGGGGGGATACCTGTGATCAGGAGCAGTGGCCGCTGATGCAGACAATTGCTGCACAAGTTGGCTGGGTTGTGCCGTTGAAGCAAATGTGTTGGGTTTGCGATCGCCCCACTAAGTGGGCGTTTGACGGTGCAGGACAATTACATGGACAAAGGGAACCTGCGATCGAATATTCAGGAGGCTTTCAGGTCTACGCCTATCATGGACTCTGGCTTGACGACCGCTTTCGGAAAAAGCCGCCCAGCCAATGGCAACCAATTTGGTTGTGCTCTCGTCCCAATCCCCCCTATGAGCGCATGATCATTCAGGAGATTGGTTACGCTCGTCTCTGCCAGGAATATAAAATCAAAATCGTCGATACCTGGCAAAACCATACGTTGCTCTGGTTTCCACTGGGTGGAGGACGGAAGCAATATTTATTGAGAACTGTTGACGAGACAACGAAAACTAACCAATATGCGGAGGTTCCAGCGCTGATCTCTGTTCGTGCCGCCATTGCTTGGGTGAACGAGCAGGCTAGCGAGGAGTAGGTTCGGTTTTCTCACTCCAGACATCCCTGTGGTGAGTCGGCTTCACTGGAGAAAGGTTTATTATCCCAGCCGAGCTAGCCCAGAGAGGAACACGAAGCGTGAGATCCATTTCCGCCCTACTGCGAGCGTTACAGCACCCAGACGATGAGATGCGGAGGTTTGCCGTGTCTGACCTCTGCGAGCATCACCAGCGAACTGATCCGCGAGTGCTTCAAGCCCTCTCTGAGCAGTTAGTGCAGGACGAATGTGAGCACGTGCGGGAGGTGGTGGCGGAATCACTCGGTAAGCTGGGCACGATCGCAGTGCCCCTACTCATCACTACACTCAATGACGCTGACCCCTATGTGCGACGAAAGGCGGCACAGCAACTCGGTGCATTAGGCGATGAACGGGCGATCGCACCGTTGATCCAAACCTTACAAGATGACCACCAGGATGTGCAGTATGAAGCCGCAGATACTTTGTTGAACTTGCATTCGACGCAGGCGATCGCCGCCGTGATTCAATTCTTGCAGCAACACTATTTGACCAGCGATAGCTTGTATGAGGGTCTCATCCGTAAGCTGTTCCTGCTCCAGCCAGAACCAATCGTGGATCTTTTGCTGCAAGCTCTCACCATTAGCCCCAGTGACCAAGTGCGTCAAGCAGCCGCAAAAATCCTGGCAGAGGTCGGAGATGAGCGAGCCATTCAACCGTTAATCGGGCTGTTTGATCACCAGATGATCAATGTCAACGCAACCGCCGCTCAAGCCTTGGTGCAATTAGGCCCAAGGGCAATTCCGGCTTTGCAAGCCGCGCTCGCGGTTGAATCACCTTGGCGGGTATTGTGGGCCAGTTATGCCCTCGTCCAACTGGGTGAATCCTCCGCTTTGGCAGCCCTGCTGGAGTTACTGCATCACCCATTCTGGAAGATCCGCCACTACGCTATTTCTCATTTGACGAAGCTCGGTGATCGCCAAATTGTCGAACCCATCATTGCGTGTCTGAAAGACTCCCATGACAAAGTACAATTGCAAGCAGTCCAGGCATTAGGCGCATTAAAAGACGATCGAGCGATTGAACCCTTGCTGGAATTGGCTCAGTCGTCTCCAGAACCTCTGTGGCGATCGACGATTGGAGCCTTAAGTCAGTTCGCTCATCCACGGATCGCCGCACTGATGCTTACGGTTGTGCAACATCCTGATCCAATCATTCGGTATCACGCTATCCTTGCCCTCAAAGCAGACGAGTCAGAGCAAATTCTTCCCCTCCTGCTCAAGGCGCTTGAAGACTCAGATTGGAACGTTCGGGAAGCGGCGACTCAAAAGTTGGGCGATCTTAGTGATCCGCAAGCAGTGAAGCCTCTGATCCAGCGATTCAAGCAAATTGCGGAATACGGTCGATTCCAGCAAACTCAGGAAGATGGTGAAAACACGACCGCTGCCTTGCTCAAACTCGGAAAACCTGTGGTTGCGCCCTTGATTGCCGTTTTGAAAGCCTCAACGAATGCTCGGATTCGCTACGACGCGATCCTGCTGCTGGGGCAATTACAAGATCGACGAGCCGTACCCGTATTAGCCAATCTTTTGCAAGCGTCCGACGGAAAAATACAGTATTCGGACATCGGCGATCGAGCCGCCGCCGCACAAGCACTGGGAATGATCGGGGATGTCAGTGTGATTGAGCCCTTGATTGCGGCCTCAAAAGACCGTGATGAGCAGGTTGTTTTAAGTGCCGCCGAGGCCCTGAGCCAATTTCACCTTCCCATCGTGGTGGAACCCTTGATTCAAATCTTGCGGAAGTGGAATGGTTGGCATTTCCATTCGGGAGAACCGAAAGTGATTCAGGCGATCGCCCAAACGTTGGCAGAAATTGGTGGTCAGCGCGCCATTGAACCATTGATTAAAGTCTTTGCCTGGTATCATGAGTTCCCCTGTGGTATGCCGCTACAAGAGCAGGCAGAACGCACCGGCGGCGGCGCACCCTTCGCGACAACAGGAGCCGTCCTGGCCGCCAATCAAGCCATTGCAGCTGCCTTAACCCAACTAACTGGCGTGCCAATTTCAGACTTGTTACTGGGCATTGTCCGAGACCCAGCCCACCCATTACGAGAAACAGCCGCGATCTCCCTGGGTCGAGTGGGAGACTTAACGCTGGTTCCAGTGGTAGATGCGTTGCAGGACAACGATGCTTTTGTCCGCCGCAGTGCCGCTTGCGCTCTGGGAATGATGTACGACAAACGAGGCGTGCTTCCCCTCATTGAAACATTACAGGATGCGGATGATGAGGTGGTTTTACAGGCGATCGAATCCTTGCGCTGGCTATCAATTCATCAAATTAAAGACCCTAAAGCAATCCTGGCGTTATGCCTGCGGTTAAGCCATCCTAACTGGCAAATTCGGGAGGCAACGGCCAGAGCCTTAAGTCAATCCCCTCATGAGCTAAGTCTGATGCCGTTGGTCGCAACTCTCACGGATTCGTATCCTGCGGTGCGTAAGTCAGTGGTCTATGCCTTGCGCTACTTAGGGGATGAGCGAGCACTCACACCCGTTCAAGCGCTACTGAACGATCCAGATCAAGAGGTACGACTTGAAGTCATCCGTTGTTTAGGTGAAATTGGGGTTTCAGAAAGTGTCGAACCGCTGACCGAACTGCTCAACGATCCAGAGATGAAGGTGCGGCTGAGCGCGGTAAACGCACTGCATCAGATCGGCACTGCATCTGTTGTCACTGCTCTCACCACAGCCCTTCAGGATGAAAGCCCCTATGTGCAAGACATGGCCAATTGGGCGCTAAGGGAACTTGGCGGGCGTGCTACACTCGATTGATGGCACGGCTCGGGGTCTTAGGATCCTTGAAGCAAAGACACTGAAGTGTGAACGGGGTTGAGCCGACAGACGACCCAAAAAGTGCAAGATAAGGCTGTAGCTCCTTACCTGTAGAGGTTTCAGGAAAGAGGTAGTTTAAACTGCACGGCTGAAACCCTTGATGAGTAACAGTTTGGACTACTTTGAGACAATATACTAAGCAAAAAGCAGTCATACACAGCCTCTTGAGCTGTGGTTTCAACGGCTGAAAGCCCTATGCCCTCGTAGCACTTCTGCTTGTTGCTGCCGTAATGCTGATGCTGAGTCTTTCTTTAACGTGAGTTCGACGAACAGAAATTGACACAAGAAAAGCTGAGACTGGTTTTGAAGTAACGGTCTCAGCTATGGAAATCATCGTATCGCGTCTGGATATTGCACACCTTTTTTATGAACTGGACGATTTTTATCAGCACTTTGAGCACGGTTGGCAACACCAAGTGCAGTTGCCTTCCATGCCTGGTGAACGCCGGAGCCATTCCCGCCTGAGTTTGAGCGAAGTGA